>NZ_JBVHMR010000002.1:691864-764759 GCF_055558375.1 Streptomyces sp. NPDC025793 | reverse complement strand
CTCGATCCGATTTCCTCGGTGCTTTCCAGGTTCCCGCTCCGCTTTCGCTTCGCGTTTCCCTTTCCGGCGGTTCCGACTCTATCAGATCCTTTCGGTGTCTGACTCCCAGTCAGGGGGGTTTGTCTTCCCGGCTGTTGGGCCGTTCCGACGAGTGAGACTTTAGCGGATTCCCTGCCCCCGAGCTAATCGGGGGCGTCGTCCTTTCGAACGCGGATTCCTCATTTCGCAAATGCGCACGCCAAAAAAGTCGGCGCCGAAGCGACGATGAGTGGCTGGGACTTGCGGAATGGCTGTCCGGGGACCGACCTAGATCGGCGCTCACGTCGGACAACTCGGAGAACAGTACGGATCGAGGTGAGGTGTGTCAACTCGCTGCCGTGAGGTTCAGTCCTTCTTGCCGGAGGCGAGTTCGCGGCTGCGGTCGCGGGCTGCTTCGAGGGCGGCGATGAGGGCGGCGCGGACGCCGTGGTTCTCCAGCTCGCGAATGGCGTTGATGGTCGTACCCGCCGGGGAGGTGACGTTCTCGCGGAGCTTGACCGGGTGCTCGCCGCTGTCGCGCAGCATCACGGCGGCGCCGATCGCGGACTGGACGATGAGGTCGTGGGCCTTGTCGCGGGGCAGGCCGAGCAGGATGCCGGCGTCGGTCATGGCCTCGACCAGGTAGAAGAAGTACGCCGGACCCGAGCCGGACAGGGCCGTGCAGGCGTCCTGCTGGGACTCGGGGACGCGGAGCGTCTTGCCCACGGCTCCGAAGATCTCTTCGGCGTGGGAGAGGTGGTCGGCGGTGGCGTGGCTGCCGGCGGAGATGACGGACATCGCCTCGTCGACGAGGGCGGGGGTGTTGGTCATGACGCGCACGACCGGCGTGCCCGCCGCGAGCCGCTCCTCGAAGAAGGAAGTGGGGATGCCTGCGGCGCCGCTGATGATCAGGCGGTCTGCGGGGACGTGCGGGGCCAGTTCGTCCAGGAGGGCGCCCATGTCCTGCGGTTTGACCGTGAGGATCAGGGTGTCGGCGGTCTTGGCGGCCTCGGTGTTGGTGACCGGGTTGACTCCGTAGCGGGCGCGGAGTTCCTCGGCGCGTTCCGGGCGCCGGGCCGTGACCAGGAGGTCGGCGGGGGCCCAGCCGGCGCGGATCATTCCGCTGAGCAGGGCTTCGCCGATCTTGCCGGTGCCGAGGACTGCGACTTTCTGGCTCATGGGGGTCAGTCTGGCACCGGGGAGTGGGGGGTGGGGGTGGCCGTCCGGTGGGCGGAACAGCGGGGTCACACCGTCCGTCGGCGTAGTGTCGCCGCCCCGAGGGCCAGGACCAGGAGTGCGCAGCCCGCGACGATCAGGACGTCCCGCACGAAGGTGGTCGTCATGTCGGTGTGGTGGAGGACCTGGTTCATGGCGTCGACGGCGTAGGACATGGGGAGGGCGTCGGAGACGGCCGTCAGGGCGGGGTGCATGGCGGAGCGGGGCGTGAACAGGCCGCAGAGGAGGAGCTGGGGGAAGATCACCGCCGGCATGAACTGGACCGCCTGGAACTCCGAGGCCGCGAACGCCGAGACGAAGAGGCCGAGGGCCGTGCCGAGCAGGGCGTCGAGGAGGGCCACCAGGAGGAGGAGCCAGGGCGAGCCCGTCACGTCCAGGCCCAGGACCCAGACCGCGAGGCCGGTGGCCAGGGCCGACTGGACGATCGCGAGGGCGCCGAAGGCGAGGGCGTAGCCGGCGATGAGGTCGGCCTTGCCCAGGGGCATGGCGAGGAGTCGTTCGAGGGTGCCGGAGGTGCGCTCGCGCAGGGTGGCGATGGACGTGACCAGGAACATCGTGATCAGCGGGAAGATGCCGAGCAGGGAGGCGCCGATGTTGTCGAAGGTGCGGGGGCTCGCGTCGAAGACGTAGCGCAGCAGGACCAGCATCAGGCAGGGGACGAGGATCATCAGCGCGATCGTGCGCGGGTCGTGGCGGAGCTGGTGCAGGACCCGGGCGGCGGTGGCGGCGGTGCGGGAGGCGTTGAGCGCGCCGGTGGGGGCCGCCGTGGGAGTGACAGGGGCGTTCGTACTCAACGGGTTCATCGGGTTCGTCGAGTTCATCGGGCTCGTCGGGCTCATCGGGTCGGCTCCTGGGTGCGTGACGCCGCGGCGGCTTCGTCCACGAGGCGGAGGAAGGCCGCTTCGACGGTGTCCGTGCCGGTGCGGATGCGCAGGGCGTCGGGGGTGTCGTCGGCGAGGATCTCGCCCTCGCGCATGAGCAGCAGGCGGTGGCAGCGCTCGGCCTCGTCCATGACGTGGGAGGAGACGAGGAGGGTGGTGCCGCGGGTGGCGGCGAGGTGGTGGAAGAGGCGCCACAGGTCGCGGCGGAGGACGGGGTCGAGGCCGACGGTCGGTTCGTCGAGGACGAGGAGTTCGGGGGCGTCGAGCAGGGCGACGGCGAGGGAGACCCGGCCGCGCTGGCCGCCGGAGAGGGCGCCGGCGACAGCGTCGGCGTCGCTGGTGAGGTCGACGTCGGTGAGGGCCTGAGTGACGTGTGCGTGGCGCCGTTCGGCGGCGGCCCGGCCGGGGTCGAGGATCGCGGCGAAGTACTCCAGGTTCTGCCGGACGGTCAGGTCGTCGTAGACGGAGGGGGCCTGGGTGACGTAGCCGACGCGGCTGCGCAGGGCGGGGTGGCCGGCCGGGTGGCCGAGGACGTCCAGGGTGCCGGTGACCTTGGCCTGGGTGCCGACGACGGCGCGCATGAGGGTGGACTTGCCGCAGCCGGAGGGGCCGAGGAGGCCCGTGATCCGGCCGGGCGGGACGGTGAAGCGGAGCTGGTGCAGGACGGTGCGCCGGCCGCGGACGACGGTGAGGTCGTCGGCCCGGACCGCATTATTCATCATGCGATGAATAATTGGCCTGGGCGGCCGTGGAGTCAAGGGGCGTGGGGATCAGAGCCTGAGGGCGACGAGGAGGAGGACGTCGTAGGTCTCCTCGACGGTCCCGTCCGGGAAGACCTCCAGCAGATGGGCGCGCTCCTCCTCCAGGAAGGCGGTCCTGCGGTCCTCGGGCATCACCAGGAAGTCCGAGTGGCTGCCGACGTTCGCGAGGTGCGCGTCGATCGGAACGCGGCGGCTCCAGCGGACCTCCTCGCGGACGAAGTCCAGGCGCCCGCTGGGGTCGGCCAGGTCGGTGCTTCCCTGGGCCCGGCGCTTCTTGGCGGCGAAGTCCACGCCCAGCAGGCGGCCTTTGCGGTCGGCGGCCTCGCCGATCCATTCGACGTCGAGCGCGTCGGTGTTCCACCACAGCGCCAGCGCGCCGCCCGGCCGCAGTACGCGCAGGGCCTCCGGCACCGACCGGGTGGTGTCCGTCCAGTGCCAGGCCTGGGCGTAGGTGACGAAGTCGGCGTGGGCGTCGGCGACGGGGAGGGCGTTGCCGTTGCCGCGCACGATCGGGATGTGCGGCAGCCTGCGGCGGAACTCGGCGGCCATGCCCTCGCCGGGCTCGACCGCGAGGACGTCGGCGCCGCGGTCGTGCAGGAGGGCGGTGGAGATGCCGGTGCCGGCGCCGACGTCCACGACCTTGGCACCGGTGAGCGAGCGGCCGGCCACGTCCTCGACGGCGTCGAAGAGCGCGGGCGGGTAGGAGGGGCGGTGCGCGGCGTACTGGGCGGCCGCGGCGTTGAAGGAGCGGGCGCGGAGGGCGTGCGAGGGGGAGGGCGTCGTGGTCATACGGCCATGGTGGTCGACGCGAGAGGCGGGTGCGGGGGGTTTCGGGCTGGTGTGGAGGGCTCGGGCGGGGCGGGGAGCGAGTACGGGGGCGGGGCGGGCTGCGACACCCGGTCTGGGAGCGGCGGTGGTCAACGGGACGTGGAGGCGGAGCTCCACGCGGGCGCGTGCGACGTCCCGCCGGGTCGGCCCTCCGGGCCTGGCTGCGCCGCGGCGGTCAACGGCCCGCAGGGGCGAAGCCCCGCGCGGGCGGGGGCGCGTCGGGCCCGGGTCCGCCGCAGCAGGCACCAGGCCGCAGGGGCGGAACCCCCGCGCGGGCGGGTGCGGCTTCCGGCCGGGTGCGCCGTAGCGGGCGCCGGGGCCCAGGGGCCAAGCCGCACGCACGCGTGGGGGCTTTACTTGCGGCGTTTTTTCTTCGACGGGTTGCCGGTGCGGCGGGCGGTGCGGCGTTCGTGGGCTTCGCGGGCCGTGTCGTACTCCTCGCGGTGGAGCTTCTCGCCGGGGGCCTCGCTGAGGGAGCGGAAGAAGTAGGCGAGGAGGGAGCCGACGAAGCCGACGGCGAGGAGGCCGCGCAGGGAGGCCTGGCGTTGCGGGTCGTGCCGCTTGCCGAAGCCCTCCCAGGTGTTGCGGAAGGCGAGCGCGCTGCAGATCGCGAACATGGCGATGACCAGCACGGTCACGAAGGAGCCGGTGTCGGCGATGCGGATGCCGTCGTAGGCGAAGCGGAGCACCAGACAGGAGGCGACGGCCGCGGCGAGGGAGCCGACGGCGACGCCGGCGCGGCGGGCCGCGTAGCCGTCGTCGTGGTTGACCCAGGAGGTGCCGAAGAAGCGCAGGGGCTCGGGGCGGGGGCCGCCGCCCTCGGCGGACGTACCGCCCGAGGAGCCCGCCGGGATGTCCGGGGTGCCGGTTTCGTCGCTCACAGGAACGATTATGGCGAACGGGTACGGCGCCGGGTGGGGGCGGGCTCCGGTGGGGTCAGCCGCAGCGTGAGGCGACGTAGCCGCTGCTGCCGGTCTGGACGTAGGCGTCGGAGACGTATTCGCCGTTGTCGATGTTGTCCCAGATGTTCGTCGTGCCGTACGGGCCGGAGACCGTCGTGCCCGGGGACTGGCAGAAGATCGGGACTCGGGTGTTCTCGGGCAGCACGCGGACGATCCCGTAGCTGGTGCCCGGGCCGCCGCGGACGTTCAGGCGAACACCCGGGGCGACCGCGTACGTGCGGACGGCAGCCTCCGCAGCCAGCGCGTCGCTGACGGCGCCGCTCTCGGTCTCCTCGGCATTGTCAACAGCCATGTGAATCCTCCCCGTTGAGCCCATGGCCACCATGGGCGTCGGTCATCCCCGTGATCGAGCCGCAGCACAGGTGTGCGCGACTCGCGCGCGCAGGCTAGCAAGCCGCCTCTGTCTCGCACGAGTCATCGACTAGGCTCCGTGCGTCGCGCGCGCGGACGAACAGCACGGGGGTGGTCCCATGGCGCCACGGAGAGACACGGGGGCCGGTGCGGAAGCGGAACTTCCCGAGTACGCCGGCCACTACCGCCTGGAGTCCTCGCTCGGGTCCGGTGGCATGGGTGTCGTCCATCTGGCGCGCAGCACCTCCGGGCTGAAGCTCGCGGTGAAGGTCGTACACGCCGAGTTCGCCAGGGATCCAGAGTTCAGGGGACGCTTCCGGCAGGAGGTGGCCGCGGCCCGGCGGGTGAGCGGTGCCTTCACCGCGCCCGTCGTCGATGCCGATCCGGAGGCCGAACGGCCGTGGATGGCCACCCTGTTCATCCCCGGTCCCACGCTCTCCGAGCACGTCAAACGGAACGGGCCGATGCCGGCGGCGCAGTTGCGGCGGCTGATGGCCGGGCTCGCCGAGGCCCTGCGCGACATCCACCGGGTCGGCGTCGTGCACCGGGATCTGAAGCCGAGCAACGTGCTGCTGGCCGAGGACGGGCCCAAAGTCATCGACTTCGGCATCTCGCGGCCGAAGGACAGTGAACTGCGCACCGAGACCGGCAAGTTGATCGGTACGCCGCCCTTCATGGCGCCCGAGCAGTTCCGGCGGCCGCGGGAGGTGGGACCGGCGGCGGACATCTTCGCGCTGGGGTCGGTGCTGGTGCACGCGGCCACCGGGCGCGGGCCGTTCGACTCGGACAGCCCGTACGTCGTCGCCTATCAGGTGGTGCACGACGAGCCCGATCTGACCGGGGTGCCGGAAGGGATCGCCGCACTGGTGCTGCGCTGTCTCGCCAAGGAGCCCGAGGACCGGCCGACGCCCGACGAACTGATGCAGGAACTGCGGTCGGTGGCGGCCTCGTACGACACGCAGGCGTTCATACCGGCGCAGCGTACGGGCGGCGGGGCGGCGGACCCGCGGTCCCCTGCCGAGGAGCGGTCCGGTACCGAGGAACGGTCCGGTGTCGAAGCGCGGCCCACGCCGGTGGGCGGGGGGCGCGTCGGGCGGCGGGTCGGCAGGAGGGCGGCCGTGGGCGCCGGGGCGCTCGCGCTCGTCGTGGCCGCCGCACTGGCCTCGGTCCAGCTGATCGGGGGCGCCGGTCCCCGGCCGGCCGGTACGAGCCCGCACACCAGGGCCGCCGCGTTCAGCTCCTGGCACACCGAGCCGGCGCCCGGGGCCACGGGGATGCCGCAGTGTGCGTACGGGGCGGGGACGGTGTTCTGCGCGCGGACCGGTGCCGCCTTCGCCCTCTCCCCCGGCGACGGAAAGCTCCTGTGGCGCCGCTCCACCGCTGCCGAGCCCGTCTGCGGACCGCCGGTGCTGGCCGACTCCCTCGTGCAGTTCTGCACGGCCGGCGCCTCCCTGCTGACGGCGCGCGACCCGCGCTCCGGCGGCCAGGCGTGGAGTCGGCGTCTGCCGCGCGGAACGACGGTCCGGTACGCCGGCGCCACGGCCCTGATCGCGGGCGCCGACGGGACGGTCAGCGGTGTGGACGGCAGGTCGGGCCGTACGACGTGGCACCGGCGTCTGCCCGGGTTCAGTACGCCCTCCCTCGCCTCGTTCCCCGGGGATCCGGTGGCGTACGCGACCGGCCTGTCCCCGGACGGGACGCACACGCGCGTGGCCGCCGTGGATCCCGAGACCGGCGCGGTGCGGTGGGAGACGACGCTGAACGGGGTGTTGGAACCCGTGGGCAGCCAGGGCGGCTCCCTGTTCCTCCTGTCCGTCGACACGGCCTCCGCGGCCACGAACGCCGTGGTCCGCTACACCCCGGCCGCGAAGACGTCGCGTCGGGTGGCGCTGCCGGTCCCACGCCTGTCACCGCAGGCCACCGTGTACGACGACACGGTGTACCTGCTGTCCGCGGGGGGCGCGCTGGAGGCCGTCGACCTGGCCGCAGGCAAGCCGCTCTGGCATCTGGAGACGTCCGTCAGCCGCGGTTCGGCCCCCGTGTCCGACGGCGCGCATGTCTACTTCACCGCGGCCGACGGGCGCCTGCTGGCCGTCGACGCGCGCGGCGGGCGCCTCGTCGGGCAGACTCCGGCGCGGCTCGGCGCCGACGCGGGCGTGGTCACCGCCGACCTGCCGGCGCCTGTGGTCGTCGGCGGTCACGTCTACGCCGGTGCCCCCGACGGAACCGTGTTCGGGGTGGACGCGCGTGATCCGGCCGGGTGGTGAGCCGTACCGGCATGCGAAGGGGCCGCCCCACCGGGAGCGGCCCCTTTTCCGTGTCGTGCGTAGGCGGCCGTTCGTACGCGGCCTTTCGTACGCGGCCTTTCGTACGAGGGCTCAGCCCGGCTCGGTCACGCCAGCTTGGTCACGTCGCGCACCGCGCCCTTGTCCGCGCTGGTCGCCATGGCGGCGTAGGCGCGCAGGGCGGCCGAGACCTTGCGTTCGCGGTTCCGGGGGGCGTAGGCGCCGTTCAGCGCCTGCTCGCGGCGCGCCAGTTCGGCCTCGTCGACCAGCAGCTCGATGGTGCGGTTCGGGATGTCGATGCGGATGCGGTCACCGTCCTGGACCAGGGCGATGGTGCCGCCGGAGGCCGCCTCGGGGGAGGCGTGGCCGATGGAGAGACCCGAGGTGCCGCCGGAGAAGCGGCCGTCGGTGATCAGGGCGCAGGTCTTGCCGAGGCCGCGGCCCTTCAGGTACGAGGTCGGGTAGAGCATCTCCTGCATGCCGGGGCCGCCCTTGGGGCCCTCGTAGCGGATGACGACGACGTCGCCGTCCTTGACCTCGTGGGTGAGGATGCGCTGGACGGCCTCCTCCTGGGACTCGCAGACGACCGCCGGGCCCTCGAAGGTCCAGATCGACTCGTCCACGCCGGCCGTCTTCACCACGCAGCCGTCGACCGCGAGGTTGCCCTTGAGGACCGCGAGGCCGCCGTCCTTGGAGTACGCGTGCTCGGCGGAGCGGATGCAGCCGCCCTCGGCGTCGTCGTCCAGGGACTCCCAGCGCTCGGACTGCGAGAAGGCCTCGGCGGAGCGGACGCAGCCCGGGGCCGCGTGCCACAGCTCGACCGCCTCCGGGGAGGGCGAGCCGCCGCGGACGTCCCAGGTCTTCAGCCAGTCGGCCAGGGACGGGCTGTGGACCGCGTGCACGTCCTCGTTGAGCAGGCCCGCGCGGTGCAGCTCGCCGAGCAGGGCGGGGATGCCGCCGGCGCGGTGCACGTCCTCCATGTAGTACGTGCGGTTCTTCGCGACGTTGGGAGCCACCTTCGCCAGGCACGGCACCCGGCGCGAGACGGCGTCGATCTGCTCCAGGCCGAAGGGGACTCCCGCCTCCTGGGCGGCGGCCAGCAGGTGCAGGATCGTGTTGGTGGAGCCGCCCATCGCGATGTCCAGGGCCATGGCGTTCTCGAAGGCCTGGAAGGTGGCGATGTTGAGGGGGAGGACGGAGTCGTCGTCCTGCTCGTAGTAGCGGCGGGTGAGGTCCATGACCGTGCGCGCCGCGTCCTCGTAGAGGCGGCGGCGGGCGGTGTGGGTGGCGAGGACCGAGCCGTTGCCCGGGAGGGAGAGGCCGATGGCCTCGGTCAGGCAGTTCATCGAGTTGGCGGTGAACATGCCGGAACAGCTGCCGCAGGTCGGGCAGGCGTTCTCCTCGATGCGGAGGATGTCCTCGTCGGAGATCTTGTCGTTGACGGCGTCGGAGATCGCGTCGACCAGGTCGAGCGTGCGGACCGTGCCGTCGACCAGCGTGGCCCGGCCGGACTCCATCGGGCCGCCGGAGACGAAGACGGTCGGGATGTTGAGGCGCAGGGCGGCGATCAGCATGCCCGGGGTGATCTTGTCGCAGTTGGAGATGCAGACCAGGGCGTCGGCGCAGTGGGCCTCCACCATGTACTCCACCGAGTCCGCGATCAGGTCGCGGGAGGGCAGGCTGTACAGCATGCCGCCGTGGCCCATGGCGATGCCGTCGTCGACCGCGATCGTGTTGAACTCGCGCGGGATGCCGCCCGCCTGCGTGATCGCCTCGCTGACGATCCGGCCGACCGGCTGGAGGTGGGTGTGGCCCGGCACGAACTCGGTGAAGGAGTTCGCGACCGCGATGATCGGCTTCCGGCCGATGTCCGCACCGGGTACACCGGAGGCGCGCATCAGGGCGCGGGCGCCCGCCATGTTGCGGCCGTGGGTGACTGTGCGGGACCTCAGCTCGGGCATCGTCGCTCGCTCCTTCAGTGACCTTCTGGTTCTGCGTCCAGAGAGTGTCCAGAGAGTTCTGGCTGCCTATGAGCCTACGCCGACGCTCCAAGGGATGGACATGGTTGTCCGGAATACGGGACGCCCATTTCACCCGTCGGTGCGTCTCACCCGTCCGTGAGGTGGTGCTGTACGACGGGGGCGACGCGGGCGACGATCTGCTCCAGGTCCGCCGACGCCAGCGGTTCCAGCTTGATCACGTAGCGCATCATCGCCACGCCCACCAGCTGGGCGGCGGCCAGCTCGGCGCGCAGCTCCCGGTCCGGCAGGTCCACCTGGGCGGCGATCCGGCGCATCAGCTGGGTGGCGATCAGGCGGCGGAACACGGCGGCCGCGGTGTCGTTGTTGACGGCCGAGCGGAGGATGGCCAGCAGCGGGGTACGGGACGTGGGGTTCTCCCAGACGCCGAAGACGAAGCGGGTCAGCCGCTCCCCCATCCCCTCCAGGGAGCCGGCGGCCACCGCGTCGGGGGCGTTCAGCGCGGGCGCGAAGGCGACCGCGACGGCCGCCTCGAAGACCTGCTCCTTGGTGCCGAAGTAGTGGTGGACCAGCGCGGAGTCGACGCCGGCCGCCTTGGCGATGCCGCGGACGGAGGTCTTCTCGTAGCCGCGCTCGGAGAACTCCTCGCGGGCCGCGCCGAGGATGCGGTCGCGGGTGCCGGCGGACTCCGTGCGCGGGGGACGGCCCCGTCGGCGGGCGGGCGGTTCGTCCGCCGCGGAGGGGCCGGTGGAGGAGCCGGTGGGAGGTCCGGCGGAGGGGCCGGTGGGAGGTCCGGCGGAGGGGCCGGTGGGGGGCTCGGCGGAGGGGCCGGTGGGGGGCTCGGCCGGGGATCCCGCTGGGGGCTGCTTCTCGCTCATCGCCGGGGCACCCGTACCGCCGAGGCCAGGTGTTTGCGGGTGAAGGCCAGGGCCTCGGCGAGATCGGCCTCGCGCTCGGCGCCGGACATCGCCCGGCGGGTGTTGACCTCGATCACGACATGGCCGTCGAAACCGGAGAGGACGAGGTGTTCCAGCAGCTCGGCGCAGGGCTGGGTGCCGCGGCCGGGCACCAGGTGCTCGTCCTTGGCGGAACCCCTGCCGTCGGCCAGGTGGACGTGGCCGAGCCGGTCGCCCATGCGGCCGACCATCTCCAGCGCGTCGGTGCGGGCCGTCGCCGTGTGGCTGAGGTCGACCGTGAAGTGCCGGTAGTCGTGCTGGGTGACGTCCCAGTCGGGGGCGTACGCGAGCATCTCGCGGTCGCGGTAGCGCCACGGGTACATGTTCTCGACCGCGAACCGTACGTCCGTCTCGTCCGCCATCCGCCAGATCCCGTCGACGAAGTCGCGCGCGTACTGCCGCTGCCAGCGGAAGGGCGGGTGGACGACGACGGTGGAGGCACCCAGCTTCTCGGCGGCCGCCCGGGCCCGCTGGAGCTTGACCCAGGGGTCCGTCGACCAGACCCGCTGGGTGATCAGCAGACAGGGGGCGTGCACGGCCAGGACCGGGATGCCGTGGTAGTCCGACAGGCGGCGCAGCGCCTCGATGTCCTGGCTGACCGGGTCGGTCCACACCATGACCTCGACACCGTCGTACCCGAGGCGCGCGGCGATCTCGAAGGCCGTCGCCGTGGACTCCGGGTAGACGGAGGCTGTCGACAGCGCGACGGGGACGTCCCTGGGTTCAGCCACGGGTGCCACCTTAAGGGGTGGAGTGGCTCCGGTGTTTGGTGCCCATTCGCCGTTGTGAGCTTTGCCATTCGGGCGGGTGCGGGTGCGGGTGTGTGGTGGGTTGCTCGCGCTCATGCGGCGGAGCCGCACATCGGCACAGCCCCGCGCCCCTTACGGAGCGCTATGCGGATCCCATGTGATCCAGGCGTCGCAGGATCACGCCCTCCCGCAGGGCCCACGGGCAGACCTCCAGGCTCTCCACGCCGAAGAGATCCATCGCGCCCTCGGCGACCAGGGCGCCCGCCAGCAGCTGGCCGGCGCGGCCCTCCGAGACTCCGGGCAGTTCGCCGCGCTGTTCCGCGGTCATGGAGGCCAGCCGGGGGACCCAGGCCTCCAGGGACTCGCGCTTGAGCTCGCGCTGGACGTAGAGGCCCTCGGCGCTGCGGGCGGCGCCGGCGATGCGGGCGAGCTGCTTGAAGGTCTTGGAGGTGGCGACCACGTGGTCGGGGGTGCCGAGGCGGCTGAATTCGCCGACGGAGCGGGCGATCTCCGTGCGCACATGGCGGCGCAGGGCGCGGATGTCCTCGGCGGCGGGCGGGTCGCCGGGCAGCCAGCCCGCGGTGAGCCGGCCGGCGCCGAGCGGCAGGGAGACGGCGGCGTCCGGCTCCTCGTCTATGCCGTAGGCGATCTCCAGGGAGCCCCCGCCGATGTCCAGGACCAGCAGCTTCCCCGCCGACCAGCCGAACCAGCGGCGTACGGCGAGGAAGGTGAGGCGGGCCTCCTCGGCGCCGCTGAGGACCTGGAGTCGTACGCCGGTCTCGGCCTCCACGCGCGCGAGGACGTCGTCGGCGTTGACCGCCTCGCGGACCGCGGAGGTCGCGAACGGCAGCAGGTCCTCGACGCCCTTGTCCTCGGCGGCCTGGAGGGCGTCCTGTACGACGGCGACGAGCCGGTGGATGCCGTCGTCGCCGATGGCACCGCTGTCGTCGAGGAGTTGGGCGAGCCGAAGGTCGGCCTTGTGCGAATGCGCGGGCAGCGGGCGCGCGCCGGGGTGGGCGTCCACCACCAGCAGATGCACCGTGTTCGAACCCACATCCAGGACACCGAGTCTCATATACGGAACGCTACTGCCAGATCCGCGGTCGACGGACCCCGGAGCGGGCGTCGGCCACTTACCCTGGTCATGTGCCAAAGACGAAAAAGGCGAAGGACCCCAAATCCTCCAAGGCATTGAAGGATGGGGAGTCCGCGCAGGCGAAGGCGTCGTCCATGTCGAAGAAGTCCAAGAAGTCCAAGACGTCCGATCAGGCCGCGAAGGCGAGCGACGAGAAGGGGCTCGACTTCGCGCGCGCGTGGGTGGAGTTTCCTGACCCGGCGGACGACGAGCAGATCTTCCGCTGTGATCTGACATGGCTCACCTCTCGCTGGAACTGCATCTTCGGCAGCGGCTGCCAGGGCATCCAGGCGGGCCGCGCGGACGACGGGTGCTGCTCGCTGGGCGCGCACTTCTCCGACGAGGACGACGAGAAGCGGGTCGCCGAGCATGTGGCGCGGCTCACTCCGGACATCTGGCAGCACCACGCCGAGGGCACGCGGAACGGCTGGGTGTCGAAGGACGAGGAGGGGTCCCGGCAGACCCGGCCGTACCAGGGCTCGTGCATCTTCCAGAACCGGCCCGGCTTCGCGGGCGGCGCGGGCTGCTCGCTGCACATCCTGGCGCGGAAGGAGGGCCGGGAGCCGCTGGAGACCAAGCCGGACGTGTGCTGGCAGCTGCCGATCCGGCGGACGTACGACTGGATCGACCGGCCCGACGACACGCGCGTGCTCCAGGTGTCCATCGGGGAGTACGACCGCCGGGGCTGGGGTCCGGGCGGCCATGACCTGCACTGGTGGTGCACCTCGGCGACGTCGGCGCACGGCGCGGGCGAGCCGGTGTACGTGTCCTACCGGCCCGAGCTGACCGAGCTGATGGGCAAGGCGGGGTACGACCGTCTCGTCGAGCTGTGCGAAGCGCGGCTGGCCTCGCAGCTGCCACTGGTCGCCCCCCACCCCGCCGACCCGGCCCCGTAACGCCACCGGCATCCCCGAGGGGGTGGCGTTTGGATCAGGCCGGCTGTGACGAACGGTGCGGATCGGCCGACCCGAGCGGGGTCGTGGGGCCCCTCCCGCGCGAGCGAAGCCGAGCGTGGGGGATTCGGCGAGTGACGACAACGCCGCAGACGGGGCGTGCCAGACCCCACGACGCCGGGATGATCCAAACGCCACCCCTAGCTGCCCGACGGGCTCGGCGTGGCGCTGCCGGAGGCTGTCGGGGGCGGTGACGGCGAGGCCGGGGGCGTCGGTGTGGGGCTCGGGGCGGTCGGAGGGGTGGACGGCGGAGTGGAGGGCCGGGTCGTGGGGGGTGCGGTCGGCGGGGCGGGCTGAGCGGAGGACGGCGGGGGCGCGGGGGGTGTCGGGCGCGTCGGGGCCGTGCCGTAGCCGTCGATCGTGACCACCGTGGCCGCCGGGGCGACCGCCACCTGTGCGTGCCAGTGGCCGGAGGGCTCGCGGAGGTGGTCGACGTACACCTTGATCGTCGACGTCCGGCCGGGGGCGAGGGTTCCCGAGGACTGGCTGAGGTAGAGCCAGCCGACGGCGGTGGACGCGGACCAGCGGACCGGGGCGGTGCCCGATGCCGCGAGGGTGATCAGCGTGGTGTCGCCGTCGTTGGCGGCGGTCACGTCCAGGTGGCCGGCGCCCTGCCGCCCCGCTCCGGTGACGCTGACGACCTCCACCGAGACGTCCGCCTTACCGTTCCTGCCGACGTGGGCGCCGGGCTGCACGCTGGCGTTCCCCGCGTTCTCGTAGCCGCCGCCCGGGGCGTCGGCGAGGGCGTCGGGACCTTGCGCCTCGCTCGTGGAGGGCGAGCGGCCCTCGCCCTCCGCCGTGGGAGCACCCCGGTAGGCGGCCCACAGGGCCAGGACGGGGGCGGCGACCACCGTGGCGACGACCGTCGTCGTCACGGCACGCGCGCGGAGCCGGTCGCGGCGGGCCGCGCGGTCCTTGGGGTCCATCGGGAAGCCGCGCCGGTCGAACCGGGGCACGCCGGCGCCACGCGCGCGTGCGTGGTGCGCGAACGCCCTGTGCAGGTCCGCGCGGGGTGCCTCCAGGACGGGCAGCTCGGCGGGGGTGACCGTGGTGCCGGGCCAGCGCCCGGGGGCGGCGGCGCGCTCGGCGGTGCGGCGGCAGCGCGGGCAGTCGTCGACGTGCCGGACCAGCTCGCGGCGCAGCGCGGTGCTCAGGACGAGCCGGCTGTCGCCGGTGAGGTGGGCCACGCTCGGACAGCCGCCGGCCTCGACCACGGCCAGGGCCGCACGGGTGCGCTCGACCTCGCAGGCGGCGGAGGCGAGCAGCTCGCGCGCGGCGGCGACCGCCATGCCGAGGACGGCGGCGACCTCGTGGGCGCCGAGGTGGTGGCGGACGGCGAGTTCCAGGGCCTCGCGCTGCTCCGGGGTGGTGCCGGCGGCCTCCGGCCAGGCCAGCAGGGCGAGTTCGCGGCGCCGTTGCTCCTGGGTCTCCGGGGCGAGGGCCGGATCGGAACCCTGTCCCGCCGCCGCGCCGGCGGCCCCTTTCCCCCCGGCTCCTTTCCCCGCGGTCCCGCCGGCTTCGCCCGCGGCCGCCCCGCCCGCTCCGGCCGGCGCCGCGCGGCCCGCCGCGTGGGTGGCCTGACGTTTCTGCTTGGCCTCGGTCAGCCCGCGCAGGCACGCCCAGCGGGCCAGTGCGTACAGCCAGGCCCTGCGGTCGGCCGCGGCCTCCGGGACGCGGTGCGCGCGCCGCTCGGCCAGGGCGAGGACGTCGCGGAGGGCGGCGGTGGCGGCGTCGTGGTCGCAGAGCACCGACAGGCAGTAGGTGAACAGTCCGTCCAGATACGGCTCGTAGCGCGTCGGCACGCGGTGGGCGAGGGTACGCGCGGCGGCGCGGTCGCGCCCCTCCCGCTCCTCGCGTGCCTCACGTGTTTCGCGCGCCGCGTGGTGCGTCCGGTGCGCTCCGGTGGTGCGGGTCGTGGTCTCCGGACTGCTGCTCATCACCTGTGCGACCGTAGGCGGCCCCGGAGCGCCCCTTCTTTATCCTTGAGCTCTTTTAATCCGTACGGGTGAAACGATCCCTCATAAGGGGACAGGAACCCTTTGTTGCGCGACTCGGGGAGGTCCGCGGCCCGGTCCGGAAGCGTCCGTGGCCCGGTCCCGGGACCGGTTGTCAGTGCCGCGGGCTACGGTTTCCGCATGGCTGCCCGTACCAAGACCACCAAGGACCGCCCGTCCTACCGCTGCACGGAGTGCGGCTGGCAGACGGCCAAGTGGCTCGGCCGCTGCCCCGAATGCCAGGCGTGGGGCACCGTCGAGGAGTACGGCGCGCCCGCGGTCCGTACGACGGCACCGGGCCGCGTCACGAACTCCGCGCTGCCCATCGGCCAGGTCGACGGCCGCCAGGCCACCGCCCGCACGACCGGCGTGCCCGAGCTGGACCGGGTGCTCGGCGGCGGCCTGGTGCCCGGCGCGGTCGTGCTGCTCGCGGGCGAGCCCGGCGTCGGCAAGTCCACCCTGCTGCTGGACGTGGCCGCCAAGTCCGCGAGCGCCGAGCACCGCACGCTCTACGTCACGGGCGAGGAGTCGGCGAGCCAGGTGCGGCTGCGCGCGGACCGCATCGGCGCGCTGCACGACGAGCTGTATCTGGCCGCCGAGACCGATCTGGCCGCCGTCCTCGGCCACTTGGACGAGGTGAAGCCGTCCCTGCTGATCCTGGACTCGGTGCAGACGGTGGCCTCCCCTCAGATCGAGGGTGCGCCCGGCGGCATGGCTCAGGTGCGGGAGGTGGCCGGGGCGCTCATCCGCGCCTCCAAGGAGCGCGGCATGTCCACGCTCCTCGTGGGCCACGTCACGAAGGACGGTGCGATCGCGGGCCCCCGCCTCCTCGAACACCTCGTGGACGTCGTCCTGCACTTCGAGGGCGACCGGCACGCGCGCCTGCGCCTGGTGCGCGGGGTGAAGAACCGCTACGGCGCCACGGACGAGGTCGGCTGCTTCGAGCTGCACGACGAGGGCATCACCGGCCTGGCCGACCCCAGCGGCCTGTTCCTGACCCGGCGGGCCGAGCCGGTGCCGGGCACCTGCCTGACCGTCACCCTGGAGGGCCGCCGCCCGCTGGTGGCCGAGGTGCAGGCACTGACCGTCGACTCCCAGATCCCCTCCCCGCGCCGGACGACCTCGGGCCTGGAGACCTCCCGGGTGTCGATGATGCTGGCGGTGCTGGAGCAGCGCGGGCGGATCAGCGCGCTCGGCAAGCGGGACATCTACTCGGCGACGGTGGGCGGGGTGAAGCTGTCCGAGCCCGCCGCCGACCTCGCCATCGCGCTGGCGCTCGCCTCCGCCGCGAGCGACACCCCGCTGCCGAAGAACCTGGTGGCCATCGGCGAGGTGGGCCTCGCGGGCGAGGTCAGACGGGTCACGGGCGTGCAGCGCCGGCTCGCCGAGGCGTACCGGCTGGGCTTCACGCACGCGCTCGTGCCGACCGATCCGGGCAAGGTGCCGCCCGGCATGAAGGTCCTGGAAGTGGCGGACATGGGGGACGCGCTGCGGGTCCTGCCGCGCTCGCGTCGCCGGGAGGCCCCGCGGGAGGCGGAGGAGCGCCGGTAGACTTTGCCCAGGTCTCGCCCGTCCGTGCGAACAGAGTACGGGTGCGGGGGCGCGTCAGAACCTGCGACCGGAGGAGTGCAGTGGCAGCCAACGACCGGGCAGCAGCTCCCGGAAAGATCGGTGGGAGTGCCGGTTCCGATGGCCTGATGCGCGCCTCGCTGAGCGCCGTGGCTCCCGGTACGGGCCTGCGCGACGGCCTTGAGCGCGTGCTGCGCGGCAACACCGGCGGGCTGATCGTCCTCGGCTCGGACAAGACGGTCGAGGCGATGTGCACGGGCGGTTTCGTGCTGGACGTGGAGTTCACCGCGACCCGGCTGCGCGAGCTGTGCAAGCTGGACGGCGGCATCGTGCTCTCGTCGGACCTGTCGAAGATCCTGCGCGCGGGCGTGCAGCTGGTGCCTGACCCGACGATCCCGACGGAGGAGACGGGCACACGGCACCGTACGGCGGACCGGGTGAGCAAGCAGGTCGGCTTCCCCGTGGTCTCCGTCTCCCAGTCGATGCGCCTGATCGCCCTGTACGTCGACGGTCAGCGCCGCGTCCTGGAGGACTCGGCGGCGATCCTGTCCCGTGCGAACCAGGCGCTGGCCACGCTGGAGCGGTACAAGCTCCGCCTGGACGAGGTGGCGGGCACGCTGTCGGCGCTGGAGATCGAGGACCTGGTGACGGTCCGGGACGTCTCCGCCGTCGCCCAGCGGCTGGAGATGGTCCGCCGCATCGCCACCGAGATCGCCGAGTACGTGGTCGAACTGGGCACCGACGGCCGCCTCCTGGCCCTCCAGCTGGAGGAGTTGATCGCGGGCGTCGAGCCGGACCGCGAGCTGGTCGTGCGGGACTATGTCCCCGAGCCGACGGCGAAGCGCTCCCGCACGGTCGAGGAGGCGCTGTCCGAGCTGGACGCGCTGACCCACGGGGAGCTGCTCGAACTGGGCACGGTGGCACGTGCGCTGGGCTACACCGGGTCCCCCGAGACGCTGGACTCGGCGGTCTCCCCACGGGGCTTCCGGCTGCTGGCCAAGGTCCCGCGGCTGCCGGGCGCGATCATCGACCGGCTGGTGGAGCATTTCGGCGGCCTGCAGAAGCTGCTCGCCGCGAGCGTCGACGACCTCCAGACCGTGGACGGCGTGGGCGAGGCCCGCGCCCGGAGCGTGCGCGAGGGCCTGTCGCGGCTGGCGGAGTCTTCCATTCTGGAGCGGTACGTCTAGCGCGCCCCGTCAGGGGCGCGGGGCCGCATCGATATGCGGCTCCGCCGCGTGGGCGCGAACAACCACGACGAACCCGCAGCCGCCCGACGACAGCCCCACCCGAGCTGTCACGCGTCAATCAGCCGACAGCACGAACGAAGCCTGCTGCTTGCCGAAGCCCGGGGTGCTGGCCTCCAGCAGATACGTGTCCGCCTTCGCCGAGCCCGCCGCAGGCGTCGCGCACTGCGCGGCGCTCGGCTTGCGGTCCCACGTCACCCTGTACGTGATGCTCTGCCCCGCCGGCACCCGGAAGACGAGGCTCGCCGCGCCCTTGGGGCAGTCGGACGACGTCCACAACGCGTCCCTGCCGGACGACGGCGTGATGGTCAACACCGCGTTCTTCGGCCCGAGATCGATCTTGCAGTCGGCCGAGGAGCTGTTCTTCGCGGTGAGTTCGAAGGTCGGCGTCTGGTCCGGCGAGTAGGAGTTGTGCAGGCTCTTCAGGCTCAACGCCACTGCGGAGGACGTGCAGTTGGGCAGCGAGGAGGACGCCGGGAGCGCGTCGCCCGCGACGACCGTACCGCCGCCCGCCCCGCCCGAGGACGAGCCGCCGCCGGACCCCGAGCCGCCGGAGGAGTCCACGGAGCCGGAACCGCCGTCGCCGCCCGACCCGGAGTCGCCCGCGCTGCTGCCGCCGCTCGACTCGTCGCGCCCGCCCGGGTGTTGGCTGATCGCGGGCCCGGACGAGGAAGGGCCCGGCGTGATGGTGTTCGCGGGATTCTTGCCGTTGGACGCGCCGCTGTTCTTCTTGCCGCCTCCGCCGCCGGCGGTGACGACCAGTGTGATCACCAGCGCCAGCACGGCGACCACGGCCAGCATGACGGCCCTCCTTCGCCAGTAGATGGAGGAGGGAAGCGGCCCGACCGGATTGCGCAGAGATCCCACGGCCCAAACCTTACGAGAGAACGGCGCGCTGTCTTGTGCCACCCGCCGCTCCGGTACCAACTTTTCCGGATCATCATCCCGGTAACTGCCGTAACAGTCAGGGTTCTTCACGTTTCGGTACGCTCGGTGATCGTGCCGTCACCCACCCTGCCCGCCCAGGCGTGGCAGGATCGGAAGGCCATGACTGAGAAGCTCCACACCCCCGTGATCGCCTGGTTCGACACCCATGCCCGCGACCTCCCCTGGCGCCGCCCGCAGGCGGGTCCGTGGGGTGTGATGGTCAGCGAGTTCATGCTCCAGCAGACCCCGGTCAGCCGGGTGCTGCCCGTCTACGAGGAGTGGCTGGCCCGCTGGCCGCGCCCGGCCGATCTCGCCAAGGAGGCGCCGGGCGAGGCGGTGCGCGCCTGGGGCCGGCTCGGCTATCCGCGCCGGGCCCTGCGGCTGCACGGCGCCGCGGTGGCCATAACGGAGCGGCACGGCGGGGACGTACCCACGGACCACGCGCAGTTGCTGGCCCTGCCCGGGATCGGCGAGTACACGGCCGCGGCCGTCGCCTCCTTCGCGTACGGGCAGCGGCACGCGGTGCTGGACACGAATGTGCGCCGGGTCTTCGCGCGCGCGGTGACCGGGGTGCAGTACCCGCCGAACGCGACGACGGCCGCCGAGCGCAGGCTCGCGCGCGAGCTGCTGCCGAAGGACGAGGCGACGGCCGCACGCTGGGCCGCCGCCTCCATGGAGCTGGGCGCGCTGGTGTGCACGGCGAAGAACGAGGGGTGCGCGCGCTGCCCGATCGCGGCGCAGTGCGCGTGGCGGCTGGCGGGCAAGCCGGAGCACGCGGGGCCGCCGCGACGCGGACAGACGTACGCGGGGACGGACCGCCAGGTGCGCGGCAAGCTGCTGGCGGTCCTGCGCGAGGCGCACGCGCCGGTGCCGCAGGCGACGCTGGACCGGGTGTGGCACGAGCCGGTGCAGCGGGCCCGCGCGCTCGACGGACTCGTCACGGACGGTCTGGTGGAGCCGCTGCCCGGCGGCCTGTATCGACTGCCGCTCAGCTGACGGGCGGTCACATCACGGCGAACGCCTCCCCGTTACCGAGCACTCATCACGACAAAGCGCCCCATAAAGGGACATAGTGATCACCCCTCTTACCCCTCACCGCCTTCCGTTACACAACTGACGGATAGCCGATTGCTAGCCGAAGGCTGGCTCGCACAGCGCCGTGACAACCACTGCCTAACTTCGTTTCTGTGCCCGGCAGACCACCGGGGATACGGGGAACGCAAGACGCAGGACTTCAGGCGCGAGCCGGAGTGAACGGGGAACGGAGGCGGTTGATCATGGCGCAGGGCGAGGTGCTCGAATTCGAGGAGTACGTCCGCACCCGGCAGGACGCGCTGCTGCGCAGCGCGCGCCGACTGGTTCCGGACCCTGTCGACGCACAGGACCTGCTCCAGACCGCGCTGGTGCGCACGTACGGCCGCTGGGAGGGCATCGCCGACAAGCGGCTCGCCGACGCCTATCTGCGCCGCGTCATGATCAACACCCGGACCGAGTGGTGGCGGGCGCGCAAGCTGGAGGAGGTCCCGACCGAGCAGCTGCCGGACGCGTCCGTGGACGACTCCACCGAGCAGCACGCCGACCGGGCCCTGCTGATGGATGTCATGAAGGTGCTCGCGCCGAAACAGCGCAGTGTTGTAGTGCTGCGACACTGGGAGCAGATGTCCACGGAGGAGACGGCCGCCGCCCTCGGCATGTCGGCCGGTACGGTCAAGAGCACGCTGCACCGGGCGCTCGCCCGGCTCCGCGAGGAGCTGGAGGCCCGCGATCTGGACGCACGCGCGCTGGAGCGTGAGGAGCGGGAGCGTTGCGCGGCCTGACACAGGCCGGGTCCGAGCGGGCCCCAGGCGGTACACAGGCGGTGATCACGGTGGGGGCCGTGCTCGCCGCCCTCGCCCTTTTGGTCGCCGCGTGCGGCACGGGGGGCACGGGCGCCCGGGACGAGGGCCCGGCACATGCCTCGGCGGTGGCGGGGGCCGTCGCCTCGCCGTCGGCGAGCCCGTCCGGCACGTACAAGCGGGTGGACGCGGTGTCGCTGGTCAAGGACGACCCCCAGGTCTCCACGACCGTCAAGAGCGAGCTGAAGCCGTGCAGCGGCGAGGAGTACCCGGTCGACGTCACCTACGGCCAGCTCACCGGCGGCTCGACGGACGACGTCGTCGTGAACGTGCTGACCTGCGCCGACGCGGTCGGCATCGGGTCGTATGTGTACCGGGACGAGGGCGGGACGTACAAGAATGTCTTCAAGACCGAGGAATCGCCGGTCTACGCGGAGGTCGACCAGGGCCTGCTGACCGTCACCAAGCAGGTCTACAAGAAGGGCGATCCGATCTCCAGCCCGTCCGGCGAGGATGTGATCACCTACGACTGGACCGGGGGCCGCTTCGTCGGACGGCCATCGGTGCACACCGACTACGGCAAGACCGGCGCGGGCACCGAGTCGACACCCCCGCCCGACAACTGACCACGACCACCGACCGCCCACGACCACCGACCGAGCACGAGGACTGAGAGCACCGGGATGGCAGACCAGACCCACGTCCTGTTCGTCGAGGACGACGACGTCATCCGCGAGGCCACCCAGCTCGCCCTGGAGCGCGACGGCTTCGCGGTCACCGCGATGCCCGACGGCCTGTCCGGCCTGGAGGCGTTCCGGGCCGACCGTCCCGACATCGCGCTGCTCGACGTCATGGTCCCGGGACTGGACGGCGTCAGCCTGTGCCGCCGCATCCGCGACGAGTCGACCGTGCCGGTGATCATGCTGTCCGCGCGCGCCGACTCCATCGACGTCGTCCTCGGCCTGGAGGCCGGCGCCGACGACTACGTGACCAAGCCGTTCGACGGCGCCGTCCTGGTCGCCCGGATCCGGGCGGTGCTGCGCCGCTTCGGGCACGCGGGCGGGGGCGCGCAGGGCGAGCAGCCCGCCGACGAGGTGACCGGCGGCGTGCTCAGCTTCGGCGACCTGGAGATCGACACCGAGGGCATGGAGGTGCGCCGGGCCGGACAGCCGGTCGCGCTCACCCCGACCGAGATGCGCCTGTTGCTGGAGTTCTCCTCCGCGCCGGGCACGGTGCTCTCCCGTGACAAGCTGCTGGAGCGTGTGTGGGACTACGGCTGGGGCGGGGACACCCGGGTCGTCGACGTGCATGTGCAGCGGCTGCGCCAGAAGATCGGCCAGGACCGGATCGAGACGGTCCGCGGCTTCGGCTACAAGCTGAAGGCCTGAGCGAGGCGCACATGTGGGGGTTCCTTCGGCGACCGATGCTGCGCATGGAGCGCATGGACCTGCGCACCGGGCTCAGATGGAAGCTCAGCGCGGCCATCGCCCTGGTGGCCGGGCTCGTGGCGATCGTGCTGAGCCTGGTCGTGCACAACGCGGCCCGGGTCTCGATGCTGGACAACGCGCGTCAGCTGGCCAACGACCGCGTCCAGATCGCCCAGCGCAACTACGAGCTGAACCGTCGCCCCAACTTCCCCAACATCAAGCTCGACGACCCCGACCTGCCGGACGCGCTGCGCGAGAAGCTCGAAGAGGGCCGGATGGTCAGCGACGTCTCCGACCACGCCGGCCGGGCGGACATCTGGGCGGCCGTGCCGGTCAAGGACGGGCACGTGCTGTCGTACCACAGCCATCTGCCGGATCCCTCGGCCGAGATGCTGAACGATCTCGACCAGGCCCTGATCATCGGCTCGGTCTCGGTCGTCCTCGGCGGCAGCGCGCTCGGCGTGCTGATCGGCGGCCAGCTCTCCCGGCGGCTGCGCAAGGCGGCGGCCGCCGCGAACATGGTCGCCAAGGGCGAGACCGACGTGCGGGTGCGCGAGGCCATCGGCGGGGTCGTACGGGACGAGACCGACGACCTCGCGCGCGCGGTGGACGCCATGGCGGACGCGCTGCGCCAGCGGCTGGAGGCGGAGCGCCGGGTCACCGCCGACATCGCGCACGAGCTGCGCACCCCGGTGACGGGTCTGCTCACAGCCGCCGAACTGCTCCCTCCCGGCCGCCCGACGGAACTCGTCCTGGACCGGGCGAAGGCGATGCGCACGCTGGTCGAGGACGTGCTGGAGGTGGCCCGCCTCGACGGCGCGTCGGAGCGGGCCGAGCTCCAGGACATCATGCTCGGCGAGTTCGTCACCCGGCGTGTGGCGGCCAAGAACCCGGACATCGCCGTACAGGTGGTGCACGAGTCGGAGGTCACCACCGACCCGCGTCGCCTGGAGCGGGTGCTGTTCAACCTCCTCGCCAACGCCGCCCGGCACGGCCGCCCGCCGGTCGAGGTGACCGTCGAGGGCCGCGTCATCCGCATAAGGGACCACGGCCCCGGCTTCCCCGAGGAACTCCTCGCGGAGGGCCCGAGCCGCTTCCGCACGGGCAGCAAGGACCGCGCCGGCCAGGGCCACGGGCTGGGCCTCACGATCGCGGCCGGCCAGGCCCGCGTCCTCGGCGCCCGCCTGACCTTCCGCAACATCCGCCCCGCCGGCTCCCCGCCCCACATCCCGGCGGAGGGCGCGGTGGCGGTGCTGTGGCTGCCGGAACACGCGCCGACGGCGACGGGGAGCTATCCGATGCTGCCGCTGTCGGGGGGAAGCGGCTGATTCGGCGGTACGGCGCCCCTGGCGACGGGCCGCCGAGCGGAAAGGGAAGCTGAGCGGAGAAGGAAGAAGACCCCGGGGCGGACACCGGCCGGGGTCTTCGGTTCAGGGTGAGGCGGGTGGGATCAGACGGCCTCGACCATCACCGGCGCGGCGGCGTCCTCGCCCTCCGGCGACGGCTTGGCGCCGGCGCCCCGCAGCGGGACCTCCTTCACGAACACCGCCGCGGCCAGTACGAGGACCGCGATCGCCGCGCCCAGCAGGAACGCCGAGTGCGTACCGGCGGAGACGGCGTGCTGGTAGGCCTCCCGGATCATCGGCGGCAGCTTCTGCAGGCTCTTGGCGTCCAGCGCCGCGCTCTTCTCGGTCATGTGCTTGCCGGCCGTACCGGCCCGCTCGGCCATGACGTGCTTGACCCGGTCGTTGAACAGCGCGCCCATGATGGCGACACCGAAGGACGAGCCGAGCGTACGGAACAGGGTGGTGGACGAGGACGCGACGCCCATGTCCTTCATCTCCACGCTGTTCTGCGCGACCAGCATGGTGATCTGCATCAGGCAGCCCATGCCGAGGCCGAGGACGGCCATGCAGATGCCGGAGGTCAGCCGGGTCGTACCGGTGTCCATGGTGGACAGCAGGTACAGACCGACGGCCATCAGGACACCGCCGACGATCGGGAAGGCCTTGTAGCGGCCGCTGTTGGTGGTGACCCGGCCCGCGACCATCGAGGTCACCAGCATCGCGCCGAGCATCGGCAGAAGCAGCAGACCGGAGTTGGTCGCGGACGCGCCCTGCACCGACTGCTGGTACAGCGGCAGGTAGAGCGTCGCGCCGAACATCACGAAGCCGGTGATGAAGCCGATGAAGGACATCAGCGTGAAGTTGCGGTTCCGGAAGATGTGCAGCGGCAGCACGGGCTCGGCGGCCCTGGTCTGCCAGAACACGAACCCGACCAGCGAGGCCACGCCGATGGCGATCAGCTCCATGATCCGCGCGGAGGTCCAGGCGTACTCGCTGCCGCCCCAGGTGGTGACCAGCACGATCGAGGTGATGCCGACGGTCAGCAGGACGACACCGAGGTAGTCGATGCCCGCCTTGGCCCGCTTCTTCGGCAGGTGCAGCACGGCGCTGACCAGCGCGAGCGCGACGGCGCCGAGCGGCAGGTTGATGTAGAAGGCCCAGCGCCAGCCCCAGTTGTCGGTGATGGTGCCGCCGACCAGCGGGCCGCCGATCATCGCCAGCGCCATGACACCGGCCATCATGCCCTGGTACTTGCCGCGCTCCCGCGGCGGGATCAGGTCGCCGATGATCGCCATGACGCCGACCATCAGACCGCCGGCGCCGAGGCCCTGCA
This sequence comes from Streptomyces sp. NPDC025793, assembly GCF_055558375.1. Taxonomy (NCBI): domain Bacteria; kingdom Bacillati; phylum Actinomycetota; class Actinomycetes; order Kitasatosporales; family Streptomycetaceae; genus Streptomyces; species Streptomyces sp. NPDC025793. Next base: position 739,990 of record NZ_JBVHMR010000002.1, on the reverse strand, counting down.
CGGCACGGAAGCCGATCAGCTGCCCCATGTTCTGGGCCATGCCGCTGAGGGCGGAGCCGGCCAGGAAGATCACGATCGAGCTGAGGAAGGACCCCTTGCGCCCGTACATGTCGCCGAGCTTGCCCCAGATCGGGGTCGAGGCCGCGGTGGCCAGGGTGTAGCCGGTGACCACCCAGGACAGGTGTTCCAGGCCGCCCAGTTCACCCACGATCGTCGGCATCGCCGTACCCACGATCATGTTGTCGAGCATCGCGAGCATCATCGCGATCATCAGCGCGAGCAGCACGACCCGCACGCTCTTGGGCTGTTTGCCCTCACTTGCGGGCTGTTGGCCCGCGGTGGCGCTTCCTACTGTGTCCGCCATCTTTCTTTCCATTCCCCCTGCGGCTTCTACTTACTTGCCGCCCGGCTAGTTGACTACACTGCGGAAGGTAGACCTGTCACTAGCCGGGCGTCAAGTAAGTTTCATGGGAGCGCAAGGAGTACGAGGATGGGCGGCACGATGGACGGCACGAAACAGCAGCGCCGCGGCAACACCCGCCAGCGCATCCAGGACGTGGCGCTCGAACTCTTCGCGGAGCAGGGCTACGAGAAGACCTCGCTGCGCGAGATCGCCGAGCGTCTCGACGTCACGAAGGCAGCCCTGTACTACCACTTCAAGACGAAGGAAGAGATCATCGTCAGCCTCTTCGAGGACCTGACGAAACCGATGGCGGAACTGATCGAGTGGGGCCGGGGGCAGCCGTCCACGCTCGACACGAAGCGGGAGATCATCCGCCGCTACAGCGCGGCCCTCGCCGAGGCGGAGCCGCTGTTCCGCTTCATGCAGGAGAACCAGGCGACGGTACGGGAACTGCGCATCGGCGACATCTTCAAGGACCGGATGCGGGGCCTGCGGGACATCCTCATCGACCCCGGCGCCGACCTCGTCGACCAGGTGCGCTCCGTCAGCGCGATGTTCACGCTGCACGCAGGGATGTTCGCGATGCAGGACCTGGAGGGAGACGTGGAGAAGAAGCGCGCGGCCACGCTCGCGGTCTCCCTGGACCTGATCACCCAGGCCCACGAACACGCCTGCCGGCGCACGTAGGGGGGTGACGCCGCTCAGAAGGTGACGCCCTTGCCGCGCAGGAAGGCGGCCGGGTCGACGGCGGAGCCGTGGTTCGGGGTCGTACGGATCTCGAAGTGCAGGTGCGGACCGGTGGAGTTGCCGGTGGAGCCGGACAGCGCGATGCGCTGGCCGGCCTTGACGGCATGGCCCGCCTTGACGTCGATCCGGGACAGGTGCGCGTACTGCGAGTACGCGCCGTCGCCATGCCTGATCACGACGGCGTTGCCGTACGCGGGGCCGTCGCCGGCGCCGTTCGGGCCGGCCTTGACGACGGTGCCGCCGTGCGCGGCGACGACGGCGGTGCCGGTCGGCACGGCGAAGTCCAGACCGCTGTGCTTGGCCTGCCACATGCCGCCGGCCTGCATGAACCGGGCCGACAGCGTGTACTTCTTCACCGGGGCGACCCAGCCGGCCGACGGCGCGGCCGCGCTCGCGTCCCCGGTCCCCACGACGGCCAGGGACCCCATCGCGGCGGCCAGGACGGTCACGCGGGCGCGGAGCGAGGACGTACGGGAAGAACGGGACGTGACGCGCTGGAACATCGAAACCTCGTGAACTCGGGGACAGAGCCGCCACCCGGCGAACGGATGTCCCTCCGGGCGGCCACTCCTTGGTAGCCCAGCACCCCGCCCACCCCAAAACGCCTCTCCTACGGCGCCCGGTAGTAGATGCCATCGCTCCGAGGCCGCCGTTCTTTACCCACCGGCTCCGGTCATGACGCTCTCTTTGTCGGCCCTTTACCCGTCCGGCCGGCTCCACTATCCGGGCTAGTAGCGGGCACATGACCTGTGCGGCTTATCACCGGGTTCCCCGTCGGCGATCACGTGAATGTGACGCACACCCCCTGGGCGCCTACCGTTCAGTAACCCTACGGTTCCCCTCACGCCACCCTCACCTCAGATCATGCCCCTGACATTCAGGACCCGTCCGCGTGAGAGGACCCCCACCGATGACCAGAGGCCCCTGGGCTCGCCGTATCTCCGCCACCGCCGTCTCCGTGGCCGCCCTGGCCGCACTGGCCGCCCCGGCCCAGGCCGCGACCACGAGCAGCACCGCGGCCGGCACCACCGCCACCGCGACGGCCACGAAGGTGGACTACGCGACCTGGCAGAAGGACTGCCAGACGGTGATGGACCAGGCCCTGCCGTACCTGAAGGAGCGCATCGCCGCCGCCGAGCCGGGCGAGAAGCAGGCGATCGTCTTCGACATCGACAACACCACGCTGGAGACCGACTACGGCTTCAGCTTCCCCCAGCCGGCCAACAAGCCCGTGCTGAACGTCGCGCAGTACGCCCAGGAGCACGGCGTCTCGCTCTTCTTCGTCACGGCCCGCCCGGGCATCATCGAAGAGCCCACCGAGTGGAACCTGAAGTACGACGGCTACGACGTCTCCGGCCTCTACGTCCGCGGCCTGTTCGACCTCTTCAAGGACGTCGCCGCCTACAAGACGGCCCAGCGCGTCGACATCGAGAACAAGGGCTACACGATCATCGCGAACATCGGCAACAGCGCCACCGACCTCTCCGGCGGCCACGCCGAGAAGACCTTCAAGCTCCCCGACTACAACGGGCAGTTGTCCTGACGACCGTCGGCGCTTGATCTCCGGATGCGCTGAAGGGGCCGGTGCCAAAGGCACCGGCCCCTTCAACTCGGCTGGTCCGCCGGAGGCTTACGCCTCCTTGCTCAGGTTCGGCCCGGCACCGCCGGCCGCCTGCTCGATCGGCGGGACGTCGGGCAGCGCCGACTTCTCCTCACCGCGGAAGGTGAAGGTCTGGGCGTCGCCCTCGCCCTCGGTGTCCACGACCACGATGTGACCGGGGCGCAGCTCGCCGAAGAGGATCTTCTCCGAGAGCGTGTCCTCGACCTCGCGCTGGATCGTGCGACGCAGCGGACGCGCGCCCAGCACCGGGTCGTAACCCTTCTTGGACAGCAGCTCCTTGGCGGACTGGGAGAGCTCGATGCCCATGTCCCGGTCCTTCAGGCGCTCGTCCACCTTGCTGATCATCAGGTCGACGATCCGCAGGATGTCCTCCTGCGTCAGCTGCGGGAAGACGACCACGTCGTCGACACGGTTGAGGAACTCGGGCCGGAAGTGCTGCTTCAGCTCGTCCTGGACCTTGTTCTTCATGCGCTCGTAGTTGGTCTTCGTGTCACCCGAGGCCGCGAAGCCCAGGTTGAAGCCCTTGGAGATGTCCCGGGTGCCGAGGTTGGTCGTCATGATGATGACCGTGTTCTTGAAGTCCACGACCCGGCCCTGGGAGTCGGTCAGGCGACCGTCCTCCAGGATCTGCAGCAGCGAGTTGAAGATGTCCGGGTGGGCCTTCTCGACCTCGTCGAACAGGACGACGGAGAACGGCTTGCGGCGCACCTTCTCGGTGAGCTGGCCGCCCTCTTCGTAGCCCACGTAGCCGGGGGGCGAACCGAAGAGACGCGAGACCGTGTGCTTCTCGCTGAACTCCGACATGTCGAGGGAGATCAGCGCGTCCTCGTCACCGAAGAGGAACTCGGCGAGCGCCTTGGACAGTTCGGTCTTACCGACACCGGACGGGCCGGCGAAGATGAACGAACCACCGGGACGCTTCGGGTCCTTCAGACCGGCACGCGTACGACGGATCGCCTTCGACAGCGCCTTGACGGCGTCCACCTGGCCGATGACCCGCTTGTGGAGCTCGTCCTCCATGCGCAGCAGGCGGGAGGACTCCTCCTCGGTCAGCTTGAAGACCGGGATGCCGGTGGCGGTCGCGAGGACCTCGGCGATCAGCTCGCCGTCGACCTCGGCGACGACGTCCATGTCGCCGGCCTTCCACTCCTTCTCGCGCTTGGCCTTGGCGGCCAGCAGCTGCTTCTCCTTGTCACGCAGAGAGGCGGCCTTCTCGAAGTCCTGCGAGTCGATCGCGGACTCCTTGTCCCGGCGGACGGCGGCGATCTTCTCGTCGAACTCGCGCAGGTCCGGCGGAGCGGTCATCCGGCGGATGCGCATCCTCGACCCGGCCTCGTCGATCAGGTCGATCGCCTTGTCCGGCAGGAAGCGGTCCGAGATGTACCGGTCGGCCAGGGTGGCCGCCTGGACCAGGGCCTCGTCCGTGATGGAGACGCGGTGGTGGGCCTCGTAGCGGTCGCGCAGACCCTTGAGGATCTCGATCGTGTGCGGCAGGGACGGCTCGGCGACCTGGATGGGCTGGAAACGGCGCTCCAGGGCCGCGTCCTTCTCCAGGTGCTTGCGGTACTCGTCCAGCGTGGTCGCACCGATGGTCTGCAGCTCACCGCGGGCCAGCATCGGCTTCAGGATGCTCGCGGCGTCGATGGCGCCCTCGGCGGCACCCGCACCGACCAGCGTGTGCAGCTCGTCGATGAACAGGATGATGTCGCCGCGGGTGCGGATCTCCTTGAGCACCTTCTTCAGGCGCTCCTCGAAGTCACCGCGGTAGCGGGAGCCGGCGACCAGGGCGCCGAGGTCCAGCGTGTAGAGGTGCTTGTCCTTGAGCGTCTCGGGCACCTCGCCCTTGACGATGGCCTGGGCGAGGCCCTCGACGACGGCGGTCTTGCCGACGCCGGGCTCACCGATCAGGACCGGGTTGTTCTTCGTACGGCGGGACAGCACCTGCATGACCCGCTCGATCTCCTTCTCGCGCCCGATGACCGGGTCGAGCTTGGACTCACGAGCGGCCTGGGTGAGGTTCCGGCCGAACTGGTCGAGGACGAGGGAGGTCGAGGGGGTGCCCTCGGCCGGGCCGCCGGCGGTGGCGGTCTCCTTGCCCTGGTAACCGGAGAGCAGCTGGATGACCTGCTGCCGCACCCGGTTGAGGTCTGCGCCCAGCTTGACCAGGACCTGGGCGGCGACGCCCTCGCCCTCACGGATCAGGCCGAGCAGGATGTGCTCCGTGCCGATGTAGTTGTGGCCCAGCTGAAGAGCCTCACGGAGCGACAGCTCCAGGACCTTCTTGGCACGGGGAGTGAAGGGGATGTGCCCGGACGGGGCCTGCTGGCCCTGGCCGATGATCTCCTCCACCTGCTGGCGGACCGCCTCAAGCGAAATGCCGAGGCTCTCCAGGGCCTTAGCGGCGACACCTTCGCCCTCGTGGATGAGACCCAGGAGGATGTGCTCGGTGCCGATGTAGTTGTGGTTGAGCATCCGGGCTTCTTCCTGAGCCAGGACGACAACCCGCCGCGCGCGGTCGGTGAACCTCTCGAACATCGTTAATCGCTCCTCAGAGCGGTCAGGCAGTGGGGGGAACTTCCCCTCCCTGTCCTTCCGCAGCTTAGTCCCGCAAGCGGGGACCGCTCATTCCAACTGCCGACACCGTCCTTGGCCTCCTGACCCCGAACGCCGACATCTGTCCCAACCTGATGGTGCGAGACGATGTTCCCGCAGGCCAGGCAGTTACCCTCATCGCCAGTACGCCGATGGCGAACGTGAGACGGGCCGTCCTGCGTGTCGCCCCCTCCCACTAGGCATGTCTTACCCGCGGGGACTGACACTCCATGCCGTACGGCCCCGTTCCCTCCGCTAAGGGCGAACAACCTCGCGCTCCCCGGACCCCCCACACGCCTCCTCTTGCGAAACCGTGAGCAACCTTTCGAGTACGCAGCGTAACCATCAGGTCGCTCGGCCGGTTGCACCTGGCATGGCTGGCCCGGCCCGGGAGCACCGCATGACTCACCCTGTCCACACCGTCCCCTTTCCCCGCCGGCCCCTCGACCCGGGCGACGGCCTCCTCGACCCTCCTGCCCCGGAATCGGGGCCGTGCTCCGCGGCGGCCGGCCCGGAGGCACGAACCCGCCACTGGTACGAGAACGATCTGGGGTGGGCGACCGTGCCCGGACGGCCGCTGCGGCTGCTCACCGGGGTGCGGTTCGACGTCCTGGACGTGCCGGCCGAGGCGGGCGCGCGGGCGCTCCGGCATCTCGCGCCGGGCTCTCCGGTGGCGCTGCGGGGCGACCGCATGAAGCTGCTGGTGGCCGCGGGCGGCGCGGAGGAGCTGCCGGGGCTGCTGGACTGGCTGGAGTGGAGCGCCGTCCCCCTCGACCTGCGGGCCCTGGGCGCGGGCGGCGCGGTGGAGGCACCGGAGCCGCCACCGGGGGCCGGCGGTGCGCCGGAGGCGCCGAGGTCATCGCTGCCGGATGCCGGTGTGCCGGAGGCCGGTGTGCCGACGGCCGACCTGCCGACGGCCGGTCCGGCTTTCGGCTCCGTGCCTTTCGGCTCCGTACGGGGGGCCGCCGTGTGGCTGCGGCCCCCCCGGCCGGGAGGCGAGGCCGAGGCCTCGCTGCCTGCGCTGTCGGCGATGGGACGCGAGGGGAGCGCCCCCGATCTCGTGCGACTGGTGGACACGGTGGCAGCGGAGTGTCACCGCGTCCGGCTGCGGCGCGCGGGCGCCGGGCCGTCGCCCGCCGTGCGGCGGGATCAGCCGTTGGCCTTCTCGTAGGCCTCGCGGATGTTCCCCGGAACACGGCCGCGGTCGTTGACCTCGTAACCGTTCTCCTTCGCCCAGGCGCGGATCGCCGCGGTGTCCTGGTTGCCACCGGAAGCGGCGCGGGCCTTTCCGCGTCCACCAGAGGCACGGCCTCCGGTACGACGGCCGCCCTTCACATAGGGCTCCAGAAGCCCACGCAGCTTGTCCGCATTGGTGGTCGTGAGATCAATCTCGTACGTCTTGCCGTCCAGCGCGAACGTCACGGTCTCGTCCGCCTCGCCGCCGTCGAGGTCGTCGACAAGAAGGACCTGAACCTTCTGTGCCACCGGATTTCCTTTCATCGATAACGTTGAGGGCCAGGGGTGTGCGGCGTCCGCCGTTTCGCCGCCCCTGTTATATGCAGTACTGCACTACGCCGGAAAGCAAACCGCTTTTGCCGGAAAAACACAAACCCCCGGGAGAGCACCGGTGGACTCCCTAGACCCGGAAACATGCGCGTTTCGGACATAGGGCACTCGGGCAATGACGATCACAGATGCAGAAGCATCCGGCTGTTGCCCAAGGTGTTCGGTTTCACTCGTTCGAGACCGAGGAACTCGGCGACGCCCTCGTCATAGGAACGCAACAGCTCCGCGTAGACATCCGCGTCGACGGGCGTCTCACCGATCTCCACGAAGCCGTGCTTCCCGAAGAAGTCCACTTCGAAGGTGAGGCAGAAAACGCGGCGAACGCCGAGCCGGCGTGCGGTCTCGACCAGCTTCTCCAGCAACTGATGGCCGACGCCGGCGCCCTTGAGGCCCGGCTTCACCGCGAGAGTGCGGACTTCCGCGAGGTCCTCCCACATGACGTGCAGCGCACCGCAACCGACCACCTCGGCGTTGTCGTCGCGTTCCGCGACCCAGAACTCCTGGATGTCCTCGTAAAGCGTGACGGTGGCTTTGTCGAGCAGGATGCGGTCACGCACGTAGGCGTCGAGGAGGTGGCGTACGGCCGGGACATCGCTGGTCCGCGCCCGGCGGACGGTGATGTCTTTTGCGGAGACTTCGGGGCGCTCGGCTGACATGAGCGGACGCTATCGCCCGGCGGCGTCCTCTGCCGAGCCGGGGTTCTCCTCTTGGCGAGGTTCGGCCGGTTCCTGTCGCGGAGCTTGCTGTTGCGCGGCTTCCTGTTGCCGGGGTTCGGGAGCTTCGGGGGCTGCGGAAGCTTCCGGGGTTTCCGGTCCTTGGACGATGCGTACCGCGTCGCGGAGGGAGTGCCGCTGTTCCTCGCTCATCATCCCGAAGAAGGCGACGAGAGCGGCGGCCGGGTTGTCGCTCTGCGACCACGCGTCGTTCATCAGGGCGGCGGCGTAGGCGGCCCGTGTCGAGACGGCCTCATATCGATAGGCCCGTCCTTCGGCCTCCCGGCGCACCCAGCCCTTCTGATGGAGATTGTCCAAAACGGTCATCACGGTGGTGTACGCGATCGAGCGTTCCTGCTGGAGGTCTTCCAGGACTTCTCGAACCGTCACCGGGCGGTTCCACTTCCACACCCGCGTCATGACCGCGTCTTCGAGTTCTCCCAATGGGCGAGGCACAGCTCAGAACAATAGTGGTAGATCCTGACAATGGCGTGCCGGACGTGCACTAACCCTGCGAACGCGAACAAAAAGGGCGTACGACTCGGATCCGCACCCCACGGGATGCGGGAGTCGTACGCCCGGGGTGGATCAGGCGTCGCCGCCGGCGGAGGCCTGCCGCGCACTCTCCGCGCGCGCGAGGGCGGCGTCGACGGCCGCGTCCTCCTTGGCCTTGGCGGCCCCGCCCTGGGTCTTCACGATCACCCTGACCAAACCGATGAAGAACACGGCCATCACGACCGGAGGCACGAGCGCGGAGACGTAGTCCATGCCTGACAGGGTAGCCAGGCGGGAACGGGCGAAAGGTGCGGGGTGCGCGAACCACCCGGCTGGCCTCCCGACCTGCGCGGACACCCCGACGGGCGGGCGGGTACGGGCGGGCGGGTCAGCCCGCGGCGAGCTGACGGGACCCGTTGTCCTCCGCCGGCGGCATCGGCTTGCGGCGCGGGAAGACCTCGCCCGGCGTCGGGATGGGGCGCTTCGGGGGCGCCGGCTGCGGGGCGGGGCGCTCCGCGGGGGCCGGCCCCGGCTTCTGAGCGGGCTTCTCCGCCGGTTTCGCCGGCTCCCCGGCCTCCTGGACCCCGGACTCGCCCGCGCCGCCGGGAAGGGCCGTCAGGCGCGTCCGTGCGGGCGGTACGGCGGGAGCGGGCACCGTCCGGGCGCCCTGTGCGAACCGGGCTCGTACGTCCTGCTCGGCCAGCGCCTGGCAACGGTCCAGCAGCGCGGCCGCCGCGGGATTGCCGCGCAGCGCCCGCAGCGCGGCCAGGTCGTCCGGCGTCGGCCGGTGCCCGGCGCCCAGCGCCTCCTCCAGGAGGGTGAGGTAACCGGCGGCGGTACCCGGCAGCGCGGCCCGGTACCGGCCGAGGTCGGCCACCAGGAACGCGCGCAGTCTCGCCCCCTCGCACATCGCCTCGTCGAGCGACTCGGCGAGCCGGAAACAGTCCTGGACGTCCCCGGCAGAGGCTTGGCCGGGGTGAAGGGCGAGGGCGAGGGCGCGACGGAGCACACGCAGCTCCTCCACGCCGAACGCCATGCCGCCGCGGGATCCGTATGGCGTGGGCATGCGGCGACGCTACCGCTAATCGGACAAAAGTGACGGACCGTAATGCTGTGTCGCCGCGTGTCGCTCCGTGTTTCCCTCGCCCGGGGCCACGAACACGCACCCGCGCGCCATATCCGGGCGACGTCCGCGCGCGTGGAATGCGAGAACCGGCGCCACCCGGTCGAAAGACCGGCGCCTCCCGAAGAGGGCGCCGGCCGTCTCATATGCGCGACACGTTCCGCTCGTACACCAGGCGCAGCCCGATCAGCGTCAGCCACGGCTGGTGCTCGTCGATCGCCGAGGACTCCCCCAGCACCATCGGCGCGAGCCCGCCCGTGGCGATCACCCGCACGTCGTCCGGGTCCTCGGCCAGCTCCCGGGCCATCCGCTCGACCACCCCGTCGACCTGCCCCGCGAAGCCGTACACGATGCCCGCCTGCATGGCCTCGACGGTGTTCTTGCCGATCACGCTGCGCGGCCGGGCCACCTCGATCTTCCGCAGCTGCGCGCCTTTGACGCCGAGCGCCTCCACGGAGATCTCGATGCCGGGTGCGATGACACCGCCGACGTACTCCCCGCGCGCGGAGACCGCGTCGAACGTGGTCGCCGTGCCGAAGTCGACGACGATCGCCGGGCCGCCGTACAGCTCCACGGCCGCGACCGCGTTGATGATCCGGTCCGCGCCGACCTCCTTGGGGTTGTCGGTGAGGATCGGCACGCCCGTCTTCACGCCCGGTTCCACCAGCACCGCGGGCACGTCGCCGTAGTACCTGCGGGTGACCTCGCGCAGCTCGTGCTGCACCGACGGGACGGTCGCGCAGATGGCGATGCCGTCGATGCCGTCGCCCAGCTCCTCACCGAGCAGCGGGTGCATGCCCATCAGGCCCTGGAGCAGCACCGCCAGCTCGTCCGCCGTGCGGCGCGCGTCCGTGGAGATGCGCCAGTGCTCGACGATGTCCTCGCCGTCGAACAGGCCGAGGACGGTGTGCGTGTTGCCGACGTCGATCGTGAGCAGCATGGCCGTTACTCCGCCTCGCGCAGGTCCAGGCCGATGTCGAGGATCGGCGAGGAGTGGGTGAGCGCGCCGACCGCCAGGAAGTCCACACCGGTGTCGGCGTACGCGCGCGCGGTGCCGAGCGTCAGCCGCCCGGAGGCCTCCAGCAGGGCCCGGCCGCCGACGATGCCGACGGCCTCCGCGCACTCGCCGGGCGTGAAGTTGTCCAGGAGGATCAGGTCGGCGCCCGCCTCGACCACCTCGCGCAGCTGGTGCAACGTGTCGACCTCGACCTCGATCGGCACGTCCGGGAAGGCCTCCCGTACGGCCTTGAAGGCCTGTGCGACGCCGCCGGCGGCGACCACGTGGTTGTCCTTCACCAGGGCCGCGTCGGACAGCGACATGCGATGGTTGACGCCCCCGCCGCAGCGGACCGCGAACTTCTCCAGCGCACGCAGGCCGGGGGTGGTCTTGCGGGTGTCGCGGACCTTGGTCTTGGTGCCCTCCAGCGCGTCCGCCCACGCGCGCGTGGCGGTCGCGATGCCGGACAGGCGGCACAGGATGTTCAACGCGCTGCGCTCGGCGGTGAGCAGGTCTCGCGTGCGCGAGGTGACCGACAGCAGCTTCTGCCCGGCCTCGACCCGGTCGCCGTCGTCGACGTGCCGCTCGACCTCGAACTCGTCGGTGCAGACCACGGACAGCACCGCCTCGGCGACCCGGAGGCCCGCCACGACGCCCGCCTCGCGCGCGGTGAAGTCGCCGGTGGCGGTGGACTCCTCGGGGATGGTCGCGACGGTCGTCACGTCCACGCCGCCGTCCAGGTCCTCCTGGATGGCGACGTTGGCGACGTCCTCGACCTCGATGGGGTCGAGCCCGGCGGCGGCCAGCAGCTCGGCGAGCGCGGGGTCGAGCCCGCACTCCAGGTATTCGTGGTCGCCCTCGGCGCCGCAGGCGCAGTCGTCGCCGCAGCCGCCGGCGGAGGCGAGGGGAAGGTCGTCGGTGCTCACGTCTGTCACTGCTCCTGGGGCGCTGGGTTCGCGGGTGTTACCGGGTAGGGGGGAAGTCTGCGGTGTCGGTGGTGCCTACGGCCAGGGATCGGTCCGGGCTCAGCCGTACGACGATGTGGCGCCGCCAGTTGGTGTCGTCGCGCTCGGCGCGGTCCTCGCGCCAGTGGCAGCCGCGGGTCTCCTCGCGCAACCGGGCGGCGGCGACCAGGGCGCGGGCGACGCACAGGAGGTTGGTGGCCTCCCAGGTGTCGACACCGGGCTCGGCGGTCTTGCCGTGCTCCTGGAGCGCGTCGCGGGCCTGCGTGTGCAGCCCCTGGAGCTGTTCGGCGGCCCGGGCGAGGGACTCCCCCGAGCGCAGCACGCCCGCGCCCTCGGTCATGATCCGCTGGATGACGAAGCGGGTCTCGGGGGCGAGCAGCGGGTGGGCGGGCGTCTCGGGGTACGGGACCGGTGCGGGCACGCGCGCGTGGAGGCCGTTCTCCGCCCGCGCGGCGGCGATGTCGGCGGCGATGCCCTCGGCGTAGACGAGGCCTTCGAGCAGGGAGTTGGACGCGAGCCGGTTCGCGCCGTGCACGCCGGTGCAGGCGACCTCGCCGCACGCGTACAGGCCCGGCACCGTCGTCCGGCCCCGCGCGTCGGTGCGCACACCCCCGGAGGCGTAGTGCGCGGCCGGGGCGATCGGGATGGGCTCGGTGAGCGGGTCGATCCCGTTGGCGCGGCAGGCGGCCAGGATGGTCGGGAAGCGGTGCTCCCACATGTCGGCACCGAAGTGCCGGGCGTCGAGGTACATGTGCTCGGCGCCCTGCTCCAGCATCCGCCGCAGGATGCCCTTGGCGACGATGTCCCGGGGCGCCAGCTCGGCCAGTTCGTGCTGGCCCACCATGAAGCGCACGCCGTCGCCGTCGACCAGGTGGGCGCCCTCGCCGCGCACGGCCTCCGAGACGAGCGGCTGCTGCCCCTCCGCGTCCGCGCCGAGGAACAGCACGGTCGGGTGGAACTGCACGAACTCCAGGTCGGAGACCTCGGCGCCCGCGCGCAGCGCCAGCGCCACGCCGTCGCCGGTGGACACGGACGGGTTGGTGGTCGCGGAGAACACCTGGCCCATGCCGCCGGTCGCGAGGACCACCGCGGGGGCGTGCACGGCGCCCACGCCGTCGTGCTGTCCCTCGCCCATCACGTGCAGCGTGACACCGGCCGTACGGCCCTCGGCGTCGGTCAGCAGGTCCAGCACCAGGGCGTTCTCGATCGTGCGCAGCCCCCGCGCGCGTACCGCCTCCACCAGGGCCCGGGAGACCTCGGCGCCGGTCGCGTCGCCGCCCGCGTGCGCGATACGGCGCCGGTGGTGGCCGCCCTCGCGCGTGAGGGCCAGTCCGCCCTCGGAGGACTCGTCGAAGTGGGCTCCGGTGTCGATCAGCCGGCGTACGGCGCCGGGGCCCTCGGTGACGAGGATCCGGACGGCGTCCTCGTCACACAGGCCCGCGCCGGCCACCAGGGTGTCGTCGAGGTGCTGCTCGGGTGTGTCGCCCTCGCCGAGGGCGGCGGCGATGCCGCCCTGCGCCCAGCGCGTGGAGCCGTCGTCCAGGCGGGCCTTGGTGACGACGACCGTCGTGAGCCCGGCGGCCTCGCAGCGCAGGGCCGCGGTCAGCCCGGCCACGCCGGATCCGACGACGACCACGTCCGCGGAGATGCTCCACCCGGGGGCGGGCGCGTGCAGACGTATGCCCGTGCTGGTGGCCGGGTTGGTGCCTGTGCTGGTCACGAGGCGGCTCCGAAGGTTCCGAAGGTGAGGGGGAGGTTGTCGATCAGCCGGGTCGTGCCGACCCGGGCGGCGACGGCGAGGACGGCCTCGCCGGTGAAGTCGTCGCCGATCTCGGTGAAGTCGGCGGGGTCGACCAGGGCGAGGTAGTCCAGCCGGAGCGGCGGGACGAAGCGCGCGGCCTCGTCCAGGACCTGGCGGGCCGCCGCGCGGACCGCGGCCGGACCGCCGGGCACGGCGGTGGCGACGGCGTGCGCGTCGGCCGCCGCGCGGGACTCCCCTATGGCGCTGAGCGCCTCGGCACGCGCGTGCGTGGAGGGCACTTCGCGGGCACGCGCGCGCAGCGCCTCCTGCGCGGCGTGCCGGTCGCGGCCGGCGAACAGCGCGCGGGACAGCGCGAGCGCGGTAGCGCGCTCGTCGGGCGAGAGGTAGCGGTTACGGCTGGACAGGGCGAGCCCGTCCGCCTCGCGCACCGTGGGTACGGCGACGACCTCGACGCCGAAGTTCAGGTCCCGCACCATGCGCCGGATCAGGGCCAGCTGCTGGGCGTCCTTCTGCCCGAACAGGGCCGCGTCGGGGCGGGTGAGGTGCAGCAGCTTGGCGACGACGGTGAGCATGCCGTCGAAGTGGCCCGGCCGCGAGGCACCCTCCAGACGCTCGCCCATCGGGCCGGCGGTGATGCGTACCTGGGGGTTGCCGCCGGGGTAGACCTCGTCCACGGAGGGCGCGAACACCGCGTCCGCGCCCGCCTGTTCGGCGATCTTCAGGTCGGCGTCGAGGGTGCGCGGGTAGCGGTCGAGGTCCTCGCCCGCGCCGAACTGGAGAGGGTTGACGAAGACGGTGACGACGACCTCGCCGTCGCGGCCCGCCAGCTCCCGCGCGCTGCGGATCAGGGTCGCGTGGCCCTCGTGCAGGGCGCCCATCGTCATCACGACGGCACGTCGGCCGCGGCGCACGCGTGCGTGCAGCTCTTCGGCGGTGCTCAGCAGGACGGTGGTCATCAGGCGTTCCCCTTGGTGCCGTTGGTGCCGATGGATCCGTCGGCCAGCACACCGAGCAGATCCTCGGCGAGTTCCGGCTTCAGCAGGCCGTGGGCGAGGGCCCGGTCCGCGGTGGCGCGGGCCATCGCGAGGTAGCCCGCGACGGTCTGCGGGGCGTGCTTGCGCAACTCGGTGACGTGCGCCGCGACCGTGCCGGCGTCCCCGCGCGCGACAGGCCCGGTGAGCGCCAGGTCGCCGGAGCGCAGCGCGTTGTCCAGGGCGGCGCCGAGCAGCGGGCCGAGCATCCGGTCGGGCGCCGTCACACCGGCCGTGCGCAGCAGCTCCATGGACTGAGCGACGAGGGTGACCAGGTGGTTGGCGCCGAGGGCGAGGGCCGCGTGGTAGAGCGGGCGGTTCTCCTCGCTGATCCACTCGGGCTCGCCGCCCATCTCGATGACCAGAGCCTCCGCGGCCAGCCGCAGCTCCTCGGGCGCGGTGACGCCGAAGGAGCAGCCGGCGAGGCGCTGGACGTCCACCGGGGTGCCGGTGAACGTCATCGCCGGGTGCAGCGCCAGCGGCAGCGCGCCCGCGTGCAGGGCGGGGTCGAGGACCCCGGCGCCGTAGCGGCCGGAGGTGTGCACGAGCAGCTGGCCCGGCCGTACGGAACCGGTCTCGGCGAGGCCGGCGACCAGGCCGGGCAGGGCGTCGTCGGGGACGGTCAGCAGCACCAGGTCGGCGCGCTGGAGGACCTCGGCGGGCGGCACCAGCGGCACGCCCGGGAGCATGGTCTCGGCGCGCCTGCGGGAGGCGTCGGAGACTCCGGAGACGGCCACCGGTCGGTGCCCGGCGAGCTTGAGGCAGGCGGCCAGCGCGGGGCCCACGCGGCCGGCGCCGACGACGCCGACGGTGAGCCGCGCGGGGCGGTCCTTGAGGTCTGGCTGGTGGACTGTACTCACGCGACGGCGGCCTTCCCGTTCCAGTCCGCTCTGGGTACCGGACGATGTACCGGACGATTTCTCGTCATGTTAACGCTATCCGGTCCGGCAGCGGCCGGTCGTCCACAGGCTGTGGGTTTCGCCACGCCGCCGCGAGGGCTTCGCGGCGCGCAAATCCCGGTACCGGGCGGGTGCGGGGCACGGCATGATCGCCGCTATGACCGATACGGCTGAGCAGGATCAGAGGCGGGCACGGTACGAGCGGCGGGTGGCCGCGTCCAAACAGGCGCGGCGCGTGCTGTGGCGCGCCCCGTTCGAGGGCACGATCCGGGAGCGCCTGGACTGGCTGGCCCGGACGGCACCCGAGGTCCACGACCTCGACGAGCGGGTCGACATGTACGGCGACCGGATCGTGGGCACCCTGGAGGACAGGATCGCCGCGCTGCTCGGCACGGAGGCCGCCGCGTTCTTCCCGACCGGCACGATGGCCCAGCAGGTGGCCCTGCGCTGCTGGGCCGCCCGCACCGGAGACCCCACCGTCGCCCTGCACGGCCTCGCCCATCCCGAGGTGCATGAACGGAACGCGTTCAGCCAGGTCAGCGGCTTGCGCCCGGTGCGGGTGACCAGCGAGCCCCGGCTGCCCACGGCCGCCGAGATACGCGACTTCGACGAGCCCTTCGGCGCGCTGATGCTGGAACTGCCCCTCAGGGACGCCGGTTACGTCCTGCCCGCCTGGGAGGAGCTGACCGAGATCGTCGAGGCCGCGCGGGAGCGCGATGCGGTGGTGCACTTCGACGGCGCGCGCCTGTGGGAGTGCACGGAGCACTTCGGGCGCCCCCTGGAGGAGATCGCCGCGCTCGCCGACACCGTCTACCTCTCGTTCTACAAGTCCCTCGGCGGCTTCGGCGGGGCCGCCCTGGCCGGCCCGAAAACGCTGATCGAGGAGGCGAAGGCCTGGCGGCACCGGTACGGCGGCATGATCTTCCAGCAGTTCCCGACCGTGCTGTCGGCCCTCGCCGGACTCGACACGGAACTGCCCCGGCTGCCCGGCTACGTGCGGCACGCGCGCGTGGTGGCCGCGGCGCTGCGCGAGGGGTTCGCCGAGGCCGGCGTGCCGGGGGCCCGCGTGCACCCCGCGGTGCCGCACACCCACGAGTTCCGGGTCTGGCTGCCGTACGCCCCCGACGTGCCGGCCGAGGCGGCGGTGCGGCAGGCGGAGGAGACCTCGGTCCTGCTGTTCGCGCGAGCCTGGGACCACGGCGGGCCGGACCTGGCGTTCACCGAGGTCACGGTCGGCGCGCAGGGCCTGGAGTGGACGGCGGACGACGTGCGGGCGGCCGTAGCCGAGTTCGTGACGCGCCTGCCCGCGCCGTGATCAGCGCCCGCGGGACTGTGATGACAGGGCGCGCGGGCCCAGCCGGCGGCGCAGGGCGTATCGCACGCGCCCGCGTGCCGGGCGCTCGGCGACGACCGCGCTGAAGCGCCGGTACGCGCGCAGTTCGCGCACGGTCTGAAGGTCGTGGCGGCCCGGCGCGGGCGGCTCGGGCTCGCCGAGCGTGCGCGCCCGGTGGATGTCGAGGAGGTACTGCTGGGTGACGCTCATGGCGGATCGCCTCTACAGGATGTTCGGGACGTGGCTGTTCTGTGGGTGATCGGGCTCCGCGGCTGCCCCGGTGCCTTCAGCCTGGTCGAGCCCGGTGCGGATGTCCCGTGGATTGACGACCGCCGTCAATCCACGGGGGCACTGTCAGTGGGCCGGTGCACGATGGGTGCATGAGCGTGACGATCGACATCACCGGACTGCCGCCCGAGCGGGTCCGGGTCGTGCCCTCCCCGCTGGCGGAGCTGGGGATGGCGCTGCACGCGCTCAGCGAGCCCGGCCACCACCCCGATCTCCAGGGCTGGGCGACCGCCGTCTCGTCCCGGCTGGACCCCCGCCTCGCCGACCGGCTCTGCGAGGCCGACTTCCTGTGGCGTACGACGTTCTCGGACGTCTTCGCCCCCTTCGGCGGCATCCCCGGCCGGCGCACGGTGCCCGGCGCCACCCTCGCCGAGGACCTGGACCTCCTGGACAAGCTGACGGACCAGCAGTTCGTCGACGCCGCCCTGGAGTTCACCTGTCGGCTGCGCTACGACGTCCAGGAGCCGGCCCTGCTGGACGACCCGGAGCTGCGCCGCCGCGCCCTGGAGCTGGCCGCCGCGCGCGGGGCCGTACAGGAGCAGTTCACGCGCCGGCTGCTGGAGGACCCGCCGCTCGTCCGGGCGTGGTTCCGACAGCTGATGCTCGACTGCGACGAGGCCTTCTTCGCCGACACCTGGGCCCGCATCCAGCCCCAGCTCGCCGCCGACGCCCGGCACCGGACCGAACTGCTGCGCCACAGGGGCCTCGGCGAAGCCGTCACGTCGCTGTCCGAGGCCGTCTCGCTGGACGAGGAGGCCGGGCTGATCACGGTCGACAAGCTCTCGGTGGGCCGCACCGCCACGGGCGAGGGCGGCCTGGTCCTGGTGCCGACCAGCCTCGGCTGGCCGCACGTCATGGTGCTGCACCGCTTCGGCTGGCAGCCGTCGATCACCTACCCCGCGAGCGGCACGCGTCCGCAGGCCCCGTCCGTCGAACAGCTCACGCGCCGCCTGGAGGCGCTGGCCCACCCGGTGCGGATGCGGCTGTGCCGGCATCTCGCGCGCGCCCCGCACACCACGGGCGAACTGGCCGACGCGCACGGCATGTCGGCCCCCGAGATATCCCGGCACCTCGCGGTGCTGAAGAGGGCGGGCCTGATCACGGACTGCCGCCGCGGCCGGTACGTTCAGCACCAGCTGGACCTGTCCGCGGTGGCCCGGCTGGGCAGCGACTTCATCGAGGGCGTCCTGCGCTGACGCCTCCCCGCGGGGGCCGACAGTCCACCCCACCGGAGCCCCGTGTCACCCCACGGCGGGCACCGGTCCCGCCCGGTCGGTGCCCGCAGACCCGTCGAGGCCGGCACACCGGCGCCGGCCGACCGTGCGACGCCCCCGCCCCCGTCGGGCGCCCGCACGCCTCCGGTTGAGCTCGGGTCAGCCGTGCCCGCCCGCGCGGACCAGCCCGGTCTCGTACGCCAGCACGACCACCTGCACCCGGTCGCGCAAGCCGAGCTTGGTCAGGATGCGGCCCACGTGGGTCTTGACCGTGGCCTCGCTGAGCACCAGCCGGGCCGCGATCTCCCCGTTGGACAAGCCCTGCGCGACGAGCACCATCACCTCCCGCTCCCGGTCGGTGAGCCGCTCCAGCTCCTTGTGCCGCGGCTCCTTGCCGCCGGAGGGCAGCATCGGCGCGAAGCGGTCCAGCAGCCGCCGGGTGGTGGAGGGCGCCACGACCGCGTCACCGCTGTGCACGGACCGGATGGCGGCCAGCAGCTCACCGGGCGGCACGTCCTTGAGCATGAACCCGGAGGCGCCCGCCTTCAGTCCGGAGAACGCGTACTCGTCCAGGTCGAACGTGGTCAGGATCAGCACCTTCGGCGCGTCCGGCTCCGCGCAGATCCGCCGGGTGGTCTCCACACCGTCCAGCTTCGGCATGCGGACGTCCATCAGGACGACGTCGACCGGGGTGGTGCGCAGTACCTGGAGGGCCTCGACGCCGTCGCCCGCCTCCGCGACGACCTCCATGTCCGGCTGGGCGGCGAGCACCATCCGGAACCCGGTGCGCAGCAGCACCTGGTCGTCGACGAGCATCACGCGGATCGTCATCGGGCCTCTTTTCAGAAATCGGCTTTCAGGGGGCGGCTTACGGGTGTCAGTCGGGAGCGCGCGAAGACATCAGTGCGCCGGTTTGAGCGGGAGCAGGACGCTGATGCGGAATCCTCCGCCCGGGCGCGGGCCCGCGTCCAGCGTGCCGCCGACCATGCCGACGCGCTCGCGCATGCCGATCAGCCCGTGCCCCTGGCCGTCGGCGCCGCCCTCCTCGTACAGCTCGTGCGGGGCGCCCTTGCCGTCGTCCTCGACCAGCAGGCCGAGGCCGTCGTCGAAGTACACCAGCCGCACGCTCGCGCCCGCGTTGGGCCCGCCGTGCTTGCGGGTGTTGGTCAGCGCCTCCTGCACGATCCGGTACGCGGTCAGCTCCACGCCGCTCGGCAGCGGACGCGGGGTGCCCTCGACCTTGAAGTCGACCGGCAGCCCGGAGGTGCGGCACTGCTCGACGAGGTCGTCGATCTGGTCGACATCGGGCTGCGGGACGTACTCCCCGCCCTCCTGGTGCTCACCGGTGCGCAGCACGCCCAGCAGGCGGCGCATCTCGGCGAGGGCCTGCCGGCCCGTGGAGGAGATCGTCTCCAGGGCCTTCCTGGCCTGGTCGGGGGCGGCGTCGAGGACGTAGGCGGCGCCGTCGGCCTGCACCACCATCACCGACACGTTGTGTGCGACGACGTCGTGCAGCTCGCGCGCGATCCGGGCGCGCTCGGCGGCGACCGCGACCTTCGCCTGGGCCTCGCGCTCCTTCTCCAGGCGGGCGGCGCGCTCCTCCAGCTGGGCGAAGTAGGCGCGCCGCGTGCGCATGGAGTCACCGAGCACCCAGGCGAGCGCGAAGGGCACCGTCTGGAAGACCGCGACGGCGATGTGCCCGACGAAGCCGGAGTGCGCGGTCGGCCAGCGCATCTGCGCGACGGTCGCCGCGACGAGGCTGACGCAGAGCGCGACCCGCGAGGCCCAGCGCGCGCCGGTCGCCGCGACCGTGAACGTGATCACCAGCATCGCGAAGTCGGCGACGGTCGTCTCGACGTCCAGGACCAGCTGGGCCAGTCCGGTCGCGCACGCGACCAGCAGCATCGCCTCCGGGAAACGGCGGCGCAGTGCGACGACCGTGCACAGGACGACGGACACGGCCAGGCCCGCGGCGATCGACCCGTGGTGCCCTCCCGATCTGTGCAGATTGACCACGCTCACGCCGGACAGCCCGAACAGGACGACGGCCCAGAAGGTGTCGACCCAGGTCGGGTGGCGGCGGAGGAAGTCGTAGAGGCTCTGCACGTAACCCAGAGTAGGGAAACGGGATGCGTGCAGGGGTCAACCGGAGGGCCGATCCACACCCGGTGCGCGTACTCCGCAAGGTGGAGGAAGTGATCATCTGTGCGCCTAGTCTGTTCCGGTGACGGATGAAACGGCGCGGGAAGCGGAATGGGCTTCCGGCGGCCACGGTGACGGCGGTGGCGGCCGACCGGACGAGCACGGCGGGCGCGGCTGGCGCGGCTGGCGCGGCTGGCGTGTGGCGGCCGAGGCGGCGCTGTACGGGCCCGGCGGCTTCTACCGGCGCCCGGAGGGACCGGCCGGCCACTTCCGCACGTCCGTGCACGCCTCCCCGCTGTTCGCGCGGGCCGTGGCCCGGCTGCTGTGCCGGGTGGACGAGGTCCTGGGGCGGCCCGACGCGCTGGACTTCGTCGACATGGGAGCGGGCCGGGGCGAGCTGGTCGCCGGCGTGCTCGCCGCCCTGCCGGCCGACGTGGCCGCACGCGCGCGTGGATACGCCGTGGAACGCGCCGACCGCCCGCCCGGCCTGGACCCGCGCATCACCTGGCTGCCCGAGCCCCCGGCGGCGGTCACCGGGCTGCTGTTCGCCAACGAGTGGCTGGACAACGTGCCCGCCGACGTCGCCGAGGTCGACTCCGCGGGGGTGCCCCGGCTGGTGCTCGTCGCCGAGGACGGCACCGAGCGGCTCGGGGAGCCCGTGACGGGCGCGGACGCGGACTGGCTCGCCCGCTGGTGGCCGCTGCCCGCCGAGGAGGGGCTGCGCGCGGAGATCGGGCTGCCCCGGGACCTGGCGTGGGCGTCGGCGGTCGGCCGGCTGGTGCGGGGACTCGCCGTGGCGGTGGACTACGCGCACACCCTCGACACGCGCCCCCCGTTCGGGACGCTCACCGGCTTCCGGGAGGGACGCGAGACGGCGCCCGTGCCGGACGGATCGTGCGACATCACCGCGCACGTGGCACTGGACGCGTGCGCGGCGGCCGGCGCCCCGGATTCCGGGAGTACGGGGCAGTCACCCCAGGGCAAACCGCGCACATCCCCCGATTCGCCGCCTACGTCTCCCGCGCGCACGTCTCCCGATTGGTCGCGCATGCCCTCCAGCGAGGCGCGCACGCCCCCCGAGAGGGCGCATACATCCCAGAAGACCGCCAGCGCGCCCCTGAACACCCCTCCCGCGCCCTCCGCGCCCCAGAACACGGCGCGCACACCCCATGACGCGGCGCGGGAGCCCCACGACTCGGCGCGCACACTGTCGCCCGCGCGCCTGCTCACGCAGCGCGCCGCCCTGCACGCCCTGGACATCACCGGCGCGCGCCCCCCGCTCGCGCTGGCCTCCACAGACCCCGCCGCCTACGTACGCGCCCTCGCGAGCGCTGGAGAGGCCGGCGAACTCACCGCGCCGGGCGGCCTCGGCGACTTCGGCTGGCTGGTCCAGCCGGTCGGCGTCCCGGACCCGCTGGAGGCGAAGCCCCCGGCCGCCCGCTAGCCGCCCGGCCTACTTGTCGATGTCGCCGACCACGAAGAACATCGACCCCAGGATCGCCACCATGTCCGCCACCAGCGTCCCCGGCAGCAGTTCGGTCAGCACCTGGATGTTGTTGAACGACGCCGAGCGCAGCTTGAGCCGGTACGGCGTCTTCTCGCCCTTGCTGACCAGGTAGTAGCCGTTGATGCCGAGCGGGTTCTCGGTCCACGCGTACGTGTGTCCCTCGGGCGCCTTCAGGACCTTCGGCAGCCGCTGGTTGATCGGGCCCGGCGGCAGCCCGGCGAGCCGGTCCAGGCAGGCGTCGGCGAGGTCGAGCGCGTTGTGGGTCTGCTCCAGAAGCACCTCGAAGCGGGCGAGGCAGTCCCCCTCGCTCCGGGTCGCGACCTTCAGGGTGTCCTGGAGGTCGCCGTACGCCAGGTACGGCTCGTCGCGGCGCAGGTCGAAGTCGACGCCCGAGGCTCGCGCGATGGGTCCGCTGACGCCGTAGGCGTGCACCGCTTCCGGCGTCAGCGCGCCGACCCCGCGCGTGCGCCCCCGGAAGATCTCGTTGCCGAGCACCAGGTCGTCGAAGACGTCCATGCGCGAGCGCACGGCGGCGACGGCGGCACGCGCGCGTGCGCTCCAGCCGGCCGGCAGGTCCTCCTTGAGGCCGCCGACGCGGTTGAACATGTAGTGCATGCGCCCGCCGGAGACCTCCTCCATCACGTTCTGGAGCACCTCGCGCTCGCGGAACGCGTAGAACACCGGGGTGATGCCGCCCAGCTCCAGCGGATAGGAGCCGAGGAACATCAGGTGGTTGAGCACCCGGTTCAGCTCGGCGAGCAGCGTGCGCGTCCACACCGCCCGCTCGGGCACCTCCATGCCGAGCATCCGCTCCACGGCGATGACCACGCCCAGCTCGTTCGAGAACGCCGACAGCCAGTCGTGGCGGTTGGCGAGCACGATGATCTGCCGGTAGTCGCGCGCCTCGAAGAGCTTCTCGGCGCCGCGGTGCATGTACCCGATCACGGGCTCCGCGCGCACGATGCGCTCCCCGTCCAGCACCAGCTTGAGCCGCAGCACACCGTGCGTGGACGGGTGCTGGGGCCCGATGTTGAGCACCATGTCCGTGCTCTCCGCGGCGCCGCCGATCCCGACGGTGGTCTGGGTCGTAGGAGTCATGGCCCCAGTTTCCCCTACGTACGCTGGCCCCATGGAAACGGGGAGCCCGCACGAGGCGGGGACAGCGGGGACAGCGGGGATACCAGGGATGCCCGGGGACGAGCCGGTGTGGCGGGGACTGCCGCCCGGCCTGCTGCGGATGCGCCGGCTGCTGCTCGCGGTGTGGACGGCGCTGCTCGCGCTCGCCGCGGGTCTGCTGCCGGGCCTGTTCGCGGGTCCCGCGTGGGCGGCGTTCGCGCTGCTGCCCGTCGCGGGCGCCGCGTGGTGCTGGCGGCTGCTGGGGCGCAACTGGCGCTCGTGGCGGTATGCCGAGCGCGCGGACGACCTGCTGATCAGCCGCGGCGTGCTGTGGCGCGAGCAGACGGTGGTGCCGTACGGGCGGATGCAGCTGGTGGAGGTCACCTCCGGGCCGGTGGAGCGCCGTTTCGGGCTGGCCACCGTGCAGCTGCACACGGCGGCCGCCGCGACCGACGCGACCATCCCCGGCCTGGACCCGGCCGAGGCGGAACGGCTGCGGGACCGGCTCACCGAGCTGGGCGAGGCACGATCGGCGGGCCTGTGAGCAGCCAGGACCACGCCGACGGCACGGACGCCGAGGAGCGCGTACCCGTGACCGAGCGCCGGCTGCACCCGGTCACGCCCTTCCGGCGGGCGTGGGCGCCGGTCGCCGTACTCGTCGGCTGGGCGGCGCACGACCCGAACAGCGCGCAGGAGCAGCTGGCGCGGCTGACCGACACCATGCTCCTGCTGGGCCTCGCGGTCCTGGTGCCGGTGGCCGGTCTGTACGGCTTCCTGTCCTGGTGGTTCACGCACTTCGCGGTCACCGGCTCCGAACTGCGCATCCGCACCGGCCTGTTGTTCCGGCGCACCGCGCACATCCGGCTGGAGCGCATCCAGGCCGTGGACGTCTCGCGTCCCCTCCTCGCGCGCGTGGCGGGCGTCGCGAAGCTGCGGATCGACGTCGTGGGCGCCGACAAGAAGGACGAGCTGGCCTTCCTCGGCGAGCAGGAGGCGCGCGCCCTGCGCGCGGAACTGCTCGCGCGCGCGGCGGGTTTCGCACCCGAGACGGCGCATGAAGTCGGGGAGGCACCGGCGCACGAGTTGCTGCACGTGCCCCCGCGCGCGCTCGCGCTCTCCCTGGTGCTGACGGCCGCCACCTGGGGCTCGCTGTGCGCCGCGCTCCTCGTGCCGACCGTGCTGTGGCTCACCACCCACAGCCTGTGGACCGTCCTCGGCACCGCCCTGCCGCTGCTCGGCGGGGCCGGCGCGCACAGCGCGGGACGGTTCGCCGCCGAGTTCGACTGGAAGGTGGCCGAGTCCCCGGACGGGCTGCGCATCGACCACGGGCTGCTCGACCGCACGCACGAGACGGTGCCGCCCGGCCGGGTGCAGACCGTGCGGATCGTGGAGCCCCTGCTGTGGCGGCGGCTCGGCTGGGTGCGGGTGGAGCTGGACGTGGCCGGGTCCGCCAACTCGGTGCTGATACCGGTCGCCCCGCGCGCGGTCGCCGAGTCCGTCATCGCGCGCGTGCTGCCGGGCGTGACGGTGCCTCGGGAACTGTCCCGCGCACCGGGGCGGGCCCGGTGGTGCGTACCGGTGTGGTGGCGCGGCCGTCGCCTCGCGGTCACCGGCACGGTGTTCGCCACCCGGCACGGCCTGCTGCGCCGCAGCCTCTCGCTGGTCCCGCACGCCAAGGTGCAGAGCGTACGGCTCACCCAGGGGCCCTGGCAGCGCGTGTGGCGGCTCGCCGACGTCCACGTGGACACCGGGGCCGGAAAGACCGTCACCGCCGGGCAGCGGGACGCCGAGGAGGCCGTACGGCTCCTGCGCGAGCAGGCCGAGCGGTCCCGCACCGGACGCCGGGACGCCCGCCCGGACCGCTGGATGACCGCCGGGTGAGCGCTGGGGAGCGCAGGAACGACGTACGGCCCGGCTCCCCTCGGGGAAGCCGGGCCGTGTGCCTCGCGGGACTGCGGAGCACGCGTCAGGAAGCCGCGCTGCGCAGCCCCTGGACGTCGATCTGCTCGGTCTCGTCGTGCGCGGTCAGGTCGATGACCTGACCCGCGCCGTCCGCCTGCGCGTCGGCGGGCTTGAACGCGGCCTCGGCCTCGGCCTTGTGCACGGCGATGGCCTCCTGTCCGACGACGTCGGCGAGGTCCTCGTTCTGCACGGAGTCCAGCGCGGTCTCGGGCGCGGCCTTCTGGGTGCCGAAGAAGTCGAAACCACCCTCGACCACCGGTCGCCGAGCGGGTGCGGCAGGTACGACGGCCACCGCGGTCGGCACCGTGAAGTGCCCGGCGGGCGGCTGCCCCATCGGCCGTACCGGTTCAAGAGCCGCGCTCGGCGCGGCGGCCTCGCTCGCGGCGGCACCGGCGGCGTCGGTCACGTCGCCGGTCACAGCGTTCGCGGCGTCCTCGTCGGCCCCGGCTCCGGCTTCGGCTTCGGCTTCGACGGACTCGGCGCCTTCTCCTTTGGCGACGGAGTCGGTCTCGGTCTCGGAATCGGCACCATCGGAATCGGTGTCGTCGGAGAGCTCGGCCTCAGGAACCGCGTCCTCGGCCGCCTCGGGCTCGGCCTCCTCCTCGTCGAGCGCCACAGCCTCGGACTCGAACCCGGACTCGCCGACGGCCTCGGCCTCGGCCTCGGCCTCGGCCGGAGCCTCCCGCTCGAACCCGGCCAGAGCCGTCAGGGCACGCTTGTACAGCCAGGCGCCCTCGGACGAGAACACCGCGTTCGCCGACGAGGCCTCGTGGTCGTCCTCCTGCGTGACCTCGGCCGCAACCGGCTCCGGCTCCTGCCGGGGCTCGGCGCTGCGCGCGGGCGGCAGGGCGAGTGAGGACGAGGGCTCGGCGGCCTCGATCTCCAGCAGCCGGCGGCCCTCCAGGGCGCTCGCGCGCTCGGTCTCCGCCGTGGCGTACCGGCGCAGCAGGGCCGCGTGCTCGTTGCGCAGGCCGGCCAGCTCGGCACGCTTGGCGCGCAGCCGCTGCTCCAGTTTGGCGCGCAGCTCGCGGGATTCCTCAAGGTCGGTCTCCAGTTCGGCGACCCGTTCCTCGTTGCGCCATTCGTCGCTGGCACGCGCGCGCGTGAGTTCGGCGACCTGCTTGCCCGCCTGCGCGTCCCAGCGGCGCATCACGATCGCGCCGACGACGGCGGTCGCCGCGGCGGCCGCGGCCAGTGCGCGCAACACCGTGGCCCCGGAGAACACCCAGGGACCCAGCGCGCAGACGACGGAGACACCGGCGATCGCCGAGGGAGGCAACAGCCGGTGCAGAGGTGGGGAATGGCGGTGGCGTCCACGTGGCATGGCCAGAAACTTACCGCGCGTAGGCGAATCGCGGGCCCCCGCCCCGTAAAAACACAGCCACACTGTGCGCTTCACGGGGCATCAGGGCAACGATTTCAGTTGGCGGTCAGCTTCGTGCTGAGCCACTGGAGGGTCGGCGGGATCTCCCGCTTCCAGGTGTTGAAGTTGTGCCCGCCGCTCGGAAGGATGATCGAGGAAATCCTGGTCACGTTCGTGCCCTGCACGGCCTGGATGAATTTCATCGTGTCCTTGTAGTTGTGCTCACCGACCTTGCTGCTGGTCACGAGGAGCGAGGTCTCGGGCGCGGTCAGATGCTTGATCGCCCAGAACAGGTTGGCCCGGTTCTGCAGGTCCTTGTTGCCGTGGAAGAGATCGCCGGTGGTGGGGTCGATCGGAGCCTTGTAGTACGGCGAGAGACCCGCGGCGGCCGCGTAGGAGCCCGGGTGGTGCATGGCGATCTTCAGCGCGCAGTAGCCGCCGGTCGAGTCACCGACGATGCCCCAGCTGGCAGGCGTCTTGTCGACGCGGTACTGCTCCATCACCGAGTTGCGCAGGTCCTTGGCGAAGAAGGTCTCGACCTGCGGGCCGCCCGGAACGTCCACGCACTCGGTGTCCCGCGGCGGCGCCACGGTCGGCCGCAGCATGACCAGGATCATCGGCTGCATCTTGCCGCTCTTGGCCAGCTGCTGCGCCGTGCTCGGGTAGTCCAGCTTGTTCACCAGCGCCTCGGCGGTGCCCGGGTAGCCCGTGAGGACCACGGAGACGGGGAACTTGCGCGCGTGGTTCTGCGGCTGGAAGTACTCCGGGGGCAGGTACACGTAGGCCGGGGTGGCGAGGTGGGTCGTACGGCCGACGATGTCGACCTTCTGGACCTGCCCGGTCAGCTGCGGCATCCCGCCGCCCACGCCCGCGACGTGGGACGTGGAGACCACCTTGATCGAACCGGTCTTGCCGCCGCCCGCTATGTGGTCGACGACCACACCCTGGGCGTTCTCCTGGCCGAACAGGTCCGACCAGCTGGCGTAGAACCCGAAGGCCTGGTTGGCAGCGAGCCCGACGGAGGCGAAGATCGCGAGCTGGGTGGTCAACAGCAGACCGATGCGCCCGCCGACGGACTGCCAGCTCTGCCGTGCCAGTCGCGGCCACAGCCACACCGTGCCGGCGAACAGCACGGCTGCGAACACGATCGCCAGCAACAGCACTTTATTGCTCGTGAGTCCCATGGGCTGCTTCCTGCCTGCGCTCTCCGCCCGGTACCCACGCCTTATTGCGAGGGCTTGCCCGGGGCTTTCCTTGGCCTTTGACCCGACTTTCCGATGAGGAGTGAACCTCTCCCCCCGAGACACCGTCCTAGAGGGCGCAATGTCGCCGGATGCCCTGATCGGGCCCGGGTTCAAGGTCTCTCGCAGAACTACGGGATGCGATGTCTGTCAGGATAGATGGGGAATTGTCGGGCGAGGTTCCGGGTGGTAAGAGCCGGGCGCGGCGCATACTTCGCGGCCCGCGTCCCGAGGTCGTTCCCACTCTGGTCAGCAGGGCGGCCGCACTCGTGGGCGTCCTGGACATTGCCGCGGGTGTCTTCCCGCGCTTCCGCCACAGTCGCATGCACGCGATCGCCGAGGTGCTGCCGGGCTCGTTCGGGCCCTTCGCGGCGGCGCTCTCGCTGAGCGCCGGCGTGCTGCTCCTCCTGCTCGCGCACGGGCTCAAGCGGCGCAAGCGCCGGGCATGGCGGGCCGCGGTCGCGCTGCTGCCGGCGGGTGCCGTGGCGCAGTTCGCGTACCGCCACTCGCTCGTCGGCATGCTGATCGCGGTCGCACTGCTCCTGCCGCTGCTGCGGCACCGGAACGAGTTCGCGGCCCTGCCGGACCCGCGCAGCAGGTGGCGTGCTCTTACCAACTTCGTACTTATGAGTGCGGGTTCCCTCGTGCTCGGCCTCGTGATCGTGAGCGTCCACCCGCACCGGACGATCGGCAACCCGAGCCTGGCCGACCGGCTCACCCACGTCGTCTACGGCCTGTTCGGCTTCGAGGGCCCCGTCGACTACGCGGGCAACGCCTCCTGGACCGTCGCCTTCTCCCTCGGCGCGCTCGGCTGGATCACCGCGGTCACCACGATCTACCTGGCCTTCCGCCCCGAGCACCCGGCCGCGCGGCTCACCGAGGAGGACGAGGCGCAGCTGCGCGCGCTGCTGGCCAAGCACGGGCACCGGGACTCGCTCGGCCACTTCGCGCTGCGCCGGGACAAGGCGGTCGTCTTCTCGCCCAGCGGCAAGGCGGCGGTCACCTACCGCGTCGTCTCCGGCGTGATGCTCGCCAGCGGCGACCCCATCGGCGACGTCGAGGCCTGGCCCGGCGCCATCGAGCGCTTCATGGACGAGGCCAAGGCCCACTCGTGGACCCCGGCCGTCATGGGCTGCTCGGAGACGGGCGGCGAGGTGTGGACCCGCGAGACCGGCCTGGACGCCCTCGAACTGGGCGACGAGGCGGTGGTGGACGTCGCGGATTTCTCGCTCGCCGGACGCGCGATGCGCAACGTCCGACAAATGGTCAAGCGCATCGAGCGGGCCGGCTACGAAACCCGGGTACGGCGCATCCGTGACCTCAGCGACGGCGAGCTGGAGCGCGTCCGGCGCGCCGCCGACGACTGGCGCGGCACGGACACCGAGCGCGGCTTCTCCATGGCGCTCGGCCGCGTCGGCGACCCGGCCGACGGGGACTGCCTGATCGCCACCGCCCACAAGCAGGACGACGAGCCCGGCGAGTACGGCGACCTGAAGGCGATCCTGCACTTCGTGCCGTGGGGCAAGGACGGCGTCTCGCTGGACCTGATGCGCCGCGACCGCAGCGCGGACCCGGGCATGAACGAGCTCCTGATCGTCGCCGCCCTCCAGGCCGCGCCGAAGTTCGACATCACCCGGATCTCGCTGAACTTCGCGATGTTCCGCTCCGCCCTCGCGCGCGGCGAGAAGATCGGCGCCGGTCCGGTGCTGCGTGCCTGGCGCGGGCTGCTGGTGTTCCTCTCGCGCTGGTTCCAGATCGAGTCGCTGTACAAGTTCAACGCCAAGTTCCGGCCGCGTTGGGAGCCGCGCTTCGTGGTCTACCGCAACTCCGCCGACCTGCCCCGCATCGGCTTCGCGGCCATGCAGGCGGAGGGCTTCGTCCACATCGCCCTGCCGCTCCCGCGCTTCCTGCGCCGGCGCAGGGCGGTCGCCGAGCGCCCCTGCGCGCACACCATGGCGGAACACGACGTGCGCGCGGCCTGAACGGCGCGCACGGCACGGCGCCGCGCGGGATGACCGAGGACCGGCCCGGACGGCAGTCCCACCTCCTCCAGCAGGGGCTTCCGCCCGGGCCGCCGCGCGTTCACGGCCCGCTCCTGGGCCTACGCTGAACGTATGAACAATCTCAGCGGACGCGGCCGGGTGACGGGCCTTCCGGCATGGGACCGGTGCGCGGTCATGGGCGTCGTCAACGTGACCCCCGATTCCTTCTCCGACGGCGGCCGCTGGTTCGACACGACACGCGCCGTCAAACACGGTCTGGACCTCGTCGCCGAGGGCGCGGACCTGGTCGACGTCGGCGGCGAGTCCACCCGGCCCGGCGCCACGCGCGTGGACGAGGCCGAGGAGCTGCGGCGCGTCATCCCCGTCGTGCGCGGCCTCGCCTCCGAGGGCGTCGTCGTCTCCGTCGACACCATGCGCGCTTCCGTGGCCGAGCAGTCCCTCGCGGCCGGTGCAGCCCTGGTCAACGACGTCAGCGGCGGCCTCGCCGACCCCGCGATGATCCCGGTGGTCGCCGCTGCGGGCGCCCCGTTCGTCGTGATGCACTGGCGCGGCTTCCTGGCGGGCGGCAACGTCCAGGGCGTCTACGAGGACGTCGTCGCCGAGGTCGTGGACGAGCTGCACGCGCGCGTGGAGGCCGTTCTGGCGGGCGGTGTCGCCCCGGACCGCATCGTCGTCGACCCCGGCCTCGGCTTCTCCAAGGAGGCCGGGCACGACCTCACCCTCCTCGCCCACCTCGACCGTCTGCGCGTCCTCGGCCACCCCCTGCTCGTGGCCGCCTCCCGCAAGCGGTTCCTCGGCCGGGTGCTGGCCGGCCCGGAGGGGGCGCCCCCGCCGGCCAGGGAGCGCGACGCCGCCACGGCCGCCGTCTCGGCGCTCGCGGCGCACTCCGGCGCCTGGGCGGTGCGTGTGCACGAGGTACGCGCCACCGCGGACGCGGTTCGGGTCGCACGGGCCGTGGAAGGGGCGCGTGAAACGGGTCACACGCCGGACGCCGGCGGCGAGCACGAGGTGGAAGGAGAGCGGTGAGCGCCCCTCACATCGACGTCGAACAGGTGGAGGCCGCCAACACCGCCTTCTACGAGGCGATGGAACGCGGCGACTTCGAGGAGCTGTCCTCGCTCTGGCTCAGCCCCGCCGACCTGGGCGTGGACGAGGAGTACCACGACCCGGCGGACACCGGGGTGATCTCCTGCGTGCACCCCGGCTGGCCCGTGCTGACCGGCCGCGGCGAGGTCCTCAGGTCGTACGCCCTGATCATGGCCAACACCGACTACATCCAGTTCTTCCTCACCGACGTGCACGTGTCCGTCACCGGCGACACGGCGCTCGTGACCTGCACCGAGAACATCCTCAGCGGCGGCCCGGCACCCGCGGACGGCGGGGAGCTGGGGCCGCTGGTCGGTCAGCTCGTCGTCGCCACGAACGTGTTCCGGCGCACCCCCGCCGGCTGGAAGATCTGGTCGCATCACGCCTCCCCCGTGATGGCGGAGAGCGAGGACGCCGAGGACGCCGAGGCCGTCGAGGACATGGACGCCACGGACGACACGCCCGGAACAAACGGCACGAATCCGGACGACGGCCTCCTCGGCTGAACAGCCGGCGGTTCCCCGGCTGCGAAGAAGTGGTTGGAATCACCTACCCCGGGGTATGAGCGGCTATCAGCCCATGGCGTGGCCGGGTTTCCCGGGGGAAACACGAGATGAACGCTCATGGCCCGCGGCGGCCCCGTGGCCCCGCGCCCCGGCTGTGTCAGCACCCGCAGGTAGATTCGTCAGAGGCCGGTGTGCCGCCCGCACGCGGTACGGACCGGTCCTTCCCGACGATTGCAGGAGTGATTCGCGTGGATCGTGTCGCGCTGCGCGGCCTCAAGGCCCGCGGGCACCACGGTGTGTTCCCCAAGGAGCGCGAAGAGGGCCAGACCTTCATCGTGGACCTCGTCCTCGGGCTGGACACCCGGCCGGCCGCGGCGGACGACGACCTGACGAAGACCGTGCACTACGGCGTCGTGGCCGAGGAAGTCGTGGCCGAGGTCGAGGGCGAGCCGGTGAACCTCATCGAGACGCTCGCCGAGCGGATCGCGCGCACCTGTCTGAAGCACGAAGGGGTCCTGGAGGTGGAGGTGTGCGTCCACAAGCCGGACGCGCCGATCACCGTCCCCTTCGACGACGTGACCGTCACCATCACCAGGAGCCGAGTATGACCCGACCGTACCTCCAGGGTCACAGCGACCCGACCGTCCAGCCGGTGCCCGCCTCGGTCGTCGAGCAGGTCGACGCCGCCGACACGACCTTGCAGAACCCCAAATGGGCCGTCATCTCCATCGGCGCCAACCTCGGCAACCGCCTGGAGACCCTCCAGGGCGCCGTCGACGCGCTGGAGGACACCCCGGGAGTGCGCGTCAAAGCCGTCTCGCCGGTGTACGAGACCGAGCCGTGGGGCGTGGCACCCGGCACCCAGCCGTCGTACTTCAACGCGATCGTGGTCCTGAAGACCACCCTGCCCCCCGAGTCCCTGCTGGAGCGCGCGCACGCCGTCGAGGAGGCCTTCAAGCGGGTCCGGGACGAACACTGGGGCCCGCGCACCCTGGACGTCGACATCGTCGCCTACGCCGACGTCACCTCCGACGACCCGCGGCTCACCCTCCCCCACCCGCGCGCCCACGAGCGCGCCTTCGTGCTCGCCCCCTGGCACGACGTGGACCCGCAGGCCAAGCTCCCCGGCCGGGGTCCGGTGGCCGATCTGCTGGCGGCCGTCACCCGCGACGGCGTGACGCCCCGCGCGGACCTGGAACTCCGACTGCCCGAGTAGTCGTTAAGGTCAGGACGGCAAGGTCGGAACGACCACGGTCCGGGCCGGTCCGGGGGAGCTGAAGGGACACCGTGAAAGAGCTGCGCATCAGGGTGCTGGCCGGCGTGTTCGTCGTGGCCGGAGTCCTGTCGTGGGCGGGCGCCCGCCTCTGGAACGCGATCGGGACCCTGCCGAGCGTCCCCCTGGCCGCGCCCGTCGTGCTCGCCCTGATCGCCGTGGTCCTGGCCGCGACGGCGCTCTCGCTGCGCGCCCGGTTCAAGGCCCAGCGCGAGCGCCGGCCCGGCGCCAAGGGCGTCGACCCGCTGATGGCCGCCCGCGCGGTCGTCTTCGGCCAGGCCAGCGCCCTGGTCGCGGCCCTCGTCGCCGGCATGTACGGCGGCACGGGCGTGTTCCTGCTGGAGCTGCTGGACCTGCCCACCCGCCGCGACCAGGCCATCTACGCCGGCTTCTCGGTGCTGGCCGGCATCGCGGTGATAGTGGCGGCCCTGTTCCTGGAGCGCGTGTGCAAGCTCCCGGACGACGAGGACCAGAACCACCCGGGGGCGGAACCGGCGGCGTGACCGCCCGGCCGCACCCCGCCGGGTCCGGCGCGCGGTTCAGCGCGCCATGATCAGGCTCATCGCCTCGTTCCGGGTGGCGACGTCCCGCAGCTGACCGCGGACGGCCGACGTTATGGTCTTCGCCCCCGGCTTGCGGATGCCGCGCATGGACATGCACATGTGCTCGCACTCCACGACCACGATCACGCCCCGGGGCTCCAGGATCTCCATCAGGGAGTCCGCGATCTGCGTAGTGAGACGTTCCTGCACCTGCGGGCGGCGTGCGTAGACGTCCACGAGCCGGGCCAGCTTGGACAGGCCCGTGATCTTCCCGGACGTCGACGGGATGTACCCGACGTGCGCGATGCCCCGGAACGGCACCAGGTGATGCTCGCAGGTCGAGTAGACCTCGATGTCCTTCACGAGGACCATCTCGTCGTGACCGATGTCGAACGTCGTCGTCAGGACGTCCTCCGGCTGCTGCCACAGGCCCGCGAAGATCTCCCTGTACGCCCGGGCCACCCGCGCCGGCGTCTCCCGCAGCCCCTCGCGGTCCGGGTCCTCACCGACCGCGATCAGCAGCTCCCGTACGGCGTTCTCGGCGCGCTTCTCGTCGAACTCGCCGATGCGTCCCTCACCGTCCAGCGTCACCGGGTCGGTCATCTGGTGCCTCGTTCCTGTCGTCCACATGCGTGCATAAGGAAAATGCCGCGCCCCCCAGGCTAAAACCCTGGGGGGCGCGGCGTGCATTCCGGGCCGGTTGGCCGAAACACGCTCAGCTCTCGGAGCGGTCCTCCGGAGCCTGGTCCGTCACCGGAGCGGACTCCGACGCAGTGGACTTGACCGTGCTGATCGAGGCCGTCGAGCCGTTCGCACCGTTGGTCAGTGCCAGCTCCTTCGGGGAGAGCACCGGCGGGCGGGTGGACGGGGTGCGGCGCGAGGAACCGGTCCACGCGGGCCGCGGCGGGCGCTTGACGATCGGGGCGAAGATCTCGGCGATCTCCTCCTTGCCCAGGGTCTCCTTCTCCAGCAGGTGAAGGACGAGCTGGTCGAGCACGTCGCGGTTCTCGACCAGGATCTCCCAGGCCTCGTTGTGCGCGTTCTCGATGAGCTTCTTGACCTCTTCGTCGACCAGGGCGGCGACCTCTTCCGAGTAGTCGCGCTGGTGAGCCATCTCACGGCCGAGGAAGGGCTCGCTGTTGTCGCCGCCGAACTTGATGGCGCCGAGCCGCTCGGTCATGCCGTACTGCGTGACCATCGCGCGGGCCAGGTTGGTGGCCTTCTCGATGTCGTTCGCGGCGCCGGTGGTCGGGTCGTGGAAGACCAGCTCCTCGGCCGCGCGGCCGCCCAGCATGTAGCCGAGCTGGTCCAGCATCTCGTTGCGCGTGGTCGAGTACTTGTCCTCGTCGGGCAGGACCATCGTGTAACCGAGGGCACGGCCGCGGGACAGGATCGTGATCTTGTGGACCGGGTCGGAGTTCGGCGAGGCCGCCGCGACCAGGGCGTGACCGCCCTCGTGGTACGCGGTGATCTTCTTCTCCTTGTCCGACATGATCCGGGTCCGCTTCTGCGGGCCCGCGACCACGCGGTCGATCGCCTCGTCCAGCGCCTTGTTGTCGATCAGCTTCTGATCGCCGCGGGCGGTGAGCAGCGCGGCCTCGTTCAGCACGTTCGCGAGGTCGGCACCGGTCATGCCCGGGGTGCGGCGGGCGACGGCGGACAGGTCGACGTCAGGCGCGACCGGCTTGCCCTTCTGGTGGACCTTGAGGATCTCCAGACGGCCCTGGAGGTCCGGCGGGTCGACCGCGATCTGCCGGTCGAAGCGGCCGGGGCGCAGCAGCGCCGGGTCCAGGATGTCGGGGCGGTTGGTGGCGGCGATCAGGATGACGCCGCCCTTGACGTCGAAGCCGTCCATCTCGACGAGCAGCTGGTTCAGCGTCTGCTCGCGCTCGTCGTGACCACCGCCGAGGCCGGCGCCGCGGTGGCGGCCGACCGCGTCGATCTCGTCGACGAAGACGATCGCCGGGGCGTTCGCCTTGGCCTGCTCGAACAGGTCACGGACACGGGAGGCACCGACACCGACGAACATCTCGACGAAGTCGGAACCGGAGATCGAGTAGAACGGCACGCCCGCCTCGCCGGCGACGGCGCGCGCGAGCAGCGTCTTGCCGGTACCCGGGCGGCCGTAGAGCAGCACGCCCTTGGGGATCTTGGCGCCGACGGCCTGGAACTTGGCCGGCTCCTGCAGGAACTCCTTGATCTCGTGGAGTTCCTCGACGGCCTCGTCGCAGCCCGCGACATCGGCGAACGTCGTCTTCGGGGTGTCCTTGGTGATGAGCTTGGCCTTGGACTTGCCGAAGTTCATGACCCGGGAGCCGCCGCCCTGCATCTGATTCATCAGGAACAGGAAGACGACCACGATCAGGACGAAGGGCAGCAGGGAGAGCAGGACGCCGACGAACGGGTTCTGCTTGGACGGCGACACGGTGTAGCCGTCCGGGATCTGCTTGCTCTCGTACTTGGTTTGAAGGTTGCTGGCGAGCTGGGTGCCCTGCTGGTCGCCGATGTAGCTCGCTTGGATCTTCGAGCTGCCGTCGACCTTCTGGCCGTCCTTGAGGGTGACCTTGATGGTCTGCTCGTCACCAGTGGTGATCTTGGCCGACTGGACCTTGTCGGCATTGATCGCTGCAACGACCTGGCCGGTGTCCACCGTCTTGTAGCCGCCGGACGAGCCGACGACCTGCATCAACACGACCACGGCAAGGACGGCCAGCACGATCCACATGACCGGCCCACGGAAGTATCGCTTCACGTCCATCCATACGGAGCGGTGCCGCCCCGTCCCTCCTGCCATAGTGAGTTTGATAAGACAGTTCTTCTGACGGTACCCCAGCGTGGCTGTGTCCGAAGCCGCACGAAGCGTTTCGAAACAGCCGGGAGGCCCGTCTCTGCATGCTTCAACGGCGCGGAACCCGCCGGGGTTCCCGATCGTCCTACAAGGCTTGAGCCGAGTGGCTCAGCCGCCGTAGACGTGGGGCGCGAGCGTACCGACGAACGGCAGGTTGCGGTACTTCTCGGCGTAGTCGAGGCCGTAGCCGACGACGAACTCGTTCGGGATGTCGAAGCCGACCCACTCGACGTCGATCGCGACCTTCGCGGCGTCGGGCTTGCGCAGCAGCGTGCACACCTTCAGCGAGGCGGGCTCGCGCGAGCCGAGGTTGTTGATCAGCCAGGACAGGGTCAGCCCGGAGTCGATGATGTCCTCGACGATCAGGACGTGCCGGCCCTTGATGTCGGTGTCGAGGTCCTTGAGGATCCGCACGACACCGGAGGACTGGGTGCCCGCGCCGTAGGAGGACACGGCCATCCAGTCCATGGTGAGGGGCGTGGACAGCGCGCGGGCGAGGTCCGCCATGACCATCACCGCGCCCTTGAGGACGCCGACGATGAGCAGGTCCTTGCCCGCGTACTCCGCGTCGATCTTCGCGGCCAGCTCCGCCAGCTTCGCGTCGATCTCTTCCTTGGTGATGAGCACCTTCTCGAGGTCGGCACCCATGTCTTTCGCGTCCACCCGCATCACTTTCGGTCGTCCCGCACTTCCCGGCGGCCGGCCGCCCGGACCGCCGGAGGGTCGCTCCGCCGGGTGTCGGGATTCAGCCTTGCCGAATCACCAGTCTGCCACCCTGTCGCTGGGCGACGACTTTGCCCGGGAGATTGATGGCTCCCTGGCCGCGCCAGCCGGTGATCAGGCGGTCGACTTCCTCGATGTGACGGGCGAACAGCGCGCCGGCCGGAGCACCGGCCTCGATGGCCGCGCGGCGCAGGATGCGGCGGCGCACGGCGGGCGGCAGGGCGTACAGCTTGGCGCATTCCAGCAGGCCGGCGCCGTCCCGTACGGAACCCTCGGCCTGGCGGGCCCAGCTGTCGAGGGCGTCGGCGTCGTCGCGGGAGAGCTGGGCGGTGCGGGCGAGCGCCTCCACGACGCCCTTGCCGAGGGCCTTCTCCAGGGCGGGCAGACCCTCGTGCCGCAGCCGGGAGCGGGTGTAGGCGGGGTCGGCGTTGTGAGGATCGTCCCAAACGGGCAGGGACTGGACCATGCAGGCCTTGCGGGCGGTCTGCCGGTCGAGCTGGAGGAAGGGCCGCCGGTAGCGGCCGCCGGCCCCCGAGACCGCGGCCATGCCGGACAGGGAGCGGATCCCGGAGCCGCGGGCGAGGCCGAGCAGGACCGTCTCGGCCTGGTCGTCGCGGGTGTGGCCGAGCAGGATCGCGGTGGCGCCGTGGCGTTCGGAGACGGCGTCGAGGGCGGCGTAGCGGGCGTCGCGGGCGGCGGCTTCCGGTCCGCCCTCGCGGCCGACGGTCACGGCGACCGACTCGACCGGGTCGAGGCCGAGGCCGCGCAGGCGCAGGGCGACCTCGTCGGCGCGGAGGTCGGAGCCGGCCTGGAGGCCGTGGTCGACGGTGACGCCGCCGGCGCGGATGCCGAGGCGGGGCGCTTCGAAGGCGAGCGCGGAGGCGAGGGCCATGGAGTCGGCGCCGCCGGAGCACGCGACGAGGACGAGCGGGGAGGGGGGCCGCTCGGCCGTCCGGCCCGGGATCTCGCCCGAGGTCTGGTCATTGAGGATGTCGTGGAGGACGCGGCGGACCGCCAGGCGTATCGCCGCGACCGCAGGATGGGGACCCATGGTCGGTTCCCTTCATGAAGTTGTCGGGGGGTGGGTCCGAGCTCAGTCACTCAGAGTGTGTAGATGGTGACAGAACCGGGAGGTTCCCCGAGCATTGCACGCCTACGCAAGGCTCACGGTCCCTCGGACGGGTGATTGGAGGGGCGTTCGCCTGCCGCAGGCCGAATTCGATTCACGACGCGGCCGTCGCGTTCACGACTCGGCCTTGCGGTGCACCCGCGCGACCCAGTCCGCCGGTTTCGCGATCTCGGCCTTGGTGGGAAGGGTGTTGGGCGAGGTCCACACCCGGTTGAAGCCGTCGGTGCCGACCTGCTCGACGACGGCCCGTACGAACCGTTCGCCGTCCCGGTACTGCCTCAGTTTGGCATCCAGACCGAGCAGCTTGCGCAGGGCGAGATCCAGCCGGGAGGCGCCCTTGGCGCGGCGCTGCTGGAACTTCTCGCGGATCTCGGCCACGGACGGTACGACGCTCGGTCCGACGCCGTCCATGACGTAGTCGGCGTGGCCCTCCAGCAGGGACATCACAGCGGTGAGGCGGCCGAGGATCTCCCGCTGGGCGGGGGTCTGCACCAGCTCGACGAAGGAGCGGCCGCCGTCGTCCTCCTCGCCCTCGGGGCGGCCCCCCGCCAGGGACTGGGCGGCCTCGCGGATGCGCTCCAGGAACGTCATCGGGTCGACGTCGGTCTCCGCCAAGAACGACTGGATTTCGCCCTCAAGATGGTCGCGCAGCCAGGGCACGGCGGTGAACTGCGTGCGGTGGGTCTCCTCGTGCAGGCACACCCACAGGCGGAAGTCGTGTGGTTCGACGTCGAGTTCGCGCTCGACGTGGACGATGTTGGGCGCGACGAGCAGGAGGCGGCCACCGCCGTTCTCGCCGGCCGGCAGCTCGCGGGTGGCCGGGGCGAAGGTCTCGTACTGACCGAGGACCCGGGAGGACAGGAACGACAGCAGCATGCCCAGTTCGACCCCGGTGACCTTGCCGCCGACGGCGCCGAGGACCGCGTTGCCGGGGGTTCCGGAGCGGCGCTCCTGCATTTTCTCCAGGAGCGGTTTGAGGATCTCGCGGAAGCCGGCGACGTTGGCCCGGACCCAGCCGGGGCGGTCGACGACGAGGACCGGCGTGTCGTGGATCTCGCCGGTGCCCATCCGGGTGAAGCCCCGGACGTGCTCCTCCGAGGCCCTCGCGTGCCGTCGCAGCTCCGCGACGACGGTGCGTGCCTCGTCGCGGCTGACGTCGGGGCCCGGTCGCACGAGCCGTGTCGCGGTCGCCACCGCGAGGTTCCAGTCGACCATCCCGGGAGATGTGGTGCCACCGAAGCCAGTCATGTCGTCAACCGTACGTGAGCGTTCCCACTTCGGGCAGGCCGTGTGAACGTGCGGCACGCGCGTGTGCCTAGCCGCATCCGCACCCCGCCAGCGCGGTGGCCGTCCGGTCGAGGGCCGACTGGGCCTCCTCGGGGTTCGTCGTGCCGGCGGCCATGAAGGCGAAGGCCAGGAGGCGGCCGTCGGCGTCGACGACCGTGCCGGCCAGGGTGTTGACGCCGGTCAGGGTGCCCGTCTTGGCGCGTACGACGCCGGCCGCGCCATTGGCGTAACGGCTGGTCAGGGTGCCGGTGAAGCCGGCGATGGGCAGGCCGGTGAGGACGGGGCGCAGGCCGGGGCGGGCCGGGTCGCCGGCTGTGACCAGCAGGCTGGTGAGGAGGTCGGGGGTGAGCCGGTCGTCGCGGTCGAGGCCGCTGCCGTCGTGGAAGGAGGCACCGGCCATCGGCAGGCCCAGCTTCGTCAGCCGCGCGGAGATCGCCTCGGCGCCGCCCTCGAAGCTGCCCGGCTGACCGCTCGTGAGCGCCGTCTGGCGGGCCAGGGTCTCGGCGATGTCGTTGTCGCTGTTGGTCAGCATCCGCTCGACGATGTCGGCCAGCGGGGGCGAGGAGACCGTGGCGAGGGTCTGCGCGCGCGTGGAGGCCTTCGAGGGGCCCGGGGACGAGGTCGTGACGCCCGCGGAGTTCAGGTAGGCCGCGAACTTGGCGGCCGTGTCCTTCGCCGGGTCGCTCACCCGGGGTGCCGGGCCGCCGGCGGAGTCGTCGGTACGGCCCTCGTCGACGGTCAGGGCGCTGACCGGGGCGAGGTTGTCGTTGACGCCGATGGGGTGCAGGGCGGGGCCGGTGAACAGGGTCGTGTCGTAGGAGAGCGTGACCTTGCGGATGCCGCGCCTGTGCAGCGCCTGGGCGGTGTCGGCGGCGAGCCGGCGCAGGCTCGCCCAGATGTCGGCCTCCTTGTGGGCGGTCAGCGTGGGGTCGCCGCCGCCGACCAGGACGAGCTCGCCGGTGTCGGGTTCGAAGGCCGCGCGGGTGGTGAAGCGGTGGTCGGGGCCGAGGGCGGACAGGGCGGCGACCGCGGTGGCGATCTTGGTGGTGGAGGCGGGCGTGAGGGCCTCGGTGTCGGCGCTGCCGTACAGGCGCTTGCCGGTGGTGACGTCGACGACGGCCGCCGCGTGGCTGTCGCCCAGCGCGGGAGCGTCCAGAAGGGGCCCGAGGACGTCCGAGAGGGGCTTTCCGCCCGGGGCGGCCTTCTTGGTGCCCACGGCCTGCGTCGCGGCGTCCAGGCCCACCAGGACGGGCGCGGCGCTCGGCGCGGGCAGCGGCGCCCCGGCGGCCGCGCCGGAACCGCCGTGATCTGCGCCACCTGAGCGGTCCAGAGCGATCGCTCTGTCCCGCTCGGCCGTACGCTGACCGTTGGCGTCCCAGGGGCCGGACACGGTCACCACGCCGGCGGCGAGTGC
Organism: Streptomyces sp. NPDC025793; assembly: GCF_055558375.1. Taxonomy (NCBI): domain Bacteria; kingdom Bacillati; phylum Actinomycetota; class Actinomycetes; order Kitasatosporales; family Streptomycetaceae; genus Streptomyces; species Streptomyces sp. NPDC025793. Next base: position 700,099 of record NZ_JBVHMR010000002.1, on the reverse strand, counting down.
GAGGCCGGCGGTGGCGGCGCCCGCGGTGTACTGCCAGGTCCTGACGGCTCGCGGACGGGGGAGGTGCGGGGACCGGGCGACAAGGGCCCGGGTCAGCCGCGCGGCCCGCGGCCGTACGGCTGCGAAGGCCCGCGCCAGACGCGGTCGTACGGCGTTCGCAATCCGCTCCACCTGCGGTCCTGCGGCCCGCCACGGCCTCGGCTCCGGCACGACCACCAGCCCCTTTCGCGATCACACACGTGCGTGAGGGACACTTAACCACCAGAACTATGTGCTGATCATGGAGGAGCCACCGGTGGAGTTCGACGTCACGATCGAGATCCCGAAGGGTTCGCGCAACAAGTACGAGGTGGACCACGAGACCGGTCGGATCCGCCTGGACCGTCGCCTCTTCACCTCGACCGCCTACCCGACCGACTACGGCTTCGTCGAGAACACCCTCGGCGAGGACGGCGACCCGCTGGACGCGCTGGTCATCCTGGACGAGCCGACCTTCCCGGGCTGCCTGATCAAGTGCCGCGCGATCGGCATGTTCCGCATGACGGACGAGGCGGGCGGCGACGACAAGCTGCTGTGCGTCCCGGCCACCGACCCGCGTGTGGAGCACCTGCGCGACATCCACCACGTGTCGGAGTTCGACCGCCTGGAGATCCAGCACTTCTTCGAGGTCTACAAGGACCTGGAGCCCGGCAAGTCCGTCGAGGGCGCCAACTGGGTGGGCCGCACCGACGCCGAGGCCGAGATCGAGCGGTCCTACAAGCGCTTCAAGGAGACGGGCGGCCACTGAGCCGGTCCTGTCCCGCTGAAACGGGCCGCACGCGCACGCGTGCGGCCCGTTTGTGTGTCCGCCGCGCAGGCATGCGCATACTGAGGCTTGCAGAAGGGTGTCGTTCAGGGAGCGGTGCGAGGTGACGGAGGCGGAGGACCGCAAGCCCCGGTCGGACGAGGCGCGGTACGACCCGGAGATCACGTCCGAGTTCGCCATTCCCCAGGGCATCGAGGTCCCCGAGGGCAGTGTCGAACCGGAGACGACGTCCGAGTTCGCCGTGCCGGACGGGCTGGCGGTGCCGCAGGCGCCGGGCGCGGAGCCGGAGGGGTCGGCGTTCAGCCTGCCGAGCGCGTACAGCGCCGGTGCGTCGGCCGCGTTCACCCCGGCGTCCGGGATACCGGTCAGCCTGATCAAGGACGCGCCCTGGCAGGACCGGATGCGCACGATGCTGCGCATGCCGGTGGCCGAGCGGCCGGCGCCCGAGCCCGTGCAGCGCCACGAGGAGGAGGGCCCGGCGGTTCCGCGCGTGCTCGACCTGACGCTGCGTATCGGGGAGTTGCTGCTCGCGGGCGGGGAGGGCGCGGAGGACGTGGAGGCCGCGATGTTCGCGGTGTGCCGCTCCTACGGCCTGGACCGCTGCGAGCCGAACGTCACCTTCACGCTGCTGTCGATCTCGCACCAGCCGTCACTGGTGGAGGACCCGGTGACGGCGTCGCGGACGGTGCGGCGGCGGGGCACCGACTACACACGGCTCGCGGCCGTGTTCCGGCTGGTGGACGACCTGACCGACCCGGAGACGCATGTCTCGCTGGAGGAGGCCTACCGGCGCCTCGCCGAGATCCGCCGCAACCGGCACCCCTACTCCGGCTGGGTGCTGACCCTCGCCGGCGGGCTGCTGGCCGGTGCCGCCTCCGTCCTGGTCGGCGGTGACCTGATCGTGTTCGTCGCGGCGGCCCTCGGCGCGATGCTCGGCGACCGGCTGGCCTGGCTGTGCGCGGGGCGCGGACTGCCGGAGTTCTATCAGTTCACGGTCGCCGCGATGCCGCCCGCCGCGATCGGGGTGGCGTTCGCGCTGGCCAACGTCGACGTGAAGGCGTCCGCCGTGGTCACCGGTGGGCTGTTCGCGCTGCTGCCCGGGCGGGCGCTGGTGGCGGGCGTGCAGGACGGCCTGACCGGCTTCTACATCACCGCCTCCGCGCGCCTGCTGGAGGTCATGTACTTCTTCGTCGGCATCGTCACCGGCGTGCTGCTCGTCCTGTACTTCGGCGTGAAGGTCGGCGGCACGCTAAACCCGGACGCGGCGATGATGATCAACGAACGGCCGCTGATCCAGATCGCGGCGTCCATGGTGCTGTCGCTGACCTTCGCGGTCCTGCTCCAGCAGGAACGTTCGACCGTGCTGTGGGTGACCCTCAACGGGGGCGTCGCGTGGTCGGTGTACGGCGCGATGCACTACGTCGGCGGCATCTCGCCGGTGGCCTCCACGGCCGTGGCGGCGGGGCTGGTGGGTCTGTTCGGGCAGTTGCTGTCGCGCTACCGGTTCGCGTCGGCGCTGCCGTACACGACGGCGGCGATCGGGCCGCTGCTGCCCGGTTCGGCGACGTACTTCGGGCTGCTCAGCATCGCCCAGAACCAGGTGGACAAGGGGCTGGTGTCGCTGGCCAAGGCGGCGTCACTCGCCATGGCCATCGCCATCGGGGTCAACCTGGGGTCGGAGATCTCCCGGCTGTTCCTGCGGATCCCCTCCGCCGGGAAGCGCAGGGCCGCCAAGCGGACCAGGGGGTTCTGAGCGGCCTACTGGTTGCGGTAGCCGTCCGGGTAGGGGCTCTGGTCGTACGGGTTCTGGTCGTACGGGTTCTGGTCGTACTGCTGCTGGTCGTACTGCTGCTGGTCGTACTGCTGGTGCCCGTAGTGCTGCCCGTACTGCTGCTGCTGTCCGTGCTGCTGGTACTGCCCCTGGTCGTAGTACTGCTGCTGGTTCCACTCCTGCAGCGGCTGCTGGTACTGCGGCTGCTGGTACTGCTGAGGCTGCTGGTAGGCGTACGGCTCCGGCTCGGTCGGCTCGATGCGGCGGAGCTGGGCCGTCGCGTCCTCCATCACCGGCTGCTGGTGCTGGTACGCGGGCCGGGGCTGCTGCGGGAGGGGCTGCGGCTCGGGGCGGGCGGCAGCCTCCTTCCGGGCCTTGCTCCGCGCGCGCAGGAACTCGATCGCGATCGGGACCACGGAGACGAGGACGATCAGGATCAGGATCGCCTCGATGTTGTTCTTGACGAAGTCGATGTTGCCGAGCCAGGAACCGAGCAGCGTGACGCCCGCGCCCCACAGGGTGCCACCGATGACGTTGAACGTCACGAACGAGCGGTACTTCATGCCGCTGACGCCCGCGATGATCGGCGTGAACGTGCGCACCACGGGCACGAAGCGGGCCAGGACCAGGGACTTCGGGCCGTACTTCTCGAAGAACTCGTGCGCCTTGGTGACGTTCTCCTGCTTGAACAGGCGGGAGTCCGGGCGGTTGAAGAGGGACGGACCGACCTTCTTGCCGAACATGTAGCCCGCCTGGTCGCCGAGTACCGCGGCGAGGCAGATCAGGCCGACGGCGCCCCACAGGGGGAAGTTCATCTGGTGCGAGGTGATCAGCAGGCCGCAGGTGAACAGCAGCGAGTCACCGGGCAGGAAGAACCCGATGAGCAGGCCGGACTCGGCGAAGACGACGAGCAGCAGGCCCCATATGCCGAAGTTGTCCAGCAGGTTGTTGGGATCGAGCCAGCTCGGGCCGAGGGCGAGTGTCATCACGGGTCCGGGCTCCTGAGGGGGTGAAGGCGGTTGCGGCGGCTGAACGGCGTACTTCCCTGCGAGTGCCGCCCAAAGCTATCAACGTGAAGTGACCGCCCCAGGTTCCACCGATGCCTCCAGGATGCACTGTGGGACAACCGAGAGAAAGCTGTGCCTCATGGGACTCGAAGACTACGGCGGCGGCCAGGAGCCGCAGCCGGACGTGCTGGTCGTGACGACGAACGACGTGCCCGGACGCCGGGTGGAGCAGGTGATCGGCGAGGTCTTCGGACTCACCGTGCGCTCGCGCCACCTGGGCAGCCAGATCGGCGCCGGACTGAAGTCGATGATCGGCGGCGAGCTGAAGGGCCTCACCAAGACGCTCGTGCAGACCCGCAACCAGGCCATGGAGCGCCTGGTGGAGCAGGCACGCGCGCGTGGTGCCAACGCCGTGCTCGCGTTCCGGTTCGACGTGACCGAGGCCGCCGACGTGGGCACCGAGGTGTGCGCCTACGGCACCGCGGTGGTCCTCTCCAAGGAGTGACCGCTCCAAGGAGTGACCGCCGCGGTCCCGGCCCGGGAGTGAGCTCGTGCGCCCCCGGGCCGGGACCGGTCAGGAGGTGTGCCGGTCGGCGTTGGCGTCGATCGCGCCCCGCAGATGCTCGGCGAGGCCCGGCCGCACCGCGTCGTAGAAGGCCTTGAAGCGCTCGTCGGAGACGTACATCCCGGCGAAGCACCGGTGCATCTCGTACGGCACCTCGAAGTACCACCGGCCGATGTGCTGCCGGTGCTCCTCGGCGAGGTCCATGGCTGCCTCGCCGGACGGCTCCTCGCCGGCGTCCACCAGGGCGGCGTAGCGCTCCTGCCAGTCGTCGACCTCGGCCTGGATGCGCTTCCAGTCCTCCTTGGTGTACGTGGCGGCCCGGCGCTGGGACTCGGCGTACGCCTCGGTGTCGCCCCAGCGCTGCTCCGCCTCCTCGCGGTACTGCTCGGGGTCCTTGTCCCCGAAGACCTCGAACCGCTCCTCGGGGGTGAGTTGAATGCCCATCGTGCGTGCCTCCATGGCGTGCTCCACGGCCTCGGCCATCTTCTGCAGCTTCTCGATCCGGGCGGTCAGCAGGTCGTGCTGCCGGCGCAGGTGTTCCCGCGGGTCCACCGCCGGATCGTCGAGCAGGGCCGCGACCTCGTCGAGCGGGAAGCCGAGCTCCCGGTAGAACAGGATCTGCTGGAGCCGGTCGAGATCGGCGTCGGTGTAGCGCCGGTGCCCGGCGTGCGTGCGCCCGCCGGGCGCGAGCAGGCCGATCTCGTCGTAATGGTGCAGGGTGCGCACCGTGACCCCGGCGAACCCCGCGACCTGTCCCACGGAGTAGCTCACTTTTCCGCTCCTTGACGTCCTTGTCGTCGGTACGTCCCCACGCTGAGGCCTCACGCGGCGTGAGGTGCAAGCCGGTTCGCGTTCCGGATCACTCCGGACGCTTCATCCGCTTTGACCGTTTTGTTAGTTCCATCCGCTTATGGTGAGCCCGTGGCCCAGGACACCGCGCGGCAGCCGCCCCCGATCGCTTCCACGGCTCCGGCACGGTCCCTGCTGCCGTTCATCCTGCCCGCCGTCGTCGTGGGCGTGGCCGCGGCCCTGGTCTTCGTCGGGGTGAGCGCAGCGGCGGAGAAGCTCCAGCACGTGCTGTGGGGGCCGCTGCCGGACGCGCTCGGGGTGGGCCGCTACTCGGTGCAGTGGATGTTCGTCATGCTCGTGGCGACCGGGATCGCGGTCGGGCTGGTGGTCTGGAAGGTGCCGGGCCACGCCGGCCCCGATCCGGCGACGCTCGGCCTCGACGCCCCGGCCCTGCCGCCGGTCGTGCTGCCGGGCCTGGTGCTGGCGGCCGCGCTGATGCTGGCCGGCGGTCCGAGCCTCGGCCCGGAGAACCCGGTCATCGCCGTGAACGTGGGCCTCGCGGCCTGGCTCGGCACCCGGCTGCTGCCCCGGACGCCGGACTCGCTGTGGCCGGTGCTGGCCGAGTCGGCGACGATCGGCGCGCTGTTCGGCACCCCGGTGGCGGCGGCGCTGGTCATCTCCGAGGCGCTGGCCGGGAAGCCGAACCGGGGGCGGCTGTGGGACAACCTGTTCGCGCCGCTCACGGCCGGCGCGTGCGGGGCCCTGACGGCCTCCCTCGTCTTCCGTCCGACCTTCGACCTGGGACTGCCGCCGCTGCGCCACCTCGACGCGAAGGACGTGCTGGCCGCCGTGGTGATCGCCTCGGCCGCCGCGCTGCTCGGCATGGGCGCCGTGTACGCCTTCCCGTACGTCCACGCGGGCTTTTGGTGGCTGCGGCACCCGATGCTGATGCTGCCGGCGGGCGGGCTCGTGCTGGGCGCGCTGGGGGCGCTGGGCGGTCGTCTGACGCTGTTCAAGGGGCTGGCGGAGGTCGGGGAGCTGGCCCGGAACCCGGCGGGCTGGTCGGCGGGGCAGTTCGCCGTGATGGCGGTGGTGAAGCTGGCGGCGCTGCTGGTCGCCGCGGCCAGCGGCTTCCGTGGCGGCCGTATCTTCCCGGCGGTCTTCATCGGCGCGTCGCTGGGCCTGTGTGCCCATGCGCTCGTTCCGGCCGTGCATCCCTCGGTGGGCGTGGCGACCGGCGTGCTGGGCATGCTCCTGGCTGTCACGCGACAGGGCTGGGTGAGCCTGTTCACCGCCGCCGTCCTGGCGGCCTCGCCCGCGGTCCTCACCCTGCTGTGCGTCGCCTCGCTGCCCGCCTGGCTGCTGGTGACGGGGCGTCCGCAGATGCAGTTGCGGCCGGACGGCACGCCGGTCCGCTGATTCCCCCGATTCCTTCCCGAACTCCCGGAGGCACGTCTCATGGCCCTGCACAAAGGTCCCGAGCAGCATCAGAAGCGCGTGATGTCGGTCAACCCGTTCTTCGGCGAGGCCAATCCGGTCGCGGGGATGACCGAGGCCCCGCCCACGCACCGGCTCCCGGACGGCCCGCTGCCCCCGAACACGGCGTACCAGCTGGTGCACGACGAGCTGATGCTGGACGGCAACTCCCGGCTGAACCTGGCCACGTTCGTCACCACCTGGATGGAGCCGCAGGCCGGGGTGCTGATGGGCGAGTGCCGCGACAAGAACATGATCGACAAGGACGAGTACCCGCGCACGGCCGAGCTGGAACGGCGCTGTGTGGCGATGCTCGCCGACCTGTGGAACGCGCCGGATCCGTCGGCGGCGGTGGGCTGTTCGACGACCGGGTCGAGCGAGGCGTGCATGCTCGCCGGGATGGCGCTGAAGCGGCGCTGGTCACGGCGCAACGCCGACCGCTATCCGGGCGCGCGCCCGAACCTCGTCATGGGCATCAACGTCCAGGTGTGCTGGGAGAAGTTCTGCAACTTCTGGGAGGTGGAGGCCCGGCAGGTCCCGATGGAGGGCGACCGCTTCCATCTGGACCCGCAGGCGGCGGCCGAGCTGTGCGACGAGAACACCATCGGGGTCGTCGGCATCCTCGGCTCGACCTTCGACGGCTCCTACGAGCCGATCGCCGACCTGTGCGCGGCCCTGGACGCCCTCCAGGAGCGCACCGGACTCGACATCCCGGTCCACGTGGACGGCGCCTCCGGCGGCATGGTGGCGCCCTTCCTGGACGAGAACCTGGAGTGGGACTTCCGCCTGCCCCGCGTGGCCTCGATCAACGCCTCCGGGCACAAGTACGGGCTCGTGTACCCCGGCGTCGGCTGGGCGCTGTGGCGGGACGCGGAGGCGCTGCCGGAGGAGCTGGTGTTCCGGGTGAACTACCTGGGCGGCGACATGCCGACCTTCGCGCTCAACTTCTCCCGGCCCGGTGCGCAGGTGGTCGCGCAGTACTACACGTTCCTGCGCCTCGGCCGCGACGGCTACCGGGCGGTGCAGCAGTCGACCCGGGACGTGGCCACCTCGCTGGCCGAACGCATCGGAGAACTGGGTGACTTCAGGCTCCTCACCCACGGGGACGAGCTGCCGGTGTTCGCGCTGACCACGGCCGACGACGTCACGGCGTACGACGTCTTCGACGTCTCCCGGCGGCTGCGCGAGAGCGGCTGGCTGGTGCCCGCGTACACCTTCCCGGCGAACCGCGAGGACCTGTCCGTGCTGCGGGTGGTGTGCCGCAACGGCTTCTCGCACGACCTGGCCGACCTGTTCCTGGACGACCTGACCCGCCTGCTGCCCCAACTGAACCGCCAGCCACACCCGTTGACCCGGGACAAGGCGGCGGCGACCGGGTTCCACCACTAGGTGACGGTCAGGGGCGCAGGGCTCCGCCCCTGACCCCCGCGACGAACGACGCCCACGCGGGCCCCGCGACGACCAGCGCGGGGCCCTCCGGGCGCTTGGAGTCACGGACGGGGACGCCGGAGGGGTGGTGGTCGAGGACTTCGAGGCAGTCACCGGCCTCGGAGTTGCTGTAGGTCGACTTGCGCCAGCCGCTCAGCGGGGCGGCGTTCGGAGTGGTCGGGTCGGTCATGGGCGCAGGGCCCCGCCGCCAACCGCGTGGACGAACGACGCCCACGCGGGCCCCGCGACGACCAGCGCGGGGCCCTCCGGGCGCTTGGAGTCACGGACGGGGACGCCAGAGGGGTGGTGGTCGAGGACTTCGAGGCAGCTGCCGGCGTTGTCATCACTGTGCGACGATTTACGCCAGCCGTTCAGTATGGCCGCGTTCGGAATG
>NZ_JBVHMR010000002.1:605181-691768 GCF_055558375.1 Streptomyces sp. NPDC025793 | reverse complement strand
ACGGAGGGGTGGTGGTCGAGGACTTCGAGGCAGCTGCCGGCGTTGTCATCACTGTGCGACGATTTACGCCAGCCGTTCAGTATGGCCGCGTTCGGAATGGTTCGCTCAGTCATGGTGCCCGTACTCCTTCGCAGTGGCCTTAAGCAGGGCCAGTGACTCCTGCATTGGCATTGCTTCGCTCAGGGCGAGATCGTAGCGATGCTGCAAATTCTGGACCACGGACGGGGAATCGTGCAGCCTACCCATCTGCCCGCCCTCGGTGTACGCGAGTGGTGGTTGGTCCTCGAACCACATCAGCGTGAGCATGCTGCCCACCAGCGGATGAAGGCCCACGTTGAACGGCATCACGTTCACGCGGATGCGTCCGGTCTCAGCGAGACGAACGACGTGCGTGAGCTGCTCCGCCATAACGCTCCCGCTCCCCACGGGACGTCGCAGCAGTACCTCGTCCAACAGCGCCCACACTACGGGCGTCACCGGATCTTCGAAGATCTTCGCCCGCTCAAGACGTGTGACAACGCGCCTGTCACATTCTTCTTCGCTCACCGGAGGGTACGCCGAGCTCAGAACCGCACGCGCGTACCTTTCCGTCTGGAGGATGCCCGGGAAGTACGCCACGGCGAACTCGCGCATCACCACTGCCTGTTGTTCGAGTACGCGCACCGCCTCGAAGTAGTCGGCGATCGACTCTTCCTCCCGCGGCAGAAAACTACTGAGCACATTCCCCGTGTTCAGCGCCACATCCAGCCGCCTCGCATCCTCCTTCGACGGCACCCTGCGCCCCGCCTCGATATGCGCGATGTGCGAACGCGTCATGACGGCCATGTCGGCCAACTGCTGCTGCGTCAGCCCCGCCGCCTCGCGCTGCTCCCGGAGCCAGTCGCCGTACTTGCTGCCCACCGGATCAACTCCCTTGTGACAAATGCTCCGTCACACGCATCCCTCTGGCGAGGCTAGCCCGCGCGACCGCACAGTGTGATCAGTTCGACACAGAAAGCGAGTTCGCGACATGGGTCACCGCTTCGTCCGCCGCCTCTTCGGGCCACTGCGCCGCCGACGCCGTCCGAGTACGGCGGCCTCCCCGCCGCCCACGCCCTACGTGCCCCGTCTCATCGCGGGCCGGGTGCCCGGCATCGGTGTGGGCGCGTGCCTGGATGCCGAGGTGGGCAAGTGACGTCCGGCGGGAACGGGGCCCGGCTGCTGCCCTGGACGGGCCACGGGGGCAAGCCCTGCCATCTCGTCACCGACGGGTCGGGGCAGATGTCCCGGATCGCCGACACCGTCGAGCGCGTGCAGGTCGGCATGGCCCACGACCTGCTCGGGCACGCGAGCGACCTGCTCGCCGACGACCGGCCGACGACCGCCCAGCTCCGGTTCCTGCTGGCCCGGATGAGCGAGGCGCTGATCGCCGTACTCCGGATCGCACAGAGCCGTGGCGCCCGCCTCCCCGTGCCCGTCCACGACGACACCGGCACCGGAGCCGAGGGCGAGGGACTCTGACACGGCCGCTCCCTCAGCGGTCGTCCTGCGGATGCCGCTCCCCCGTCGCGTACGGGTTCTCCTCGCCCTCGGCGAGCACGCCGACGAACGGCTCGCCCTCGCCCGCGAAGGTGTACGCGCCGTTCTCCAGGCGCTCCACGAGGCCCCGGGTCCACGCGGCCTCGGAGTCGGCCGTGTGGACCCACATGTTCATGATCTCGCCGATGTGACCGAGCTCGACGGGCCCGCCCTCGGGCACGTAGTGCTCGGTCACCGAGGCCCGCCACGCCTCGATCCGCCGCGAGCGCTCCTTGAGCAGGGCCACCGCCTCGGCCCGGGGCAGGTCGACCATGAAGCCGAGGGCCGCCGTCTTCATGTCCCCGCGCTGGTCGTAGGCGACCAGCGCCTCGCGCAGCAGGGCGAAGTACTCCTCGGTGCCCTGCGGCGTCACCTCGTACTCGGTGCGCGGCGGGCCGCCGGCCGTGGACGGCGCGATCTCGTGCGCGTGCAGCAGTCCCTGCTTGGCCATCTGCTTCAGGGCGTGGTAGATCGAGCCCGGCTTGGCGTGGGACCACTCGTGCGCGCCCCAGTACTCCAGGTCGCCGCGCACCTGGTAGCCGTGGGCCCGCCCGTGCTGGCGGACCGCGCCCAGCACGAGAAGACGGATCGCTGACATGCGGTCCAGGTTATTGCCGTACGGCCGCCCGCCCGGCGCTCACCCCCAGGAGGTGCCCTGCTCCAGCGCCACCAGCTCGAAGGCGGTCTTGCCGTCGAGGGTCTCCCGGATGATGTCGGCGTGGCCCGCGTGCCGGGCGGTCTCGCGGATCAGGTGCAGGCACACCCAGCGCAGCGAGACCCGGCCCTCCGGCGGGAACCAGGGGTCCGGCGGCAGCGGGAAGGAGTCGTCCAGGCTCGGCGCGGACCGGATGAACTTCTCCGTCTCGGCGGCGACCTGCTCCCAGTACGCCAGCTGTCCCGCGACCGTCTCGTCGTCGGCCAGCTGGAAGCACTCGTGCCAGTTCGACTGGTCTCGGTGCACGGCCGGCGGCTCGTGCTTCGCCCGCGCGATCCAGGCCTGCTCGACCTCGGCGACATGCTTGAGCAGGCCGCCGAGCGACAGCTCGCTGGCGCTCGGGCGGGTGCGGGCCTGCTCCTCGGTCAGCCCGAGCAGGGCCCGGCGGACGCCGCCCCGCTGCTCCTCGATGAACGCGAGCAGCGCCCCGCGCTCGTCGCCCTGTGCCTCTGCCGCTACGTGCATGACCATGACCGGCCGCCCTTCGTGGTTGCCGTCGGGACTCCCTGCCCTGACACCGACGAACGTACGGGCCATTGAGGTCAGATCCTGACCTCAATGGCCCGCCGTCGCTGAAAACGTCCGAGAGGTCAGAACGGGAAGCCGCTGCGCCCGTGCTGGACCGAGATCCACTTGACGGTCGTGAACGCCTCCAGCGTCGTCTCGCCGTTCAGGCGGCCGATGCCGGAGTGCTTCTCGCCCCCGAACGGCACGAGCGGCTCGTCGTGGACCGTGCCGTCGTTCACGTGGAACATGCCCGTGTCGATCCGCTTGGCGAAGGCGACGCCCCGCTCGATGTCACCGGTGTGGACGGCACCGCTGAGGCCGTACGGCGTGTCGTTGACGATACGGACCGCCTCCTCCTCGCCGTCGAACCGGATGAGGAAGACGACCGGACCGAAGACCTCCTGCTGGAGCAGCGCGGAGCCGGCCGGGACGTCCGTGAGCACGCTGGGCTCGACCAGGTTGCCCTCCGTGGCACCTCGCACCAGGGCCGTGGCGCCCTCGGCGAGTGCCTGCTCGACGGTGCCGGAAAGGGCGGCCGCCTGCTGGGAGTTGATCACCGGACCGATGACCGTCTGCGGGTCACGCGGGTCACCGGTCTTCAGGGTGCGGACCTTGGCGACGAACTTCTCGGTGAACTCGTCGGCGACGGAGGCGTCCACGAGGACCCGGTTGGCGGCCATGCAGACCTGGCCCTGGTGCACGAAGCGGCTGAAGACCGCCGCGTCCACCGCGTAGTCGATGTCGGCGTCGTCGAGGACCACCAGCGCGCTGTTGCCGCCCAGTTCGAGCACCGAGCGCTTGAAGTTCTTGGCGCACACGGTGGCGACGTGCCGGCCGATCGCGTCGGAGCCGGTGAAGGAGATGACCTTCGGGACCGGGTGTTCGAGGAAGGCGTCGCCGATCTCGGCGATGTCGGTGACGACGACGTTGAGCAGGCCGCCGGGCAACCCGGCGTCCTCGAAGATCTTCGCGATCAGGGTGCCGCCCGCGATCGGGGTGTTCTGGTGCGGCTTGAGGACCACGCCGTTGCCGAGCGCGAGGGCCGGGGCGACCGACTTCAGCGACAGCAGGAACGGGAAGTTGAACGGGCTGATCACGCCCACGACCCCGACCGGCACCCGGTAGACGCGGTTCTCCTTGCCGTCGGCCGGGGAGGGCAGGATCTTGCCCTCGGGACGCAGCGCGAGGTGGATCGACTCGCGCAGGAACTCCTTGGCGAGGTGCAGCTCGAAACCGGCCTTCACGCGCGTGCCGCCCAGTTCCGCGATGATCAGGTCGGCTATCTCCTGCTCGCGGTCCTCGATCAGCCGCAGGGCGCGCTCGAACACCACACGCCGCGTGTAGGGGTTGGTCTCGGCCCACTGCTTCTGGGCGCGCGCGGCGGCACGGTAGGCCTGGTCCACCTCGTCGACGGTGGCCACGGTGATCGAGGCCAGCTTCTCGTCGTCGTACGGGTTGAAGTCGATGACGTCCCAGGAGCCGGTGCCCGGACGCCACTCGCCGTCGATGTACTGCTGGGCCAGGTCGCTGAAGTAGGACGACATGTGATCCCTCAATCACTCGCGGACACAGATCCGGTCAAGGTCTGATCGCACGTCATCGTACTTATGTTTCAAGATAGTTGGAGGAGACCTCGCAGAAGATCCCGGCTCTCGTCGGGGCCGGGGCTGTCCTGCTGGAGTTCCTTCAGCGCCTGCTCGTACTGGGCGACGTCCTCGCGCTTGTCCAGGTAGAGGGCGCTGGTCAGCTGCTCCACGTAGACGACGTCGGACAGGTCGGCGTCCGGGAAGCTGAGGATGGTGAAGGCGCCGCTCTCGCCGGAGTGCCCGCCGAAGCGGAACGGCATCACCTGGAGGCGGACGTTGGGCCGCTCGGAGACGTCGATGAGGTGCTGGAGCTGACCGCGCATCACCTCGCGGTCGCCGTACGGGCGGCGCAGCGCGGCCTCGTCGAGGACGATGTGGAACTCGGGGGCGCCGGCGCCGTCGGCGAGCAGGTGCTTCTGCCGCTCCAGGCGCAGGGCGACCCGGCGCTCGACGTCGTCCGGGCTCGCGCCCGTCATGCCGCGCCGCACCACCGCGCGCGCGTACCGCTCGGTCTGGAGCAGGCCGTGGACGAACTGGACCTCGTAGACGCGGAGCAGCGAGGCGGCGCCCTCCAGGCCCACATAGGTGGGGAACCAGCTGGGCAGGACGTCGGTGTAACTGTGCCACCAGCCCGCCACGTTGGCCTCGCGGGCGAGGGAGAGCAGCGATTGGCGCTCGACCTCGTCGGTGATGCCGTACAGCGTCAGCAGGTCTTCCACGTCCCTGACCTTGAAGCTCACCCGGCCCAGTTCCATCCGGCTGATCTTCGACTCGGATGCGCGGATCGAGTAACCCGCCGCCTCGCGCGTGATCCCCCGTGCTTCACGCAGCCGCCTGAGTTGCGAGCCGAGCAGCATCCGCCGCACCACCGATCCGGGCTCTCCCGCGCTCACGTTCGCCAGCCTCCCCAACCGTCTTAGGGCCCGCAGTCTGCCACTAAAACGCTTCGCGCAGTACTCGTCCGGTTACGGAAACGGAAAGAGCTCGGCCGTTTCTGCCTGCGTCTGGCGGGAAGAGGTCAGGACCACTGGCGGCAATCGCCCTGAAGGTGGCAGAAAAAATGGCCAAGAAGCGGTACGGGCAGTGCCATTTCGGTCGCGTGCACGTGCATCTGCCCTTGCATCTGCTCTGCGCATCCGAAACCATGGTGCCGCGCCACCGCTGCATCGCAACGACCGCGAACTCTCCGGGAGTGCCTCGCATGGGAACGAATGGATCGACCATGCTCAAGCCGTTACGGCAGGGCCTTCCGCCGCTGGATCCCGCAGCCGTGTCGGACGCCGCCTCCTGTGCCCTGCCCGCCCGCTACGAAGCGGTGCGCGAGGCGCGGCGCTTCACCCGCGCCACCCTCGGCGAGTGGGACGTCGGCAACCGCTTCGACGACATATGTCTCGTCGTCTCCGAACTCGTCACCAACGCCCTGCGCCACGCGGTGCCGACCGACTCGGCGTGCTCCGCGCACGCCGCCCCGTCCGCCCGGCTGCACCTGATGCGCTGGACCGAGCGGCTGGTGTGCGCGGTGCGCGACCCGAGCCACGAGACGCCGACCCCGCGCGACTCGGACGACTTCTCGGCCGAGTCCGGGCGCGGGCTGTTCCTGGTCGACTCCTTCGCCGACAGCTGGGGCTGGCACCCGCTCGCGGGCACGCTCGAAGGCAAGGTCGTCTGGGCGCTGTTCCGGCTCCGGCCGACGGCCTGACTCGGTGCAGCACCCTGCGACGCGCAGTTTCTACGCGCGTCACCCCGGGCGCTCCGCCCACCCCGACATCGTTGCCACCGCGCGCTGCGCCGGCCCCGGCGCGTCAGCCGGCGATCAGATGGTCGAACTCGCCGTCCTTGATGCCGAGGAGCATGGCCTCGATCTCCGCGCGCGTGTAGACGAGCGCGGGCCCGTCCGGGAAGCGCGAGTTGCGCACGGCGACCTCACCGCCCGGCAGCCGCGCGAACTCCACGCAGGAACCCTGCGAATTGCTGTGCCTGCTCTTCTGCCAGGCCACTCCGTCCAGCTGCGTGGCAGCCATGCCGTTGTACACGTTGCACACGTCGTACCCCCCGTACACGCCGTCAACGTCGCGGTCCACAGGTCGCTCCCCGCTGGTGCACTGGCTGGTGTGGCCATGGATGCTGTAGTCAACTGACCCGGATCATAACCCCGTTCACGTGCAGATGCATGAGCAAATGCACGTGCACGCGCGGTGTTCCCATGGTTACAGCTTTGACGTTCGCTTTACCCGCCGGGAAGACGCCTGTGTCACCGAAGCCGTTCGAGCGTCTGCCCCAGAGCAGGCAGGACATGCCCCCGCCATCCCCCGTCCATGATCTTCCGCGCCGTCATCTGAGCCGGGGCGTCCGGATCGAACCCTTCGTGCACTAGGAACAGACGCGTTCCGCGCCCTTCCTGTTCCAGGGTCCAAGTGATCGTCCAGTCGGCCCGGTTGGCCGGATCGGCGTCCGCCCAGCGGACGGACAGCATCCGCTCGATGTCGTAGGCCAGGACCCGCACCTCCACGACGCCCGAGAAGTTGGAGTTGGGACGCGGGACGGAGGTCATCCGGTACACGTGCCCGACCTCCAGCCGGAAGCCCTCGGCTCCGGGCATCTGCCACTGCACGAGCAGATCGGGGTCGGTCAGGGCACGCCAGACCTTGGCGGGCGGGTGCGGGAAGAACTGGTCGACGCGGACGGTCGTCAGGTCGTCATCGGGTTCGGTGCTCATGACCGGTCATCGTCGGGCATGCGGTCGAGCAGATCGCCGAGGCCCTTCAACCGCTCGCGCCAGAACCGCTCGTACGGATGGAGCCAGTCCTGCACCTCGGCGAGCGGGGCGGCTTCCAGGCGGTAGATGCGCCGACGCCCGGAGCGCTGCTCGGAGACGAGGCCGGCCTCCCGGAGCACCCTGAGGTGTTCCGAGAGGCTCGGGCGGCGCATGTCGAAGTGGTCCGCGAGGTCCTGGACCGGCTGGGGCCCACGCTCGCGCAGCAGCCGCAGCACCTCGCGGCGGGTGGCGTTGGCGAGCGCGGCGAAGACGCGGTCCTCGGCGGCCGCGGCGGTCCCGTTCATCGACTGGTCAGAAGCCTTCCTTCTCCGTCAGCAGCATCAGACCGTTGCCGTCGGGGTCCGCGAAGGAGGCCATGCGCCCCCAGGGCAGCTCGTCCGGCCCCTGCACGGGGATCCCGGCCGCGGCGAGCCGGGCGCAGTCCGCGTCGACGTCGGTCGTGACCAACATGATCCCCCGCGCCGAGCCGGGCTCGAAATCGCCCATGCCCGGGCCGGAGAGCGTGAAGACGGTCTGCGCCCCTTCGGGGGCGACCTGGAGCCAGCGGCCCTGGGGCATGTCCCGGTCGACGGTGACCGTCAGACCGAGGACGTCCCGGTAGAAGCGCAGGGCGCGATCCTGGTCGGCGACGGGAAGCGTGACGAATGAGGCGTGCGTGATGGTCATGGCCGAAGAATAGGTAGGCAATTCCCTACGCGTCAACCGTAGGGAATTACCTACCCATAGGAGTCCATCTGCGGATTCTCACCTGCTGGAGTACGGCAGCAGCGCCATCTCCCGCGCGTTCTTGATCGCCTGCGCCAGCTGTCGCTGCTGCTGCGCCGTGACCCGGGTGACCCGGCGGCCGCGGATCTTGCCGCGGTCGGAGAGGAACGTGCGCAGCAGCTCGGTGTCCTTGTAGTCGATGTACGTGATCCCGGCCTGGTCCAGGGGGTTCGGGCGGGTGCGGGGCGTGCGGTCGGGCTTGCGGGACATCAGATCTCCAGCAGGGTGTCGAAGGCGGGCGGGAGCCGCTTCCAGGCGTCGCGGCCGGCGGCGTACTCCGCGTCGGTGAGCAGGCAGGTCTCCAGCAGGTGCGCGAGCCCGTCGCGGTCCAGCCCGGGCGAGGTGAAGACCAGGTGGTTGCAGCGGTCGCCGTGCTCCGGGTGCCAGTCCAGGGCGGCGGCGGCCCGGCGCACCGGCGGCACCAGCTCCCAGGCGGCGTCCGGCAGCGCCGCCAGCCACGGCCCCGCGCTCTCCACGCACAGCGCACCGCCCGCCGCGTCCCAGTGCAGGAGCACGTCGGGCTTGTCGGCGAGCCAGAACCGGCCCCGGCTGCGGGCCGCGGCGCAGGTCAGGTCCTCCAGCGCCGCGTACAGCCGCTCCGGATGGAAGGGCCGGCGGCGGCGCCAGACCAGCGTCGAGACACCGTGACCGTCGGCCTCGGCGGGCAGGCGAGCACAGGCCGGATGCTGGGCCGCTGCGGCCGCCTCGACATCGAACCCGGCGAGGGCGGCGCGGGCGAGGGGGGCCTGAGCGGGAGGCGCGGGGCTGAGTGGGTCCTGCGGCCGCTGTCCTTCCGGGGCTTGTGGCTCCGGTGCACGTGCAGCTGCTGGTTCCGGTGCAGGTGCGGCGCCGTCGGGCGACAGGAGCGGAGGTGGGGCCGGGGTGCCCGCCAGGGTGCCGTGGCCGATCGGGACCTGGCGGGCGGTCGGGTGGAGCTGTGCGAGCAGCTCGCGGTCCTCGTCGTCGGCCTCCGGGGAGTCGGCGACGGCGAGGACGGGGGCGTACTCCAGCTGCCGGGCGAAGGTGTCGGCGACCGTGCGCCGGTCGGTGGCCGCCGCGGCGAGCCCGGCCTCGGCGAGGTCGTCGCCGTTGCCGAGGTAGGGCAGGACCAGCGCCGGGTCGACCGCGGTGATCACGGACGTGACGGTCAGCCCGCCGGACACGATCACCTCGGCCATCGCCTTGGGCTCGACCGAGTCCCACAGCTCCACGACGGCGAGCCGGGTCGCGCCGTCGGCGGCGAGCCGGCGCAGCTCGGGCACCAGGTCCTCGCGCAGCGCACAGCACGCGCAGTCGTCGACCAGCGGCGTCTCGCCCGAGGACAGGGCCCCGTCGCGGTCGCGGACCGTGCGGACGACCGTGCCGGAGGCGGCCGTCGCCAGGTCGTGGTGGAGTACGACACTGCCGGGCACGTCGGCCAGCAGCCGGTCGACGGCCGCCCTGCGCGCGTCGGCGTGCAGCCCGCCGACGACGGCCACCGCCAGGCTCACGCGCCGCCCCGCTTCCCGTACCGGCGCTCGAAGCGCTCCACGCGCCCGGCGGTGTCCAGCACGCGCGCGGTGCCGGTGTAGAAGGGGTGGCTGACGTTCGAGATCTCGACGTCGACCACCGGGTAGGTGTGACCGTCCGTCCACTCGATCGTCTTCCCGCTCGCCCCGCTCACGAGCGTCGAGCGGGTGAGGAAGGCGTGGCCGGCGGCCCGGTCACGGAACACGACGGGCCCGTAGTCCGGGTGGATTCCCTTGCGCATGGCGGCGGTTCAGCGCTCCTCTCGGAAGTCGGCGTGCCGGCCGGCGACCGGGTCGTACTTGCGCAGCGTCATACGGTCCGGGTCGTTACGGCGGTTCTTGCGGGTGACGTAGGTGAAGCCGGTCCCGGCGGTGGACCGGAGCCTGATGACCGGGCGGAGTTCGTTGCGTGCCATGCTGCTATCTTACCGAAAATGAAATCCATTACGAACTACGTCTGAGGAGAGCTGCGTCACCATGTCCGCGCACTGCATGCTCACCGGAGCCCGGCCGGGCTTCGGCAACCGCGTCTCCCACTCCCACCGGCGCACCTCCCGCCGCTTCGACCCCAACATCCAGAGCAAGCGCTACTGGCTTCCCGGCGAAGGGCGGTACGTCCGGCTGCGGCTGAGCGCGCGAGCCGTGAAGACCGTCGACGCGATCGGCGTGGAGGCGGCCGTGGCCCGGATCCGCGCCCGGGGGGTGCGGGTCTGATGGCGAAGAAGAGCAAGATCGCGAAGAACGAGCGCCGCAAGGAGATCGTGGCCCGGTACGCCGCCCGGCGCGCCGAGCTGAAGGAGGTCGTCCGGCGGCCGTCGTCCTCGGACGCCGAAGGGCTCGCCGCGCAGCGCGAGCTGCGCCGGCAGCCGCGGGACGCGAGCGCCACGCGCGTGCGCAATCGCGACCAGGTGGACGGCCGTCCGCGCGGATACCTGCGCGCCTTCGGCCTGTCCCGGGTGAGTGTGCGCGAGCAGGCTCACAACGGATTCCTGCCCGGAGTCCGGAAATCCTCCTGGTAACGGCTGGTAGCTTGCTGCGGGCCGCCCGGCCGAGGGCGGCCGGCCGCTACAGCTTGGGAGCTTTTCCGGTGACTTCTGCGAGTGCAAGGGCTGCGAGGACCGCGAGGGCCACGAAGGTTGCGCCCGCAAGGGTGCGGACCGCCGTCGTGGCCGCGGGGCTGGTGGGTGCGCTCGCCGCGCTGACCGCGTGCAGCGGGGGCGGCAGCGACAAGAGCGCCGCCAAGACGACGCCGAGCGCCACCGCGACCCCCTCCTCGTCGTCGCCGTCGAGCTCCGCGGCCGTGACGGGCGCGTCCGGCAAGCTCCAGGGCAGCTGGGTGACCACGAACGGCGGCAAGATCGTGGCGCTGGTGATCAGCGGGAAGAAGGCCGGGCTCTTCGTGACCGGCCAGAAGGCGTGGTGCGCGGGCGCCGCGGGCGAGGAGTCGGGGATGCAGATGATCCATCTGACCTGCCCCGACGGCAGCAAGGACCGGGGCACCGGCATGGTCGACTCGGTCGACGCCAAGTCCCTGAAGGTGACGTGGTCGGGCAAGGCCGGCCAGGAGACGTACTCCAGGGCGGACGGCGGCACGCTGCCGACCGTGCCGACGCCCCACCCGAAGAAGAAGTGACCCCGACGGCGGGGCCGGTCCGGTGGGATGCGGTGCGGCGCGGGTCCGGTGCGTTGACTTCGGGCGCTCGACCCACCTGAAGTGGTGATTCCGGAGGGGTGGGCGAACAGGGCCGGGCCGCAGGCGCCATGATGCAGGGGCACCGTCACGACCTCGATGGGACCTGCTCATGCGCGCCATTCCGCTCACCGTCACCGCCCTCGCCGCCGCCCTGCTGCTGACCGCCTGCAACGGCGGCGGCAGCAAGAGCAGCGCCACCAGCGGCAAGAACAGCTCGGCCTGCGAGATCGGCAAGGTATCCGTGCAGATCGGGTCGGCGAGCGTGGCCCCGGGCGTCGGCGACACGGGCGAGATCCCCGTCAGCCTCACCAACCAGAGCGCCCCCTGCACCCTGGACGACTTCGCCGGTGTGGTGCTCGGCGCGGGCGGCACCGAGGCCAAGGTGCCCGCGCTCAAGGGCGCCAAGGCCCAGAAACTGAAGCTCAACAAGGGCGACTCGGCGACCTTCACGATCACCTACGTGCGCGGCAAGGCGGGCGACAAGACCGGCCTGGACGCGAAGACCGTGAAGATCACCCTGCCCGGCACCAGCGCCTCCCACGGCTTCCCCTGGTCGTACGGCCCCGTCGCCGAGCAGGGCGGCGCCCCGAACGCCTCGGTGAGCGCCTTCCAGCAGGTCGGCGACTGACGGCTGCCCGCCGCGCCCCGCCGGAGGCTCACCCGCGCAGGTTCACCCACCCGGGTTCATTCGAGCCGGGGGCGGGAGCGGACCTGCGCCCGGTCGGCCGCCCGGGCGCCCTCCGTCCATCCGGCGGCGTCGCTCACCCCGCGCAGCCGGGTCGTGGTGGTCTGCGGGAACATCCGCTCCATCTGGTCCGTGACGGCTGTCTCCCGGGTGGCCAGGACCGGCAGCAGATCCTGGCCGACCTGGCTCTCGGCGACGGCCGCGAGCCGATCACCCACGCGGTGGGCGTAGGCCGCGAGGAACGACTGCCGGAAGGTCTTCGTCCGCTTGCGCCCGCCCGCCCGCTGCGCGGCCTCCGCCCTGGCCATCGCGTGCGTGGCCTGCACGAGCAGCGAGGTGTAGAGCAGTTCGACCGCCTCCAGGTCCGCCTCGAAGCCGACGATTGTGGAGAAGCCCAGCGGTTCGTTCCACACCGCGCGGCAGTGGTTCGCGCCCGCCACCGCGTCCAGCAGCACCGCCTTGGCCTGCTCGTACGGCGGCTCGACCCCGATCCGGCAGGCCCCGGGCGCGTCCGGCGCGGGCGCCTCGGCGGCGAGCAGCGCCTCGTCGACACTGTGCCGGGCCATCAGCTCCTGCGCCTTGGCGCTCAGCGCCTCCGCCTCCTCCGGATACCCGGTCGCCTCGGCCTTGGCGAGCAGCGCGCGGATCCGGGCGAGCATGCGGGAGGCCTGCGGACCGGCCGCGCGGCGGGGCTCGTCCTGCAGCGGCTCCAGGGCGGGCAGCCGCAGCAGCAGGCGGTACAGCTCCAGTGCGGTCGTGGCCTGCGAGAAGCGGTCGGTGTCGCGCGCGGACGCCTCGGGCAGCTCCGCCAGCTGGGCGGTCCACCGGCGCCCGCGCGCCCGGTCCCGTCCGGCCTGCGCCCGGATCAGCGCGGCGGCCAGGCACACGTGCGCCTCCGCCAGCTCGCGCCGCACCAGCCGTACGACATCGGCGGGCTGCCAGCCGCGCTGCCAGGCCGTCACGACGAACTCCTCGCCGCGCCGCGCCAGTTCGGCATCGGCGGAGGAGTCGGCGGCGAGCAGGGAGGCGCCCGTGTCGAGCCCGGTGTCGGTGTCGTCGTACAGCGCGGCCCGAAAGGCCCGCTCGACGGTGCTGGCAGTGCTGGTCACGCCATCGATCGTGCCATGCCCCACCGACAGCGGACCGAGCTTCGTCCACAGCCTGTGGATAAACATCGGGGTGATGCTCGGGCAGTCGCAAGCCGGAAGCCGGGCGGCTGGGCGGCTGGGCGGCTGGGCGGCTGGGCGGCTGGGCGGCTGGGCGGCTGGGCGGCTGGGCGGCTGGGCGGCTGGGCGGCTGGGCGGCTGGGCGGGACCACGGTAGTGGCCGAGGGGCGCCGGGGCCGGGAGGGCGCCACCCCCGGCCACCTGTCCGCCCGTCCACCCGTCCACCCGTCCACCCGTCCGTGGGTCCGCCCGTCCGCCCGCCCGTCGGCCCGTCGGCCCGTCGGTCCGCGGGTCCGCGGGTCCGCGGGTCCGCGGGTCCGCGGGTCCGCGGGTCCGCGGGTCCGCGGGTCCGCGGGTCCGCGGGTCCGCGGGTCCGCGGGAAAACTGGACTGTCAACCATCGGTTGACAGTGACGAGGGCGCAACCTACGGTTGACACATGGCGACCAACCCGAACATCACGGCATTCGTGCGCCTCGACGACCTCATCGAGGCCATCAAGAAGGTTCACCCCGAACCCCTCGACCAGCTCCAGGACGCGGTGATCGCCGCCGATCACCTCGGTGACGTGGCCGACCACCTGATCGGCCACTTCGTCGACCAGGCCCGCCGCTCCGGCGCCTCCTGGACCGAGATCGGCAAGAGCATGGGCGTGACCCGGCAGGCGGCCCAGAAGCGCTTCGTGCCGAAGGAGTCCAACGACCTCGACCCCAACCAGGGCTTCAGCCGCTACACCCCGCGCGCGCGGAACGTGGTCGTGGCCGCGCACAACGAGGCGGTGGCGGCCCACAACCCGGAGGGCCGGCCCGAGCACCTGGTCCTCGGGCTCCTGGCCGAGCCGGAGGGCCTGGCGGCGAGGGCGATCATCGACCAGGACGTCCTGCTGGACTCTGTACGGCAGGCCGCGACCGCCGCACTCCCGCCCGCTTCGGACGACATGCCCGACCTGATCCCCTACGGCTCCGAGGCCAAGAAGGCCCTGGAGCTCACCTTCCGCGAGGCGCTGCGCCTCGGCCACAACTACATCGGCACCGAGCACATCCTGCTGGCGCTCCTGGAGCAGGAGAACGGCGAGGGCGTACTCAGCGGGCTCGGCATCACCAAGGGCGGGACCGAGAAGTACATCGCCAAGGTGCTGTCGCTGATGACGGACCAGAAGATCCCGGGGACCGGCGGGACGGCGGACGATTCGCCCGCCACCGAGGACTGAGACCGCCGGCCCGCCCGAGGACGGCCGGCGCGTCCGAGGACCGCTGCCGTCGACAGACCTCTGCCGTCGGCCCCTCGAAAGGATGAAACTGCAGGTCGGACGGATTGTCAGACCTGGCTGTCAGACTCGCACCATGACCGACCGGTGGGCACTGGCTCCGGCCGAGGACGGTGGCGTGGACGTCGCCCCCCTCGGCCCGGACGGGCTGCCCTCCGGGCCGGTGCGGCGGGAGAGCGATCCCGCAGGGGCGGTGCGGAGCCGCCCGGAGGTGACACGCTGGGTGTGGCGGTCCACCCCCGAGGTCTACCCGCGTCTGCTCGCCACGGGGGTGCGAGTGGAGCGGTGCTACGACATCGAGGACGCCGAGACACTCCTGCTGGGTCACGAGGGCCGGCACGGCGAGCCACGCTCGGCCGCCGCCGCCCTGGCCCGCCTCCGGGGCGGCCCCGTACCGCCCGACCCACCACTGCGCGCGGCCGAACCGGGCGCCCAGTCGCCGCTGTTCGAGCCGATGGGCACCCACCTGCCCCTGCCCGACCTCCTCGCGGTCTACGCCGAGCAGTTGCGACGGCACGCGCGCACGGCCCACCCCGACCGGATGCGGCTGCTGACGGCCGCCGAGTCGGCCGGGATGCTGGTGGCCGCCGAGATGAACCACGCGGGCGTGCCCTGGAGCGCCGAGGTCCACCGCGAGCTGCTGCACGGCCTGCTGGGCGAGCGGTACGCGGGCGGGGGTGAGCCACGCCGCCTCGCCGAACTGGCCGACGAGGTGTCCGCGGCCTTCGGCCGCCGGGTGCGCCCCGATCTGCCGGCCGACGTGGTCAAGGCCTTCGCCCAGGCCGGGATCAAGGTGCGCTCGACGCGCCGCTGGGAGATCCAGGACGTCGACCACCCGGCCGTCGCCCCCCTGCTGGAGTACAAGAAGCTGTACCGCATCTGGGTGGCCCACGGCTGGTCCTGGCTCCAGGACTGGGTGCGCGACGGCCGTTTCCGCCCCGAGTTCCTCGCCGGCGGCACGGTCACCGGGCGCTGGGTGACCAATGGCGGGGGCGGGTTGCAGATCCCCAAGGTGATCCGCCGGGCCGTGGTCGCCGACCCCGGCTGGCGGCTGGTGGTGGCCGACGCCGACCAGATGGAGCCGCGCGTGCTCGCCGCGATCTCCCGCGACCCCGGTCTGATGGAGGTCGCGGGCCGCGAGAGCGACCTCTACCAGTCGGTCTCCGAGCACGCCTTCTCCGGCGACCGCGACCAGGCCAAGCTCGCGGTGCTCGGCGCGGTCTACGGCCAGACCTCCGGCGACGGTCTGAAGAACCTGGCCGCGCTGCGCCGCCGCTTCCCGAAGGCCGTCGCCTACGTCGACGAGGCGGCCCGCGCGGGCGAGGAGGGCCGGCTCGTGCGCACCTGGCTGGGCCGGACCTGCCCGCCCGCCGCCGGCTCCGGCGAGGACGCGGCGGAGGAGGCGGGCATCCCCCTCGGCGAGGACGACGGTGAGCCGACGCCGGCGGACGGCCAGGCCTGGGTCCCCGGCTACGCCTCGACCAACTCCCGCGCGCGGGGCCGCTTCACGCGGAACTTCGTCGTCCAGGGCAGCGCCGCCGACTGGGCCCTGCTGATGCTCGCCGCGCTCCGCCGGGCCTGCGCGGGTCTCAAGGCCGAGCTGGTCTTCTTCCAGCACGACGAGGTGATCGTGCACTGCCCCGCCGAGGAGGCCGACACCGTCGTGGCGGCCATCCGCGCCTCGGCCGACCTCGCCGGACGGCTGACCTTCGGCGAGACACCGGTGCGGTTCCCGTTCAGCACGGCGGTGGTGGAGTGCTATGCCGACGCCAAGTGAGCACTGGTCAGGACCCGTTGGGCCGGTCCCCCCCCGATCACCTCGATCCGTTCAGTCTGTTCTGCCTGTTTGATCCGGTCGGTCCGGTCGTCCCTCGGCGAGCAGGGCGCGCAGTTCACCGAGCACGGTCTGATCGTCCGTGCCGTCCAGCGCCGTGAGGGCCGCGCGCCAGGCGTCGTACGCCTCCGGCCACCGCCCCCGCTCGCGCAGCAGCAGCCCGTACTGGTGCCGGGCGAGACCGCCGATGTACCGGTCGGCGCGGGCGTCCGCGCGCCGCAGCAGCTCGGCGCACTCCCCGTCCGCCCGCTCGGTCTCCCCCAGCAGTCGCAGCGCGCGGACCAGGCCGAGCCGGGTCTGGGACTCGCCGTGCCAGTCGTCGGCGCCGCCGAGGATGCGCAGGCTCTCCTCGAAGTGCCCTGCCGCGGCCGCCGGTTCGCCCAGGGCGAGATGCGCATAGCCGATGTTGCAGTGCGACGTGTGCCGCACGATGACCGCGCCGATCGCGTCCCCGATCGCCAGCGAGCGCCGGTGCTGCTCGATGGCGGCACGCGGGTCGGTGTGCTCGTAGAGGTTGCCGAGATGTTGGTGGGTGACGGCCTCGCCGTAGGGGTCGTTCAACTGCCGCGAGCACGCGAGACTCTGTCGCAGCGCCTCCTCGGACTCCTCGAACCGCCCGAGCCCCTCCAGCAGCAGCCCCCGGTTGTTCAGGCAGCGCCGGACCCGGGAGGCCGTGCCGAGCCGCCGCCAGATCTCCAGGGAGCGGTCGGTGAGGGCGAGGGCCTCCTTCTTCCGGCCGGTCAGAAAGTGCAGGCCCGAGAGGTCGCCGAGGGCGTACGCCTCTGCCGCCGCGTCCCCGAGCCGCCGCGCCGCCCCGAGCCCGGCCCGCCCCAGCACCTCCATCTCGGCGAAGCGCCCCCTGCGCTGGATGCACGGGAAGAGCAGCCGCACGAGCACGGACAGATACGCGGCCCGGTGCAGGTCGGCCGTCTCCGCGTTCCGCGCCACCAGGGTGACCACGTTCTCCAGCTCCACCTCCCCCCACTCGAAGGCCTCCTCGGCGGACCCGAAATACCCCAGCCCGGCCACGTCGGACGCGTGTCCCGCCGGCTGCGCGGAGGTCGCCCGCCGCCGGTCCTCCAGATCGAGCCCGGGCTCCACGATCGCCTCGATCATCCGCTCGGCGACGGCGGCGTACCAGCGAAGGGCGGCCAGGTCGGGGGAGACGGTTTCGGCTGCCTCGGCAGGTGAGCCGGTGTCGGCCACGGCGTCCGGTGTCCCGTCATCGGCATCCCGTTCCAGGTCGGCGAGTTCGCGGGCGAAGTCGCGGACCAGGTCGTGCGGGGTGTAGCGGCCGTAGGCGGTCTCCTCCAGGAGGGCGACGTCGACCAGGCGGTCGAGGGCGGCCTCGGCACGGCGCGCGTCGGTGCCGGTGAGGCGGGCGATCAGCGGGGCGCCGTAGGTCGGCAGGTCGAGTGCGCCGAGGCGGCGCAGCGCGAGGGCCGCGTCCCGGTCGGCCTCCCGCCCGGCGGCGGCGAGCGCGTCGTGGGCGACGGCCAGGGAGCGCCGGACACTCAGGTCGTCGTATTCCAGATGGTGCAACCGGCCGCCGGTCTCCGCCAGTTGACCCGCCAGCACCTCGGGGGTGAGGGCGCGGCGGGCGGCGAGCCGGGCCGCGACCACGCGCAGCGCCAGCGGGAGCCGCCCGGTCAGCTCGACGAGCGGGTGCCCGGCGTCCAGACCCTCCCGCCCGCTCACCGCGCGCAGCAGCGCCGCGCTGTCCTCGGCGGTCAGCGGGGTGAGCGGGAAACGCCGGGCGCCGTCGAGCGCGGTCAGCGGTGAACGGCTGGTGACGATCACGGCGCAGCCGGGCCCGGCCGGCAGCAGGGGCCGTACCTGGGCCGCGTGCGCCGCGTCGTCCAGCACCAGCAGGATGCGGGCCGGGGCGAGCAGCGAGCGGAGCAACGCGGCTGCGGCGTCGGGGTGTTCGGGGATGCCGCGGGGCTCGACACCCAGGTCCCGGAGCAGCGCGGCGAGGGCCTGTACGGCGGTGAGCGGGGTCATGCCGGGGGTGGCGCCGTGCAGGTTGACGTAGAGCTGACCGTCGGTGAAACGTTCCCGCAGCTCGTGTGCGACGTGCAGGGCGAGCGCGCTCTTGCCGACGCCCGCCATGCCGCTGATCACGGCGACGGCGGGGGCCGGGGCGGGCGGCTCGGTGAGCGCGCGCCGCAGCTCACGGAGCGCGTCCGTACGGCCGGTGAAATGGGCCGGCGGAGCGGGGAGCTGGGCCGGGCGCGGAGTCTGCCGAGCCGCCGGCCCCACTCCCGGCTCCCGCCCGTCCCCGAGCGCCCCCGCACCCCCCTCGCCGCGCTCCTCTCCGTACTCCTCGCCCTGCCTCTCGCCCTGCCTCTCGCCCTGCTCCCCGTCCTGTTCGCCCTCCCCCTCCTCGGCGACGGCCTCGACGGGCCTGTCGCCGTGCCCCTGCCGACGGTCCGTCACCGCGGCGTCCGCCTGCTCCCCCTGCCGGCCGCTCCCCCGCAGCACCTCGACGTGCGCCGCGCGAACCACCGGGCCCGGCTCGATGCCGAGTTCCTCGATCAGGCGGGCCCGCAGATCGCGATGGACGGCGAGGGCCTCGGCCTGGCGGCCGGTGCGGTGCAGGGCGAGCATGAGCTGACGGTGGTACGCCTCGCGCAGCGGATGTTCGGCGACGAGCGCGGCCAGCTCCGGTACGAGCACCGCCAGCCGTGCGCCGCCGAGGGAGAGTTCGGCGTCGTAACGCCACTCCAGCAGGAGCAGCCGCGCCTCCTCCAGGCGCTGCACCAGCGCGTAGCCGCCGAAGTCGGCGGGGAGCCCGCTGAGCGGGGTGCCGCGCCAGAGCGACAGCCCGGACGTGCACGCCCGTACGACGCCCGGCCACTCCCGCCGGGCGTGCGCGGCCCGCGCCTCGGCGACGCGGGTGTCGAAGACGTGCACGTCCAGCTCACCGTGCTCGACACGCAGCACGTACCCGGGCGGTACGGCCCTGAGCCGCTCGGGGTCGTCCAGGAGCCGGCGCAGCCGCGTGACGTGGTTGTGCAGGGACGCCTGCGCGGAGACGGGCGGCGCCCCGCCCCAGAGGGCGTCCTTCAGCGACTCGACCGACACGACCCGGCCCCCCTCCAGCAGCAACGCGGCCAGCAGGGCGCGCACTTTGGGGCTGCCGATGGCCCGGACACCGCTGTCGGGGAGGTCGTCGAAGGCCTCGCCGGAAAGAACACCAGGAGTCTCGTACGACGACGGCTCGTGCGCCGTCTCGTACGGCGGCCGGTCGTACAGGCCCGGTGGTCCCAGCAGCCCGAACCGCAGCCCGCACCGCCGCATCACGCCGCTCCACTGCCTCCCCGCGCGGTCGGGGCCGACCGCACTCCGCGGCGGGCGCACGCCCGCCGTTCCCTGGCGGAAATCCGCCCTGCCCACAACGGTTTCCCGCCACCTTCTGCCGACCGAATCTGCCCTGGTCGGCCCGGGATCGGCTCCGGATCGGGCTGTCCGACGACCGGCCTTCCGTATGCTCGGCGAGTTCCGGCCACCCGGTTCGCGGACTTCCGGCGAACCGTTGGCCACATATTAGCGATCCGTTGGCGAGTCCTGATGTGATCACTTCATCGGATCCGGCTCAACGGCGCGCGCGTGTGTCGCGTAACTCGGGGGAGTGTCGCCGCAGGCTGGATCCGGGGACGCGGGGGCCCCGGTCGTCGGAGGTGAACGACCGGGGCTCCGTCCCGTCCTCTCGGAAGCTCCCGGCCGACGCCGCCCACCGCTCAGATCACGGGCGGGCGCCCCAGCTTGCTGAGCCGCCACACCGTCCGCCAGCGCATGGGCCGCCGCTCACCGGCCGGCTCCCGCAGGCCCTCCACGAACCCGGCGAGCCAGGCCTTCAGCCCTGCCGGGGAGCGGGTGCGGGCGAGAGTGAGGAGGGTCCACACCCCGAGGTGCACGGGGACGAGGGGCAACGGCAGCCGGCGGCGGACCAGCCAGACACGGTTGCGGGCGTTGACGCGGTAGTAGATGGCGTGCCGGGCGGGCGAGGTCTTGGGGTGCTGGAGCAGCAGCTGCGGGGCGTAGAGGATCTTCCAGCCGGCGTCCGCGGCGCGCCAGGCGAGGTCGGTCTCCTCGTGCGCGAAGAAGAACTCGGCGGGCCAGTCCCCGGTTTCGGCCAGCATCGCCATGCTGAGGGCGTGCCCGCCGCCCAGGAACCCGGTGACGTACCCCCCGCGCAGCGGGTCCGACTTCCCGACCCGGGGCACATGCCGCTGCTGCGTCTCGCCGTGCTCGTCGGCGATGCGGAACCCGACGATGCCGAGACGCGGATCGGCGGCGTACAGGTCCCGCACGCGGCGCAGCACATCGGCGTCGACGAGCAGTCCGTCGTCGTCCAGCTCGACGACGATGTCGACGTCCCCGAACGCGCGCAGCCGCGCGAGGGCCACGTTCCGGCCGCCCGGACAGCCGAGGTTCTCCTCGACATCGATGGTGGTGACCTCACCGGGCAGCGAGAGCCGACCGGCGAACTCGGGCAGCCGGCAGCCGTTGCCGACGATCACGATGCGGGCGGGGGCGAGATCCTGCTTGGCCACGGACTCCAGCAGGGCGTCGACCTCGGCGGGCCGGTTGCCCATCGTCACCACGGCGACGGCGATCCTCGGCTCCACCACGTCCTTCACCCCATCCGGCCGACGGCGGCGCCCCACCCTGACCGCGCGGCGCTCTCCCCGTTCACCAAGATGTTGCCTCAGCTCCGCGGGTTCACCCGATCCGGATTCACTTTGCGGCCCCTTTGCTCCGCTTTTGTCGGCACCTTCCCGCGACGTCCGAGCGGAAACGACGAAACCCCGGATCGGAAGCGATCCGGGGTTCCCATGGAGCCGCCTTCGGGATTCGAACCCGAGACCTACGCATTACGAGGTCTCTCAAGGCGCCCCCGTCACCAGCATGTTGACGCATCCGGGGCCGTGACCTGCACGTTTGGCGTCTCGGACTGTCTTCGGCTATCTCGAACAATCTCACACCTACGTGTACGGCATGTGTACGGCTACTCGGGCGCCCGGTTGTACTTCGCGATCGTGCTCTGTGCGGTCGAGGCGTCCTGAAGGGACAGCTCCCACGGCCCGGTGTTGATGTCCATGTCCTTGCCGAAGCCGACCCACTTGCCGGCCATGCGGGTGCCGGTCGGCTCGATCAGCATCTGAATCGCGCCGTGGTAGCGGGCTCCCCGGTAGTAGCCATCCTCGGCGGTCTGCTCGACCCACGTGCCGGTGATGACGCTGCCGTCCACCGTGAGGTCGAGGGTGAGCGGCGAGTTCGGGTTGCTGGAGCCGTTGGGCAGCGAGCGCGCGGTGAGCCGGTTCCCGTGCTGCAAGAGCACCACATAGTGCTGCCCTATGAAGCTGTTGTCCCGGCCGCTGGAGAAGTACTCGTACCGCGACAGCCACACTCCCGAGTAGTTGGCGCGCGGCGAAACCTGGGGGGTAGGGCCGGCGGCGGGCGGGGCGACGCCCTCGGCGGACGGCTGGACGTCGTGGCCGCCGTGCCCGTCTCCCGCGACCCGCGCGAGGGGTACGGCGGTGGAGAACCCCAGAGACTCGATGGGGAGCCCTGTGACGACCTCCAGGGCCCGCGCGTACAGCGGCCGCGGGGCGCCGGTGGTTCCGGCCTCCCAGCGCTGTACGAGCCGCTTGTTCGCGTCGTTGGGCTGGCCGGCGCGCTCTCCGGCGTCGCGGATGGCGCGGGCGAAGTCGTCCTGACTCATGAGCATGCCCAAGCGGACCGCCCGGAGTGTGGCGTTTGGTGTGGTCATGTGAGCCAGCGTAGTGCCAACGTCGCCGGAATGTCGCCCCGTTTGCCGTCGTTTTGACGCCCTCTAGGTCGCCGCGCAAGGCGACACTTCGGCGTCACGGTAGAGCGGAACGCTCCGCAACACCCCTGTCCACCTGCGGCGGAACGCCATTCTCGGAGAGGGTATTCACTTTGGATACCAGGGTATGTATTGTGAGGTCACCGGCTTCCGAAGCGGAAGCGGCCCCGCCTGGTGTTACCAGCACCGTGGCGAGGCCTGACGGATCTACCTGCCAACACAGGAGAACCGCTATGGCACAGCTTGCCATGCCCGCCCCGTCCGTCGACCACCTGATGGACGCGCCCCTACAGCAGCTCGTCGAGGAGCTGCACATCACCCTCAAGGAAGCCCCGATCACCGACCCGGGCTTCACCGGCTACGCGTTCGTCGACAGCCGCGGCGTGGTCGTCGCGATGCCCGCCGGCCGCTCGGAGCTGGAGACGGATTGCATCGCCCGGTTCCTGATCGGCAGCGTGTTCCACGTCGACGGCATGCCGCCGCTCCCCGACCTGTACGAGGTCACCGAGGTCACGAAGGCCACCAACGACATCCTGTGCCCGTCCGACGGTGCCGCGTGAGCGCCGCCCGCACGGTGACCGTGCACACCGCCGACCATGGGCCGGTGACGCTGCCGGAACCGTTCTGGTGCCTCGGCGAGCACCCGGCCGAGGGCTACCGGGAGGACGTCGAGCACCGCGGCGAGGACATCGTGCTGACGGTGCCGACGCCGTGCCACGGCGAGGTGGAGCTGACGACGCTGGCGCTGGTGCAGCGGCCGTTCTCGCCGACCGACCCGCAGGTGCGGATGTCGGTTGAGCTGGACGGCGACTGGCACGAGCTGTCGCCCGCCGGCCTGGCCGCGGTTGCTGACTCCCTCGTGGCGCTCGCCATGGGCCCGCTGCACCGCTGCGTCGAGCGGCTGCGGCTCCTGGAAGGCGGCCAGTCATGAGGGCCGAACGTGAGCTGCTGCAGGCCGTGCTGGAGGCGATCGCCATCCCGCACCCGGCCACGGTCGGCGACAGCGAGGTGCATGGCCGGATCCTGTGCGACCGCGTCATGGACGCTCGGGTCGCCCTGGAGGGCGTCCTCCAGCGTGGCGACGATCCCGGATGGTCCGCTGACTACCTGCGGTCCCGGCTCGCGCAGAAGCCGGCCGCCGGATACCGAGCGGCAGGTGATCTGTCGTGAGCAGCCCGCGCGAGGTGCTGACCGAGGAGCAGCGGGCGTACTTCGACTGCCGCCTCAAGGAGCTGCATGGCAGCCGCTGCTTCTACTGCCGCCGGAACTTCCGGAAGCGGCCGATGCGGCGCAAGACGTTCGACCACTACATCCCGCACCGGATCTGGCCCGGCTGGCAGATCGAGAACCTGGTGCTCGCCTGCGAGGCCTGCAACCTGGCGAAGGGCGCCGCGCTGCCGTGGCCGCTCGTGTGGCTGCTGCTGAACACCTTCTATCGCTGCGACGCCTGGGAGCTGGCCGCATGAGCGCCAACCGTGTCCGCCGCCCGACCGAGGACGCCGCCCTGTCGAGGGCCCGCCAGCCGGAGTACCGGCTCCCGGCCGTCCTCGCCGACATGACCACCGCGAACCGACTGGACGACCGCGAGGGCCTGCTGCTGCTCGCCTGCCGAGCCGTCCGCGCAACCTCCCGAGGGGTGGGGGAATGACCATCAACACTGCAGCTCGTATCGCAAGTGCTCCCGGCGTCGTGCACTGCCCGCCGTGGTGCGTCATCGACCACTCCGAGGACGCGCACCTGCTGCGCTTCCCGGGTGACCGGGACGTAATTCACCGGTCCGCGTTCACGTACCTGCGGCCGGACGGGGCGCTGTCCGACGAGGGGCCGTGGGAGCTGGCCGCGCAGCTGGCGTCCCCGGAGCTGGCCTACGCCCCGACGACCCTCGTCGTCGACCTCGGCGAGTCCCTGGGCTCCTACGCGGAGTTGACCGAGGAGACGGCCGATCAGTTCATCCGCGACCTGAAGACGTTCACCGCCCGCGTGCAGCAGCTGCGCGACCAGATGGCCGAGGCCAGCAAGGAGCAGCAGTCATGACGATCTCTCTGGAGTCCCTGGCCGCGGTGCCGTCTGTGCTGTCGCCCGTCGAGCAGCACAGCGTCGTCGACCCCTACGAGGAGCCGCACTGCGTCCTCGGGCTGCGTGTCGTCGTCACCCGCGACCAGTTGGCGGCGGCGCTTGAGGACGCGGCCACCAACCACTTCGGGGAGCTGACGGACCCGGACGGCTGGACGGTGGAGCAGATCCGCTACTTCGCCGAGCACCGGATGCTCTGCATGTCGGCGCTGGAGCTCCAGCAGGGCGCCGAAGCGATGGCGGACATGGCGTCCCCGGACGCCGGTGACGTGTCGCTGCAGTGGTACATCCACGGCGTGTACCGGGCCGTCGACCGCGCCTTCCCGAAGGCCGCGTAGGCGCCCATCGCCCCGCAGCGTGCTGCTCAAATGCCCCCCTCTCCGGAGGGGGGTTCGGGAGGGCCTGGATCGCAGGTGGAATCCCTAATCAACGAGTCTCCGATGGCTGGTGGAATCCCTAAAGGGTGGGCACTCAGCGCACCCCCTCCGGGCCCCTCGGATGGCTGGTCGAATCCCATCCACCCCCCTGCCGTGAGGGCCGCGTTCGCGCAGCGTGTTACCGATCTATCCCGCCTCGTTCGCGGGCCGCATCGACTGCAGGTCGCGATCCAAATGAACGGCCCCTCGGGAGCGCTGCGCCGCAGCGTGCAAACCAAATGCCCCCGCCCCTCGACGGCGGCCCGCGTCGGCTGCCGCCGACCCCCTACCGCCCTTTACCCGCAAGGCCTCCGAGCCCTTTACGCCCAAGGGGTGTAGCCGTCTGGCGCACCCGTCGACAAGCCGCTTCCCGCAAGGGCGGGACGCACCCGAGAGGACCCCCGTGAACCTGTTCCGCAAGGACCCGACGAAGACCCCGCTCGGGCCTCCCAGCAACCGCGACGACTGCACCGACTGCGGCGGCCCCTACGACATGTACGCGCTGCGCGACGAGGTCTGGTTCGGGCTGGCCCGTGCCCGCTCCAACACGGTGCTGTGCATCCCGTGTCTGGAGAAGCGGCTCCAGCGCCGGATCACCGCCGGCGACCTGAAGCCGGAGGCGGCCGTGAACGCTCCGGACGACCCGCGCTGGCCCAAGACTGCCGTGTACCGGGACCGGGCCCGCGGCTGGACGTACAAGCCGTACTAGCGGCTGCCTGCTACACCCGAGGCCCCTGGCCCGTGCCCGACGTAACCGGGCGCGGTACGGGGGCCTTCGGCGTCTTCCGGGTGGCTGGTGCCCTCTTTGCCCCGTCTTGCGGGGTGGCTGGCGGGTGGATTCCATCCGGCTGCCATCCACCCTCGGAGATCAACTATCCGCCCCGCAAGACGGGGCATTCCGGGCGGTCGCCGGGTGGTCGAGGCTAGCGTTATGCGTGGTATACCCGGTCTGTCGGGTGGTTGCCGGGTGGTCGACGATCTTCGGGGGGTGGTCGGCCGACCGGGTAGCCAAGATCGGCGACCACCCGCCAGACCTGGGCAAAGTATCTGATAACCAACCTGCTACCACCCGGACGACCGGGTGCAGCGGAAGATCCAACTAGACCAATCCAGGTGCCGCTTTGCCCCGGTATGTGAACTGCTCGGCAGGTGCTCACGACTGCTCGGGCCTGCTAGACCGCAGGTCGGAGCGCTGCCCGCGCCGCTCAGGCGTCTGCTCAGCGCTGCTCAAGATCGCTAACTGAGCAGCGCCCTAGCGATCATGGCGACTCTCTGACCTGCGGTCTAGCAGCGTGAGCAGCGCTGAGCAGCGCCCTGATCGGTAGGGTATGTGGCGGTTTACTCACTCTAAGTCTGATGGTTCGTCAGCCCACATATCGCACGCAGAGTTACCGCCGACGTCTCAAGATCGCGCAAATCTGGTGGCCCGTACAGAACGGCAGACACCTCCCCGTAGGTCCCGTCTGACCTGCGGGTTTGCCCTTACCCCCCTGGAGGGTCCGGGGATCATGAAAGTTTAGAACCTGACAGGCCAAAGCCAGCCCTCCCCCGCGGTCCGCTATGTCCGATTCGAGACCGTCCCTGGGTGGGTCCTTTTCGTGACGCTGTGTGTGGCGACCGCCGCGCGAGGAGTGGCGCGCGGCGGTCGCCTGGGGGCGCGTCCGGCGCAGTGACCCCCACGGTCCACGCCGGCCGCCCGTTCTCAGGCCGCGACGACGCGGCGGTTCGGGTTGTACTTGGCCCACACGGCGGTCTGCTCCTGGCCGGTCGGCATCCAGATGTCTGCGCCGTTGGTGAGGAGCCAGACCATGCGAACGTGGTGGGCGGTGCCGTGCCACGGCCACGGCTTGCGGCCGGCTTCGGCGAGGACGTAGTCAGGCACGACGTCGGGCATGTTGCGGACTTCGGCGAGCAGACTGTTCAGCCCGCGTGGATCGATGGTGCCGGTGCCGTCGGAGCTGCTGCGCTGGCGGCAGCTCTCCCAGGAGCGTCGGAGCGCGTTGTAGTCGGCGTAGGAGTCCATGAGCCTGATGTGGGCCTGGCGGATGTCGTCGGGCTGGGAGAGCAGGGCGCCGATGTCGGTGCTGACGGCGTAGTCGCCTGCGGCGTCCATGTCGGCGCGGAACTGCTTGAGGTAGCGGGCGAGTGCGGGCTTGAGGTGGTCGGTGATGACGGCGTTGGCGTTGCCGAAGGCGACGGCGGCGTAGATCTTCTGCATGAGGTCGGCGGCTGCTTTTTCGGCTTTCCAGCCTTGCAGGTTGCCGAAGCGGTCGGAGTTCTCGTCGAGGACGGCTTGCAGCTCGGCGTAGTTGTCGGCCATGCCGGCGGGCAGACCGTGGATGCCACGGGCTGCGCTGGCCATGAGGGCGGTGATGCCGTGGGCGTCGAACTCGCCGCGGATCAGTCGGGCGCTGAGCTGGGTCATGGCGGGTCTCCTCAGTGTTCGGGGCGGTAGCTGCTGGTGTGGCGGCCGTAGGTGCCGAGGGCGTCGGCGACGGCGTGGGTGGGCGTGGATGCCCAGCCGTAGTAGCCGGCGGGTACTTCTTCGGCCGGCTCGGTGGCGTCGGGGGTCGGCTCGGTAGCATCGGGCTGCTGGGCTTCGAGGTCGCGGATGAGCTTGCGGGCTTCTTCCTGCAGTTCGAAGCGGCGGGGGCTGTAGTTGACCATCGGTCTCTCCTCAGTTCCGGGCGGCCGCGGTGTTGCGTGGGTCTGTGGTGTTCTGCCATTCCTGCTCGATCCGGTCGAGCTGGTCTTGGTACTGCTGCTGGAGCTGGCTCACGGCGAATTCGTAGGGGCCGCGGGAGGCTTGGCCGAAGTCGGCTTGGAGCTGCTTGAGAGCGTCGGCGTACTGCTGGCGCAGTTGGGCTGTGATCGCCTTGTACTTCTCGCGGTCAGCGGTGGGGAACAACGGGTGGTCGAGGGTCGGGAACGCGAACGGCGTGCTGAGAGGGGTCGTGAACGGCCCGTTCGTGATGTTCATGGGGTGGCTCCTGTTCAGGCGAGCGCGACCATGTGTCGCATGAGGTCTGCCTTCTGTTCGGCGAAGCTCTGGCTGGCGCCGTTGATCGTGATGTTGTTGACGTGGTCGCCGTGGCCCTTGCAGTCGGGGGCGTGGGCGACGGCTGCCGCGTAGGTGCGGGCGGGTACGAGCTGGAGCCCGTAGGCGGCTGCCGTGGCGGCGAGGAGTCCACGGCTGCGGCTGCTGCCGTTGAGCGGGATGAACGCCTCGGGGCCGGCTTCTCCGGCGATGAGCGGCGTCGCGCTGGTGAGGATCCCTCCGGCCGCCATTGCCTGACCGCCCTGTCCTACCCACTGCCGGACGAAGGCGTCCTTGTTGGCGGCTGGCAGCGCAGCGATCTGCTTGGTCATCTTCGGCACGATGGCCTTGATGGTGTCCACGCTCAGCCCGGCGGCGATGAGGTCGGCGTAGCCCTTCCCGGGCCCGCTGCGCAGCGTGGACAGCAGGGTGAGGCTGTCGGCCAGTTCCTGGCCGGTCAGTACCGACTGTGCCTTGCCGACCTGGGAGTTCGCTGACGCGGCCGCCTTGCTGTCCCCCGCTGCCTGGTGCGCGAGGGTCATCGCGTTGGCGTCACCTTGCGAGGCGAGCTGTTGCGCGAGGTTGCCGTACCCCTCTGCGGCCAGCTTCTGCAGGTCAGCCGCGAACTGGGCGGACTGCTGGGTCGCGCCGCCGAGTTGCTTCTGGTAGTCGGCCAGGGTGACCTTCGCCGTGTCGCCGGTCTCCTTCAGCTTCTTGATGATGTCGTTGAACTGCTTGTTCGAGGCCCCGGCCAGCTTGTTGACCAGTTCGGCGCCATCCTGGCCCATGGATTCGAGCATGGCCTCGACGTCCGCACCGCCCCGCTTGGAGATCTTCGCGAGGTCACCGCGCCACTTGTTCGTCGCATTCAGCGAATCGTTGAGCTGCTTCTCGTAGGCGTTCAGGTCAAAGCCAGTGGGGACCCTGGAGCCGGGCTTCAAGCCCATGTTCCTGTCCGCGGCGTTGACGTGGCCGCGGTCCGTGGCCACCGTGCTGTCAGCCGCCCTCTTCGCCGCCTCAGCCTTGTTCACCTTGTCCTCGGCGGCCCGCAGCTGGGCGGCCGTGTGATGGTGACGGCGCACGTAGGACAGGTTTTCCTCAGCAGACCGGAGCGCGTCCGCCTTCTTCCTGGCGTCCGCCAAGGCCTTGTTCAGGTTGTTCCAGTCGTCCGTCAACGTCTTGAGGTCGTAGTTGTAGCGGGACATCGGGTCTGTCGGGCCGCCGAGGACCGGCGTCGCGGTCGGGCTGTACGTGAACCCAGCCAACCCGCCAGCCGCGTACCGCATGGCGTTGAGCCGGTCGAACATGGCCACGCCGTACTTGTCGACCGCGGACTTCTTGATGACGTACTCGCCGTTGGAGATCAGCGCCGGGATGCTGTCCGAAGTACCTGTGCCAGGACCGGACACCGGACCGCCGAACGGGATGTACTGCACCGTCGCTGCTCCGCCACCGGCGAACCGGCGAATCAGGCCACCCTGTGCACGACCGTGCGCGGCAGCCAGGTCGGCCGGGGACCCAGCCGTGAAGTAGTCCGTCATGATGTTGACGTGGACGGTCTTACCCTGCACGCCGTCGATGTAGTTCTGGATGGTCTGCGCGGCGGAGACCGGCTGCCCTGTCGGCAGGGTGATAGTGACGGTTTTGCCATGCGTGTTGGAGATCTTGAATCCGAGGGACGTCAGGGCATCCTGCGCGTCCTTGGTCAGCGCGGACATGGTGACGGTCTTGCCATGGGTTGCGGCGACCTTGGCCTGCACGTTCTCCAGATCGTTGATCGCAGCCTGAGTGTTTGCGTCGACGGCCACCGTCTTGCCCGGAAGCTTCTTCGCTATCAGCGCGTCCAGGGCGGCCTGGGCCTTCGCCGTCGGCGCCGTGATCTCCATCTGGCGGCCGCCGGGCAGGGTGCGCACCTTGATGCCGACCGATTCGAGATCCTTCACCGCGTCCGCGGTCAGCGCGGCCACCTTCACCGTCGCACCCTGGGGAAGGTGGTCGGCGAGCCCCTGCACGTACAGAAGGGCCTGCTCGGTGGGAGTGAGGTCGTTCACCGCGAGGGTGATGGCCAGGTTCGACGGGATGAACCCCATCTGCGCGGCCAGCTCCTTGGCCTGGCCGGCGGTGAGCCCGAACTTCTCGCCAGCCGTGACCGCGGCCTGCCATGACTTCTGCATGGCGCCCTCGGCGTCCTGGAGCGCGGGCACGGTGCCCTCGGTGCTCTTCTTGAAGTCGTAGGTGGCCTGCGCGGCGTCCGCAGCACCCGTGTTGAGGGCCTGCAGCTTGTTCCACAAGGTCTGGCCGTTCTGCGACGTCGTGTCGAGGCTGCCGTCGACCTGCAACAGGGCCTTGCCGTAGCCCGCGGAGTGGTCGACGCCGTCCTTCCACGCCGAGTTCAGCTCCAGCATCGCCGAGTTCATCGTCGCCGTGGCCGCCTCGACGTCCAGCTCCCCGCCGGACAGCAGCTGCAGGGCGTTGTGCAGGGCGTCCGCCTTGGTGCTGGCGTCGGATTCGGCGCTGCCGAGGGTGGCGAGGAGACTGCTGAGCCGGCCGGTGGGGTCGGTGGCGTTCTTCGTGGCGTCCGAACCGCCCTTGATGGCGGCCGCGAGATCCTTCTGCCTTTGGATGGCGTCCGGGAACTCCCCCGACAGACCGCCGAGCGCGTCCGCGGCCTTCTTGTACATCTCGCCCTGCGGCGTGTACACCTGCTGGGTTGTGCGCCCGTTGGTGATCCACCTGCGGTTTTCGTCGGCCGCCGCCATCAGCTTCTTCCGCAGCGCATCGACGCTGGAACCCTGCCCGAGGTAGGCGTTCGTCAGCTGCGTCGCGGACACGCCGGCCGTCTTCATCACGTCCAGCAACTGCGTCTTGCCGTCCTTCAGCTTCGTGTCCGCGAGGGTCTGCACGGCGGCGGCGCGGACGGAGCCGTTGACGATGCCGTTGGACTCGGCGAGGGCCTGCGCGAGGCTGCTGATCCGCTGCTGATGCGCGGCGGCGGCTGCTGCCGCTTCCTGCTGGCGTTTGGCGAGCATGTCGAGCCCGACCATGGCCGCACCGATGGCAATCCCCCAGGGGCCGCCCAGGAACGCCCACAGGGACCGTGCAGCGCCGAGGAGGCCCCGCCCGATGCCGGTACCCAGGGCGGCGGCTGCGCCGCCCGCAGCGGCCCGGAAGCCGGACAGCCGGCCGCCGGCGTCCTGGATGCTGCTGGAGACGCTGCGGAAGCTGGTCGCCATCGCGGCGAACGTCGGCGAACGGCGGGAGAGTTCCTCGATGATGCCGCCGAACTGGGTCAGCGTGACGCCGGCCTGCGCGGCGAGGACCCGCTGATACAGCGCGGCGTCACCGATGCCGCGGAAGGCGTTGATGCCGTTGCGGCCGAAGTCGACGACGGCCTGCTGTATGCCCTGGATCTGCCCGCGGAACGGGCGCATGGCGAGCATGGCCAGCACGGACAGCTGAATGGGTCCGGGCAGGGCCGCGAAGGCGTGCCCGAGGGCGCCGACGAGTTCCCCGATGGGCCGTAGGACGCCGGTCATGTCGCCGAGGAGACCGACGCCGACTTGCAGGCGGCCGGTGAGGACGCCGAGCGCACCGGCGCCGGAGGTGACCGACGAGAACACGGCTTGCAGTCCGCCGATGAGCGGCTGCGATGCGGCCGTGGCGTTGCCGAAGGCCACCTCGACCGCGTGGATACCGGAGATCGCGAGCGGCACCGAGGAGACCGCCACACCGGCCAGGGCCGCCTTCAGCGGCGCGGCGAACCCTGCCGCCTCCCGGACGATGCCGCCCTCGGCCGCCTTCAGCTTCGCCTCGACCGACGGCCCGTAGATGTCCCACAGATCCCCGGCGACCCGGATCCCCGACTTGATGTACGGGATCGCCGTGGAAACACCTTGGGCCATCTCGCGGGTGATGCCCTCCAGCATCGGGGACACCCCGAGGTAGATCTGGAGGAACGCGGACTGGAGTTCCTTGCCCATGGTGCGCATCGCACCGCCGAGCCCCTTCGACTCCGCCGCGGCCAGCGCTGCGGCGCCGCCGACGCGGCCGACCTGGGTTCCGAACATCTGGAACGCCTCGCCGCCCTGGTGGGCGAGCGCGGTCATCGCCGACAGGGCCGGCTTCCCGAACGCCATAGCGGCAGCTGCGGTGAACTGCTGGGTTGTCAGATGCTCCTGCGCGTCGTGCAACTGCGTGATGACGTACTGGAGACCTTTGAACCGGCCCTGCGAATCGAACGCCTCGATGCCGAGGGCGTGCAGCCCCTCCTGGGCCTGCTTCGCCGGATGCGCCATGTTCACCAGGGCGCCCCGCAGGCTCGTGCCCGCCGTCTCACCGATGATGCCGGACTTGCCCAGCAACCCGACGGCGGTAGCAGCGTCGTTGATGGAGATCCCCATCGAGTGCGCGGTAGGGCCCACGTACTTCATCGCGTAATACAGGTCCATCAGCTCACCACTGGAGCTGTTCGCCGTGTTCGCGAGGACGTCCGCGACCTTCGCCGCATCCGAGGACTTGAGGGCGAACTGGTCCATGATGTCGCCCTCGATCTTCGCCGCCGTAGCGACGTCGGTCCGGGCAGCAGACGCCAGCTGGATCGTGCCCCGCGCGGCCTTCACCGCATCCCCGGCCGACAGGCCGGCCTTCGCCAACTCGACCATCGCGTCCGCCGCCTCCGCAGCGCTCGCGGACGGCAGCTTCATGTCGGCACCCAGAGACTGGGCTTCCTTGCCCGCGGCGGACATCTGCACGCCGGAAGCCCTGGTGACCTCCAGGAACTTCTGCATCGAGTCGTTGTAGTCGTTGCCCATGTGCACGATGTCGTGGATCCCGTACAGGATCGCCCCGCCCGCCAGCAGCGTCCCCAGTTCCTTGACCGGGCCGAGCGCCGACTCGACACCCGAGCGGATCCCGCCGAACCCGGTACGGGCCGCCGCACCGGCGCGGGTCGCGGCCACCTCTGCCTCGCGCAGGCCGGCCGCACCCCCGCGGGCGCCCGTCGCCATCGTGGCCATGCCGCCACGGGCCAGCACCGCATCCTCACCCAGGACGCGCACGCTGCGCCCTGCGACCACCGCGGCCTCTCCGACGCGTGCGATGGATGCCGCGCCGCCGTTCATCGCCGCGGCGACGCCGGGGAGTTCGGCGACGACCCGTACACGAACTGTGCGGTCAGCCATTCCAGACCCTCCCCTCACGGCAAGCGGCCAAGATCTGGTCGACTACCGCATGCGCGGCCACCGGACCCATCGGCGAACGCTCGGCGAGCCGGCGGATCGCGTCCTCGTCGACCCACAGCCGGTCGACGCCGTCCCCATCAGGGGCGACGAACGACTCGACACCCCGGTGCACGGTGTGCGTCCGGACCTCTACCGGCCCCTCGGCCACACCGTGGTTCTCCTGGTAGGTCGGGCAGTTGTAGGGCAGATGGTTGTTGCCGCAGCCGGATCCCCGCTTGCACAGGCGGGCACCACACCCGAGCGGGCACCGGTTGTACGTGCCACGCCGCAACGGACGCGCGCACGACGCACAGAACAGACGCTTCACCGGTCGGCCTCCCCCCGCTGGCGGGCCAGCTTCGCCGCATACCGGGCCCTGAGACCCGCAGCGCGCCGCCGGGCGAACTCGACACGCTCCTCTCGCCGCTGCTGCGTCTTTGCGGCGACAGCCGCGATACGAGCCTGTATCTGCTCCTCAACGTGGGATGTCATGGGTCTCCTAAAGCGGCTCGTCGTAGACGGACTGGTCGATGGGGTCCTTGTACGGCTCGTACTGCGGCGGGGCGATCATCGGCCGGGGAGCGAACTCTCGCTCGTTCGAGTCGACGCCCTTGCCAGCGATGGCCATCCACCCGAGCACGCGTTCGTCGGTGCTGGCGCCCTTCCAGTTGCCGCTGGCTGTGCGGGCCTGCGCGCGGGCCATGGCTCGGTCCCACATGCCGCCGTCGGCGGTGTCCATGCCGGGCCAGTACCAGTCACCCGGGACCATCGACGGGTGACAGCGAGGGCACGGGCCGCCGTGGAAGCTGAGGTGGTCGCTGCGCATCCGCACGTTCGTGGCGGCGCCGTGGTTGAAGGCGAGGCAGGACTCGCAGGCTGGCGGCAGCTTCGTCTGCCCGGCGGCCGGGAGTTCAGGCTCGACAACGGCCAGGGGTAGTTCATCGTCGGCGAGCCGGTGCTCGTACACGGCGGCAGCGGAGCGGATGTTGGGGTCGTCGCTGATGTCGAGATAGCGGCGTAGCCCGTTCTCGGTCCACCCGGCTTTGAAGGCGGCAACGACGCGGATGCTCAGCTTGGCTCGCCGTGTCTGTCCTAGCTGCTTGCCTCGGTAGTCGAGGCTGTCGACGAACGACTCGGCGCGCGCGATCGGCTTGTCTTGTTCTTGATCTTCTGAAGAAAAGGACTCTCCTCCTCCACCTCCCTCTGTTCCGTCGGAGTCGACGACGGAACCGTCCTCCTGGTCCTCAGCCACGGGGGAGGAGGAGGGAGATTCTTGAGAAGAGATAGAAGAGATAGGAGATGGGGGCCCAACGGTGGTTGGCCCTGCACCAACCCTGGTTGGGGGTACCCCCAACGGTGGTTGGGCCATGACCCAACCCTGGTTGGGGGTACCCCCAACGGTGGTTGGGCCTTCTGTCTCCGTCTCGACGTAAGGCCCAACCACCGTTGGGCCTTCAAAGTCGGGCACCCGGAAGGTCATCGCCTTGCCCGGGACGGCGTACATCACCTTGCCGTTCCTGTCCTTGCCGATCGGGATACGGAACTCCCAGCCGGCCACGGACAAGCGGCGAAGCATCTCGCGCACGCTCAGCTCGTCCTTGGCGGCCGTCCAGCGCACCAGGTCGGCGAGACGCACCTTGCTGCGGCGTCCGTGCTCTGGCGAGTAGTTCCAATCGTCGTCATACCGGGCGTCGTCGGCGATCTCCAGCGCGACGGCCCGCTGCAGGCCCTTGATGCTCGGCGGCAGAGCTTCCCGCAGCTGGCGACGCAGGTTACTTCCCACGTTGCCTCCACTTCTCGGCCGCGCTGAGCATGGCGGCCAGCTTGCGGGGGTCGCTGTCGTCGAGGGCGTCCCATGCGGGGCTGCCGTACTGGGGGAAGTCGCTCATCGCCCAGACGGTCTCGGCGCGCGACCACCAGTCGGCGATTGCGGCGGCTTCCGTCGTGTCGGCGCCGTGCTGTACGTTGGCAGCGGACTTACCGCCCGCTGCGGAGTCTTGTGGAAACGCCCCGGCTACCCTCCGGGGCGTTTCTGCGTTTCGGGTCATGCTGCGCGCTGACCTCCGGTCTTGACGGTCTGGGCGTCCAGCCATGCCTCGATGGCGCTGCGCTTGTACTTGATGCGGCCGCCCCGCCCTGGCGACTGCTTGATGTAGTCCGGGCCGACGTCCATCCACCGCCACTGAGCCAGCGTCCGCGGGTGGAACCCGTACTCCGCCTCGACCTGCTTCGGCGTGAGTAGTTGGTCTGACATCATTTTCCCTTCTTTGGTATTCAACTCGAATACCAATGTGGCTACAGTGAGCACATGACAGAGACGACCGTAGCACCCCAAGGGCCGAAATGGACACACCTTCGGCCTACGCTGTGGGGCATGAGTGACGAGCAGCGCCGGGCGAGGCCCGCAACCCAGTACGGACCCACGGCTGAGACCGTGGCGGCGAACGTTCAGCGCCTGCGCAAGCGGCGGGACCTGTCGATCTACCAGCTGTCCGCCCTGCTGCGGAAGGCCGGCCGCCCCATCACGCCCTCGGCTGTCGGGAAGATCGAGCGGCAACAGCGGCAGGTCACCGTGGACGACCTGGCGACGCTGGCGATCGTCTTCGGCGTTTCGCCCTCGGCGCTGCTGCTTCCCCTTGAGGACAATCCGAACAGGGTCGTAGAGATCACCGGCGCCGGTGACCCGCCCGTCCACGCGGATGTGGCGTGGGACTGGATGGACGGGAAGCGTCCGCTGCGGCTGACTCGCGGCAACGAAGAGACGGAGCTGCTGGAGTACGACCTGTACTCGCGCCCGTTGCGCCGGCGTCTGCACGAGACACCGATCCGTG
Organism: Streptomyces sp. NPDC025793; assembly: GCF_055558375.1. Lineage (NCBI taxonomy): Bacteria > Bacillati > Actinomycetota > Actinomycetes > Kitasatosporales > Streptomycetaceae > Streptomyces > Streptomyces sp. NPDC025793. The sequence continues at coordinate 656,298 of NZ_JBVHMR010000002.1, read as the reverse complement.
AGTCGACCGAGGAGGAGCGGGCCGAGGCGCGCCGGATCCTAGGGGTCCCGGAACGAACGGAGGGGGACGCAGATGGCCCGAGTGTGGATTGAGGACCGCGCGAACCACGCGGACTACCAGGCAGCCCTGGAGAAGTGGCAGGCGGCGAAGAAGGAAGGCGGCAAGCGGCAGCCTCCAGGCCGGTGGCGGGTCCGCTGGTACGGGCCGGACGGCAAGCCGAAGGCCAAGACGTTCGCTAAGTTGCCCCAGGCCGAGGCCGAGAAGGACACCATCACGGCTCGTCTGGACAAGGGCTCTTACCGAGACCCGAAGTCGGCCAAGGCGCCGGTGAAGGTGGTGGCCGAGGAGTGGTTCGCGTCGAAGCGGAAGATCGGCCGGACGACGAAGCGGGACTACCGGGAGTTGCTGGACCTGTACGTGATCCCGAAGTGGGGTGACTGGCAGATCGGCGCCGTCCAGTGGGAGGACGTCAACGCCTGGCTGACCGAGCTGGAGACGAACCCAGGGAAGTCCGGCCGGGTGCTCGGAGCGACACGCATCGTCAAGACGTACCGCGTGCTGTCGATGGTGATGAAGCACGGGGTGTTCTCGAAGCGGATCGCCATGAGCCCCTGCCACGATCACGAGCTGCCGCGGCCAGACGACGAGGACGAGCACATCTATCTGACCTATGAGCAGCTGGAACGGCTCGCGCTGGCCGCGGGCGAGTACCGGCTGCTGATCCTCACGCTCGGGTACTGCGGCATCCGGTGGGCGGAGGCGTCCGCCGTGAAAGTCGGCCGGCTACAGGTTCCGCAGCGGCGCATCCGCATCGTGCAGAACTACACCGACGTCAAAGGCGTCCTCGCCCTGGGGCCGGTAAAGAACCACGAGAAACGGTCTGTGCCGCTGCCCCGATCGTTCGCGAACGAGCTGGGCAACCTGGGCAAGGGCAGGAAGGCCGACGACCTGCTGTTCACCGCCGCCGAGGGCGGTCCGCTCCGCTACTCCAACTTCCGCTCGCGGGTCTTCGATCCCGCGGTGAAGGAAGCGGGCCTCGCGGGACTGGGCATCACACCGCACAAGCTGCGGCACACCGCCGCCTCGCTTGCCATCGCGGCCGGCGCTGACGTCAAGGTCGTTCAGCTCATGCTCGGCCACAAGGACGCCAGCATGACGCTGAACATCTACGGCCACCTGTTCCCGGACCGGCTGGACGAGGTCGCCGACGCGCTCGATGCGGGGCGAGCCGTCGCACTGGCGCTGGCCGATGCGCCGCTCACGTAGATCACCCGCCTGAAACAGGGTGTACAAAATGCGTACAGGCCCCCGGCAGTGATCTTGCCGGGGGCCTGTCGCGTACCGCTGATGACCAGCGGATTTACCATGGAGCCGCCTTCGGGATTCGAACCCGAGACCTACGCATTACGAGTGCGTTGCTCTGGCCATCTGAGCTAAGGCGGCGCGCCGTCCGCACTATGGTGCGATCGGCAACGTCGGTAAGTCTACACAGTTTCCGAGAGTGCTCCGACCACGCCCCGGATGCGCGGGGTCCGGGGCGGGTGGCAGGGGGTGTGAGCAGGGGTTTCCCGGGTTACGAGCAGCGCTTTCCCGGGGTCGGCGGGGTGCCGTTCAGCAGGTAGGTGTTGATCGAGGTGTCGATGCAGGTGCTGCCGCGGCCGTAGGCGGTGTGGCCGTCGCCGACGTAGGTCAGCAGGTGTCCCGAGGACAGCTGTCGGGACAGCGACTGGGCCCAGCGGTAGGGGGTCGCCGGGTCGCGGGTAGTGCCGACCACCACGATCGGCGCCGCGCCCTTCGCCTCGATGCGGTGCGGCTTGCCCGTGGCCTTCACCGGCCAGTACGCGCAGTTCAGCGCGGCCCAGGCCAGGGTGTCCCCGAAGACCGGGGACACCTTCTCGAACGCGGGGAGAGCCTGGCGCACCTGGTCGGGGCCGGTGAAGGCGGGCGGCAGGTCCAGGCAGTTCACGGCGGAGTTGGCCATCATGAGGTTGCTGTAGTGGCCACCCGCGTCCCGTTCGTAGTAGCTGTCGGAGAGCGCGAGCAGGCTCGCGCCGTCGTGCTCCTTCATCGCCGACGTCAGCGCCTCGCGCAGTTGCTCCCACTCCCCCTGGTCGTACATCGCCGCGATCACGCCGGTCGTGGCCAGCGGTTCGCTGAGCTTGCGGCCGTCCGCGTCGCCCGTCGGGATCGGGTGCGCGTCCAGCGTGCGGAAGAACGCCTTGAGGTGGTCGCCGACCTGTGCCGGCGTCGTGCCCTTGCCGCCGAGGGGGCAACCGGAGTGCCGTACGCAGTCCTTCGAGAACGCCTGGAAGGCCGTCTCGAAGCCCGCCGTCTGGTCGAGGTTCAGCGTGCGGGCGTCGATGGAGGGGTCCATCGCGCCGTCCAGGACCAGCCGCCCGACCCGGTCGGGGAACAGGCCCGCGTACGTCGCACCGAGGAACGTGCCGTACGACGCCCCCACGTAATTCAGTTTCCGGTCGCCCAGGACCGCCCGCAGGATGTCCATGTCCCGCGCCGCCTCGACGGTGGAGACGTGCCGCAGCAGTCGCGCCGAGTGCGCCCCGCAGCTCTCGTCGAACTTCTTGTCCGCCGCGACCAGCGCGTTCCGCTCCCGCTGGTCGTCGGGGGTCATGTCCGCCTGCGTGTACGTGTCCATCTGGCGGCCGTCGAGGCACTTCACCGGCTCGCTGCGGGCCACGCCCCGCGGGTCCATCGCGACCATGTCGTAGCGGGCGCGGACGCCCGCCGGGTAGCCGACGCCCGCGTAGCTCTGGAGGTAGTCGATCGCCGAGCCGCCCGGACCGCCCGGGTTGACCAGCAGTGAACCGATCGGCCGGCCCTTGCCGGTGGCGTTCTTGCGGGCGACGGCGAGCCGCACGTCACCGGCCCCGGGGTTGCCGTAGTCCAGCGGGGCCTTCATCGTCGCGCACTGGAAGCCCGGGGCACCGCAGCTCTGCCAGCGCAGCCGCTGGCCGTAGTACGACGACAGCGCCGGCGGCGTCGCCCGCGGCAGCGCGGCCAGCGCCGCGTCCGCCGTGTCGCCGGCCGGGGTGGTCGAACTGCCGGGGGAACAGGCGGACACGAGCAGGGCGGCGGCCGCCAGCAGGCTGGCGGCGAGGCGCGCCGTCGTCCGGCTGCGGGAGCCCCTGGTCCGGCGGGGGGATGGCCTGGTGTGCATTCGGCGAGCGTAACGCTGTGCTACGGATCGGGCGCGGCCCGTGCGGGTGATGTGCTCGTACGGGGGACATGCGGGACTGCGAGTGGTGTCACGGGCGTCCCGCGCCCACCCCGGCGGCACCCGCCCGCCGCTCATCCCGTCTCCCGCGGCGCCCGCACGGCCGTCACCCCGCCCGCAGCGCCATCGTCATCGCCTCCACCGCCAGCAGCGGGGCCACATTGCGGTCGAGGGCCTCGCGGCACGCTCCGATCGCCTCGATGCGGCGGAGGGTGGATTCCGGGCTGCTGCCCCGGGCCAGCCGGTCCAGGGCGTCCTCGGCGTCGGCGTTGGCGATCGCCACGCGGGAGCCGAGCTGGAGGGCGAGCACGTCGCGGTAGAAGGCGGTGAGATCGCCGAGGGCGACGTCGAGGCTGTCGCGCTGCGTGCGGGTTCTGCGGCGCTTCTGCATGTCCTCCAGGTCCTTCATCACGCCCGCCGTGCCGCGCGGCAGGCGGCCGCCCTGGGCCGCGCCGAGCGCCGCCTTCAGCTCCTCCGTCTCCTTGCCGTCCATCTCTTCGGCGAGCTGCTTGGCGTCCTCGGCGGCCGCGTCCACCAGCTCCTGGGCGGCCCGGAGACAGGCACCGACCTCGTCGAGCCGCAGGGGCAGCTTCAGCACGGCGGCCCGGCGCTCGCGGGCCGCCGGGTCGGTGGCCAGGCGCCGGGCCCGGTCCACGTGGCCCTGCGTGGCGCGGGCGGCGGCCGCCGCGACCTGCGGCTCGATGCCGTCCCGCCGTACGAGCATGTCGGCGACCGCGTCGACGGAGGGCGTGCGCAGGGTCAGGTGGCGGCAGCGGGAGCGGATCGTCGGCAGGACGTCCTCGACGGAGGGGGCGCACAGGAGCCAGACCGTGCGCGGGGCGGGCTCCTCCACGGCCTTGAGGACGGCGTTGGCCGACTTCTCGTTCAGCCGCTCGGCGTCCTCGACCAGGATGATCTGCCAGCGGCCGTTCGCCGGCGACGTGAACGACTTGCGGACCGTGTCCCGCATGTCCTTGACCAGGATCTCGGAGCCGACCGCGGCGACCGTGTTGACGTCGGCGTGCGTGCCGAGCAGGGCGGTGTGGCAGCCGTCGCAGAAGCCGCAGCCGGGGGAGCCGCCGAGGGCGCGGTCGGGGCTCACGCACTGCAGGGCCGCGGCGAAGGCCCGCGCCGCCTGGTTCCGGCCCGCGCCGGGCGGGCCCGTGAACAGCCAGGCGTGCGTCATCTTCGACGCCTCGGGCAGCGGCTCGTCGGCCGCGGCGGCCGTGACGAGGGCGTCGGCGTCCCGCGCGGCGGCGCCGAGCACCGCGCTCACCTTCTCCTGCCCGACGAGGTCGTCCCACACGGTCATGGGTCACGCCGCCCTTCCGTCGCACTCCGCGTTCCTGCCCTCCATTGTGCGGGCGGGCACTGACAACGCCGCCCGGCCGCCCCGGCGGCCATCGGGAAAGCGCGAGGGCGGCCGGTCGATCCCTCCGACCCGCGCCGCCCTCCGCCTCGCCGGACCCCGCCGGGGCCCGCCGTCAGCCGCGTCGGCCCCGGCCCCGGCTGCCGCCCTGTTCCTCGTCCCGGTCGCCGTACTCCCGCTCGTCGTACGACCCCAGCAGTTCGTCCGCCAACGACGGCAGGTCGTCCAGCGGGGTCTCCTCGGCCCAGTCGGGGCGCGGGCGGCGGCGCGGTGTGCCGTCGGCGTCGAGCTGGGGCATCTCGCGGGTACGGTCCTCGGAGCCGTCGGGGCCCGCGCCGGGCCGTACGGGCGGCAGGACGGCCGTCTCGTCGACCGCGCCCGGGGTCACCGGCGGCAGGACGGCCGTCTCGTCCGCCGCGCCCGGGGCGGCGGACGGCGGCTGCGGCAGCTCGGCGGTCACCTCGGACTCGGAGCCGGTGCCGGTCCCGGACTCGCGTGTGGGACGGGCATCCGCGTCGGCACCGCGCTCGTCCTTGCCGAGCGGCACCACCGGCGTCGGGACCGTCTCCTCGGTACCGCGCGGCGCCGGGGACACGACCGGCGTGGGAACCGTCGACGCCTCCGGCATCACACCCGGCGCCGCCGGCAGGCGGGTGCCGGACCTGCGGGCCGCCGTGTCGGCCGCCGCCGCTGCCTCGGCCGCCTGACGGCGTGCCTCCTCGGCACGCAGCAGCGCCTCCTCGGCCTTGCGCTGCTTCTCCAGGCGCCGCGCCTCCTCCTCGGCGCGCAGCCGGGCCTCCTCCTCGGCCTGCTTGCGGCGCCGCTCCTCCTCGGCCCTGCGGCGGGCCTCCTCCTCGGCGCGGGCCTTCTCCTCGGCGAGCAGCCGCAGGCGCTCCTCCTCCGCGCGCCGGGCGGCCTCCTCGGCCCGCTGCCGGGCCTCCTCCGCCTGCCGCTCGGCCTCGCGGCGCTGCGCCTCCTCCAGCTCGCGGCGCTTGCGCTCCTCCTCCTCGGCACGCAGCTTGGCGAGCTGCTCCTGGCGCTCCCGCTCCAGGCGCTCCTCCTCGGCCTTGCGGGCGGCCTCTTCCTCGGCCTTGCGGCGAGCCTCCTCCTCGGCCTTCTTCCGCGCCTCCTCCTGGGCCTCGATCTCGGCCTCGGACAGCGGCAGCACGGTGTCGAGCCGGTGCCGGATCACGGTGGTGACGGCCTCGGGCTCCTGACCGGCGTCCACCACCAGGTAGCGGCCGGGGTCGGCGGCGGCCAGCGTGAGGAAACCGGCCCGCACGCGCGCGTGGAACTCCGCCGGCTCCGACTCCAGCCGGTCAGGCGCCTCGGTGAACCGCTCGCGGGCCGTCTCCGGGGAGACGTCCAGCAGGACGGTGAGGTGCGGGACGAGGCCGTCGGTGGCCCAGCGGTTGATGCGGGCGATCTCGGTCGGGGACAGGTCGCGGCCGGCGCCCTGGTAGGCGACGGACGAGTCGATGTAGCGGTCGGAGATGACGACCGCGCCGCGCTCCAGGGCGGGGCGTACGACCGTGTCGACGTGCTCGGCGCGGTCGGCGGCGTACAGCAGCGCCTCCGCGCGGTGCGACAGGCCCGCCGAGGACACGTCCAGCAGGATCGAGCGCAGCCGCTTGCCGACCGGCGTGGCACCCGGCTCGCGGGTGAGCACGACCTCGTGGCCCTTGGCGCGGATCCACTCGGCGAGGGCCTCGGCCTGGGTGGACTTGCCGGCGCCGTCGCCGCCCTCCAGGGCGATGAAGAAGCCGCTCGTGGCCGGTGCCTCGACCGGGTCGTCGCCGCCGAGCAGCGCGTCCTTGAGGTCCTGGCGCAGCGGGATGCCGGAGCGGTCGTCGACCTTGGCGAGCACCAGCGCGGCGACCGGCAGCAGCAGCGCGCCGACCAGCATCAGCGTGAAGGAGGCTCCGCCGTGCGCGAAGACGAACCGGCCGTTCTCCAGGCGGTGGCGGCCGATGAGCCCGGCGACGACGGGCGCGATCAGGACGGCGAGCGCAATGGAGACGCGCACCACGGCGTGCAGGTGCTCGGTGACGCGCGCCCGGCGGAAGTCCTCGGTCTCCTGGTCGAGCAGGGCGTGCCCGGTGTTCGCCGCCACGCCCGCGGTGACGCCGGCGCCGGCGACGATCAGCAGCACCGTGGTGACGTCCGGGACCAGGCCGGCGGCCAGCAGGGCGATGCCGGTGAAGGCGATCGCGAGGGCGAGGAGCCGGCGGCGCGAGAGCGAGGGCAGCAGCGCGGGGGCCGTACGGATGCCGACGGCGACGCCGCCGGTCAGGCCGAGGACCAGCAGGCCGTACAGGACCGGGCCGCCGCCCAGGTCGGTGGCGTGCAGCACGCACACCGAGACGGCGGCGGCGATGGCGCCGGCGACGGCGGCGCAGGCCGGGACCAGCAGCGGGATCGCGCCCGTACGGCCCTTGTCGACGCCGGTGCCGGTGCGCGGGCGACGCAGGCCCTCCAGCGGGGACCGCGCGCGCGGGGTGCGCACACCAGGCAGTTCGAGCGAGGTCAGCACGGACAGGGAGGCGGCGAACAGGCCCGCCGCGACGTACGAGCCGAGGGCCGCGTGGTGCTGGTCGAACCAGGCCACGCCCGTGCCCAGCAGGTTGTTGAGCAGTCCGGCGAGGACCAGGGCGGCGGCGGCCAGCGGGACGGCCAGGAAGCCGGTGCGCAGCGACAGCCGGCGCAGGGCGTCCATGTGGTCCGGCAGCGGCCGTACGGTGGCGCCCTCCGGGGGCGGGCCGGGCAGCAGGGCGGGGGCCGCGCTCTCCCGGCACACCGTCCACAGGCGCTCGGCGACGCCGGTGACGAAGGCGGTGACGAGCAGGACGGCCAGGGCGTTGTCCGGCGTCCAGTCGATCCACAGGGGCGCGACGATCAGCAGCAGGGCGCGCACGGCGTCGGCGCCGACCATGGTCCAGCGCCGGTCGAGCGGGCCCTCCTGGCTGGTGAGCGAGGTCAGGGGGCCGAGCAGGACGGCGCCGAAGAGCAGGGTGGCGAGCACGCGCGCGGCGAAGACGGTCGCCACTGCGAACGCCACGCCTCGGTATCCCCCGCCGAACGCGCCCTGGGCGATCGCCGCCTGGAGGACGAGGACGACCAGGACGAGAAGGGCGAGGGCGTCACCGGTGCCGCCGACCAGATGTGCGCTCCACAGGCGCCGCAGTTCCGGTCGGCGCAGCAGGGAGCGGACGGCACGCTCGCGGGAGTCCGCGACCAGGGCTTCGTCCGGTTCTGTGGTGGGGGCCGTTGGCTGCTCGGCTCGCGTCATGCGTTCAGCCTATCGGCAGCCACCGACAGGACACGTCTCCTGCCCTGGCATGGGCACGCCCCGACACCAAAGTGATGCCGGGGCGTACCCAAGTGACACCGGGCGGGGCGCTTCGCGAAGCCGAACGGAAACCCGGAGGCGAAACCGCGCGGCGGATCAGTCCTCCGTGCCGGAAGCCGTCGCCTTGGCGGCGGTGGCCTTCTTGGCGGTGGTCTTCTTGGCCGCCGTGGTCTTCTTCGCGGCCGCGGTCGTCTTCTTCGCCGCCGTCTTCTTGGCCGCGGTCTTCTTCGCCGGGGCCGTCTTCTTGGCCGGCGCCTTCTTCGCGGTCTTCTTGGCGGGCCCCTTCGCGCGCTTCTCGGCGAGCAGCTCGAAGCCGCGCTCCGGGGTGATCGTCTCGACGCTGTCGCCGGAGCGCAGGGTCGCGTTGGTCTCGCCGTCGGTGACGTACGGACCGAAGCGGCCGTCCTTGACCACGACCGGCTTCTCGCTGACCGGGTCGGTGCCCAGCTCCTTCAGCGGCGGCTTGGCGGCCGCGCGGCCACGCTGCTTGGGCTGGGCGTAGATCGCCAGCGCCTCCTCCAGCGTGATCGTGAAGAGCTGGTCCTCGGACTGGAGCGAGCGCGAGTCCGTGCCCTTCTTCAGGTACGGGCCGTAGCGGCCGTTCTGCGCGGTGATCTCCTGGCCCTCGGCGTCGACGCCGACGACGCGCGGCAGCGACATCAGCTGCAGCGCCTCCTCCAGCGTCACCGTGTCGAGCGACATGGACTTGAAGAGCGAGGCCGTGCGCGGCTTGACCGCGTTCTTGCCGGTCTTCGGGGTGCCCTCGGGGAGGATCTCCGTGACGTACGGGCCGTAGCGGCCGGCCTTGGCGACGATCTGGTGGCCCGTGACCGGGTCGGCACCCAGCTCGAAGTCGCCGCTGGGCTTGGCCAGCAGCTCCTCGGCCAGCTCGACGGACAGCTCGTCCGGCGCCAGGTCGTCCGGGATGTCGGCGCGCTGGTGCTGCTCGGTGTCCTTCTCGCCGCGCTCGACGTAGGGGCCGTAGCGGCCGACGCGGAGCACGATGTCGTTGCCCACCGGGAACGACGACACCTCGCGCGCGTCGATCGCGCCCAGGTCGGTCACCAGCTCCTTGAGGCCGCCGAGGTGGTCCCCGTCGCCGTTGCCGGCGTCGGCCGCGGTGCCGTGGCCGCCCGCGGCGGAGCCGCTGTCGGACAGGGTCTCGCCGAAGTAGAAGCGCTTCAGCCACGGCACGGCCTTCGCCTGACCGGCGGCGATGCGGTCGAGGTCGTCCTCCATCTTGGCGGTGAAGTCGTAGTCGACGAGCCGCCCGAAGTGCTTCTCCAGGAGGTTGACCACGGCGAAGGACAGGAAGGACGGCACCAGGGCCGTGCCCTTCTTGAAGACGTAGCCGCGGTCGAGGATCGTGCCGATGATCGACGCGTACGTCGACGGGCGGCCGATCTCGCGCTCTTCCAGCTCCTTGACCAGGGAGGCCTCGGTGTAGCGGGCCGGGGGCTTGGTGGCGTGGCCGTCGACCGTGATCTCCTCGGCGGACAGCGCGTCGCCCTCGGCGACCTGGGGCAGCCGGCGCTCGCGGTCGTCCAGCTCGGCGTTCGGATCGTCGGCACCCTCGACGTAGGCCTTCAGGAAGCCGTGGAAGGTGATCGTCTTGCCGGAGGCGCTGAACTCGACGTCCCGGCCGTCGGCCGCGGTGCCGCCGATCTTCACGGTCACGCTGTTGCCGGTCGCGTCCTTCATCTGGGAGGCGACGGTCCGCTTCCAGATCAGCTCGTAGAGCTTGAACTGGTCGCCGGTCAGGCCGGTCTCGGCCGGGGTGCGGAAACGATCACCCGAGGGGCGGATCGCCTCGTGCGCCTCCTGGGCGTTCTTGACCTTGCCGGCGTACGTACGCGGCTGCGGCGGGAGGTAGTCGGCGCCGTAGAGCTGCGTGACCTGTGCGCGGGCCGCCGCGATCGCCGTGTCGCTCAGCGTCGTGGAGTCCGTACGCATGTACGTGATGTAGCCGTTCTCGTACAGCTTCTGGGCCACCTGCATGGTGGCCTTCGCGCCGAAGCCGAGCTTGCGGGACGCCTCCTGCTGGAGCGTCGTCGTACGGAACGGGGCGTACGGCGAGCGGCGGTACGGCTTGGACTCGACCGAGCGCACGGAGAAGCGGGTGCTCTCCAGGGCGGCGGCGAGGGCGCGGGCGGTCGCCTCGTCGAGGTGGAGGGTGTTCTCGCTCTTGAGCTGTCCCAGGGAGTCGAAGTCGCGGCCCTGCGCGACCCGCCTGCCGTCGACGGTCTGCAGGCGGGCGACCAGCGACGACGGGTCCGACGGGTCTCCCGCGCGGCCGGTCGCGAAGGTGCCCGTCAGGTCCCAGTACTCGGCGGAACGAAAAGCGATGCGCTCGCGTTCCCGCTCGACGACGAGTCGCGTGGCGACGGACTGGACGCGGCCGGCCGACAGCCGGGGCATGACCTTCTTCCACAGGACCGGCGAGACCTCGTAGCCGTAGAGGCGGTCGAGGATGCGGCGGGTCTCCTGGGCGTCGACCAGCTTCTGGTTGAGCTGGCGCGGGTTGGCGACGGCCTCGCGGATCGCGTCCTTGGTGATCTCGTGGAAGACCATCCGCTTGACGGGGATCTTCGGCTTGAGGACCTCCTGGAGGTGCCAGGCGATCGCCTCGCCCTCCCGGTCCTCATCGGTGGCGAGGAACAGCTCGTCGGAGTCCTTCAGCAGGTCCTTGAGCTTCTTGACCTGTGCCTTCTTGTCCGCGTTGATGACATAGATCGGCTGGAAGTCGTGTTCTACGTCCACACCGAGGCGGCGGACCTCGCCGGTGTACTTCTCGGGCACCTCGGCGGCGCCGTTGGGAAGGTCACGGATGTGCCCGACGCTCGCCTCGACGACGTAGCCGGGGCCGAGGTAGCCCTTGATCGTCTTCGCCTTGGCAGGCGACTCGACGATGACGAGTCGGCGGCCGCCCTGTGCGGTCTCGCTGGTCGGGGACAACTTCGCTCTTCTCTCCGGTCGACGCTGTGGCCTCCCCAGGCCTTCGTCCCGGGGTCGCGGCGTACTGCTGGCACGTGTGACGCTGCGGAGTGTGACGGTACATCCCGCCCCCGTGTCAAACGGGAAAAGCCCACAACGGCCACTCGAACGGTAACCCGACTACCGGCATTCCTGCCGCCCGGACCGTCCCGCGGCCCCGTGCCCCATGTCCGGAGCGTGACGCTCCCCTTACTCCCGCGACAGGCCGTCGGGGGGACGCCTGCCGACGTCAGAGGCGGGTCAGGCAGTACACACCGAGGGCGAGCGCGGCCGTTCCGGCGACGCTCGCGAGGGTGGCCGATGCGACTCGGTTCACACCGTGGGCCACCGGTTCCCCGCGCCGGACCCGGGTGCCGGTCCAGGCCAGCAGGGCGCCTCCGAACAGGGCGAACACCACTCCCGCGAAGATCGCCGGCCCGCTTTCCATCCCCCGCGCTCCCCTTCCGTGTCTCCGGCTCCGCCCAGCGCGGGGAGGGTGGCACGCGCGGGAGACGGGCGGGCGACATCGGGGTGAACGGCGGACCCCCTTGCGATCGAACATGCGATCGAATTCTGCTCGGGCACACATGCCATCCGCATTTTCCGGCCTTTTTGCATCCGACCGCGCCGAGCGGCGTGCCGGGGCCCCGGCACGGCACGGTCGCCGCCCGGTGGACCCCGGTCTTTCGGCTTCCGCCGACCGCCGGGACGCTCCGGGGCGGTGTCAGCGCACCGGCTCCAGGAAGCCCTGTTCCACGAGCAGGCGGATCTGGGCCGGGGTGCGGTCGCGGAGCAGGACCGGGTTCTCGTCCATGAGCTGGGCGATGGCGTCCAGGATCCGGCCCGCGCTGAGCGTGCCGTCGCACACACCCGCGAAGCCCGCGCCGATCGTGTCCACCTTCGTGGCCCGGCGCATGCCGCGGTGCTGGCGCAGCACCACGTGCTCCGGGTCCTCGGCGCCGGGCAGGCCGACCTGCTCCTGGACCACCTCGGCGGTCAGCCTGAAGTGGCCGTCGAGCAGCGCCGCGTCGTCGTGCTCGCGGAGATAGTCGAGGCGCTCGAAGTGCGCCCGGATCGTGTCCCCGAGAGGCTGCTCGACCGGATGCGGCCACTCCTCCACGGTGACGACGGGCTCGGCGGAACCCGTCCGGCGCAGGGTGATCCAGCCGAAGCCGACCGCCTTGACCTTGCGCGCCTCGAACTCGTCGAGCCAGGCGTCGTAACGCGCCTGGTACTCCGCCGGATCCCCGCGGTGGTCACCGGCGTCCCTCAGCCACAGCTCGGCGTACTGCGTGACGTCCTGCACCTCGCGCTGCACGATCCAGGCATCGCACCCGCGCGGCACCCACGACCTGAGTCTGTCCTGCCAGTCCTCCCCTGCCACGTGCTGCCAGTTGGCGAGGAACTGCGCGAACCCGCCCTCGTTCAGCCGTTCCCCCGCCTGTTGAACGAGCGAGCGGCACAGATCGTCCCCGCCCATCCCGCCGTCCCGGTACGTCAGCCGGGCGCCGGGAGAGATGACGAAGGGCGGGTTGGAGACGATCAGGTCGTACGTCTCGTCGTCCCGGACCGGCTCGAAGAGCGAGCCCTCACGCAGCTCGGCCGCCGGTGCGCCGGACAGCGCCAGCGTGAGCGCGGTGATGTGCAGCGCGCGCGGGTTGAGATCCGTCGCAATCACGCGCGTGGCGTGCTGGGCGGCGTGCAGCGCCTGGATGCCGGAACCGGTACCGAGGTCCAGGGCCGAGGCGACCGGGGTACGGACGGTGATGCCGGCGAGGGTCGTGGAGGCGCCGCCGACGCCCAGGACGACGCCCTCTTCGTGCTGCCCGATGCCGCCCGCACCACCCACCGCGCAGCCCAGGTCGGAGACGATGAACCAGTCCTCGCCGGCGGGGCCGCCGTAGGGCCGTACGTCCACGGTGGCGGCCACCTCGTCGCCGCCCACGCGCGTGAGCCACCCGGTGTGCACGGCCTCCTCGGCCGGCAGAACGGCGGCCACGCGCGCGTACGGCACCGGTTGCTGGAGCAGGAAGAGCCGTACGAGCGTCTCCAGCGGCGTGTCGCCGCGGGTCGCCCGCAGAGCGGGCACGGTCTCGCTGCGGGCCAGCGCCGCGTACGCGGGGGCGCCGAGCAGGTCGAGCAGCCCGTCGGCGGTGAAGGAGGCGGCCAGCAGCGCCTCCCGCAGGCGCGCGGCGGCGCCCGGCCGGTCGGAGGCGGGCAGGGGGGCGAGTCCGGTGTCAGTCACGCCCCCCATTGTGGCCCGCGACGGACGACTCAGCCGTTGGCGGACGTCGGCGAGGCCGAGCTCGACGCGGAGCTCGACCCGGAGGTCTTCGTGCAGCCCGCCTGCTTGGCCACCGCCTCGTTGACGTCGCCCTTCTCCAGGTTCTTCAAGGCGGTGATCACGCTGTCGTACTGCGTCAGCACCACCTTCATCCGGTCCGAGAGGTCACTCAGGCCGGAGGCGAACTTCGTCTGGTCCTTGGTGTCGAGCCCGTCCACCCGCTTCTTCAGGTCGGCGTACGCGGCCGACAGGGCCGTGAGCTTCTTGACGGCGTCCTGCTGCTTCTGCGCGCCGCCCTCGACGCCCGGAGGCGCCCCGGCGCCGTCCAGGGTGGCCGCGCGCGCCTTGAAGCCGTCGGCCAGGTCCTGGAAGGCCTGGGAGTCGGTCTGCTGGACGTCCTTCGGCGGCCCGTCCTTGGCGACCTTCGACAGCGCGTCGTAGGCACCCGAGATCTTCGCCTGCTGCGCGGGCAGCGGCTGGCACACGGACTTGGCCCAGGCGACCATCTTGGGGTCGGGCCCCTTGGCGCCACTGCTGCCGCTGCCGCTGCCGGTGCATCCCGTCAGCGCCACTACCAGTACCGCACCGCCGGACAGTGCGGCCGCGAGCTTCTTGTTCACCGGATCGGTCCCTTCCATGGCTCTCGGCCCACGGACCCTACACGTCGGGCGCACACCCCTCACATCCCGTACGCCCCCTAAAGCGCCCCTTATGACGCTTTGCACCAAGAGAGCCGAGAGAGAGAAGGCTCACCACGCGGGCGGGCCCGCAGCCGACCCGCGGACGTCCCGCACACTCCCCCGCAGACGCGGGTGGGCGGACGGCACGTCAACACGCGCCGCCCGCCCACCCGTTGCGCAGGGCTACTGGAACGAACCAGCGGTACGGCTACGAAGCCACCGCTGTACTGGCCGAGTTGGCGACCCGCTCGGCACTCTCGTCGTCGCCCACGGCGATGCCGCGCCGCTTGGAGACGTACACGGCGATGACGATCACGGCGAGCGAGAGGGCCGAGATCAGGATCCGTACGCCGATGTTCTTGTCGGCGCCGTAGGAGAACTTGATCACCGCGGGCGCGATGAGCAGCGAGACCAGGTTCATGACCTTCAGCAGCGGGTTGATGGCCGGGCCGGCGGTGTCCTTGAACGGGTCGCCGACGGTGTCGCCGATCACCGTGGCCGCGTGGGCGTCGCTGCCCTTGCCGCCGTGGTGGCCGTCCTCCACCAGCTTCTTGGCGTTGTCCCAGGCGCCGCCGGAGTTGGCGAGGAACACCGCCATCAGCGTGCCCGCGCCGATCGCGCCGGCGAGATAGGAGCCGAGCGCGCCGACGCCCAATGTGAAGCCGACGAAGATGGGCGCCATCACGGCGAGCAGACCCGGGGTGGCCAGCTCCCGCAGGGCGTCCTTGGTGCAGATGTCGACGACACGCCCGTACTCGGGTTTCTCGGTGTAGTCCATGATCCCGGGGTGCTCGCGGAACTGCCGCCGCACCTCGAACACCACCGAACCCGCCGAGCGCGACACGGCGTTGATGGCCAGTCCGGAGAAGAGGAAGACGACCGCGGCGCCCGCGATGAGGCCGACGAGGTTGTTGGGCTGCGAGATGTCCAGCGACAGACTCAGCGGTGAACCGGGCCCGGTGAGCTTCTCCCCCACGTTCTGCACGTTGGTGGTGATGGCGTCCCGGTACGACCCGAACAGCGCCGAGGCCGCGAGGACGGCGGTGGCGATGGCGATGCCCTTGGTGATGGCCTTGGTGGTGTTGCCGACCGCGTCCAGGTTGGTGAGCACCTGGGCACCCGCGCCCTCGACGTCACCGGACATCTCGGCGATGCCCTGGGCGTTGTCGGAGACCGGTCCGAACGTGTCCATGGCGACGATCACGCCGACCGTGGTGAGCAGACCGGTGCCGGCGAGGGCGACCGCGAACAGCGCCAGCATGATCGACGTACCGCCGAGCAGGAACGCGCCGTACACGCTCAGCCCGATGAGCAGCGCGGTGTAGACGGCGGACTCCAGACCGAGCGAGATGCCGGACAGCACGACCGTCGCCGGGCCGGTGAGGGAGGTCTTGCCGACGTCCCGCACCGGGCGCCGGGTGGTCTCGGTGAAGTAGCCGGTGAGCTGCTGGATGACGGCGGCGAGCAGGATGCCGATGGCGACCGCGACGAGGGCGAGCATCCGCGGATCGCCGGCCTTGCCCCGGATCGCCGCGTCCGTCACGCCGTGCAGGTCGGAGTACGACGACGGCAGGTAGACGAAGACCGCGACCGCCACCAGCACGAGGGAGATCACCGCGGAGATGAAGAAGCCGCGGTTGATCGCGCTCATGCCGCTGCGGTCCGCGCGGCGCGGGGCGACCGCGAAGATGCCGATCATCGCGGTGACGACGCCGATGGCCGGCACGAGCAGCGGGAACGCCAGCCCGGAGTCGCCGAAGGCGACCTTGCCGAGGATCAGCGCGGCCACCAGGGTCACGGCGTACGACTCGAAGAGGTCGGCCGCCATGCCCGCGCAGTCGCCGACGTTGTCGCCCACGTTGTCGGCGATGGTCGCGGCATTGCGCGGATCGTCCTCCGGAATGCCCTGCTCGACCTTGCCGACCAGGTCGGCGCCGACGTCGGCGGCCTTGGTGAAGATGCCGCCGCCCACCCTCATGAACATGGCGATCAGGGCGGCGCCGAGGCCGAAGCCCTCCAGCACCTTCGGCGCGTCGGCCGCGTAGACGAGCACCACGCAGGAGGCGCCCAGCAGGCCGAGGCCCACCGTGAACATGCCGACGACGCCGCCCGTGCGAAATGCGATCTTCATCGCCGTGTGCGAGACGGTGGTGAGATCCTTTTCCGTCTCGCCCGGCGCCGGTGTGGCTTCCCGGGCGGCCGCGGCGACCCGCACATTGCTGCGCACGGCCAGCCACATGCCGATATAGCCGGTGGCCGCGGAGAAGACCGCGCCGATCAAGAAGAACACCGATCGTCCGGCCCGCTGATTCCAGTCGTCTGCGGGCAGCAGCATGAGCAGGAAGAAGACGACGACGGCGAATGCGCCGAGTGTGCGCAACTGCCGGGCGAGATACGCCTTCGCGCCTTCCTGGACCGCCTCGGCGATCCGCTTCATGCTGTCGGTGCCCTCGCCCGCGGCCAGCACCTGGCGCACCAGGATCGCCGCGACCACCAATGCGGCCAGGGCGACCACGGCGACGACGGCCACGAGGATGCGGTTGTGGTCGGTCAGGACCGCGGCCGCGAGGTCGGTCGAGTGAACCGATGGAGAAGTAGAAAGCCCCGCCATTCGTCCTCCTTGACGCTTGGACTGAGCTCAAGATGTGGACGGATTCTAGGTACCTCGGAGTGATCTCAACAGAGCGCGGTAAACGGAATTAGCCTAACCGGCTCATCGGCAAATGATCGAGACCGCGCCAGACAACCTGAATGGAGTAATGCCCCCGGGGCATTGACGGTGATCGTGAATTCCTTCACGAATTCGGAAGGATCTCTGTTCGTGCCGGAAAAACACCGAGGGCCCTACTCGGCAGGGCCCTCGTGAAGTGGTGCGACGGCTTTCAGAGCACGACCGCCGCCGGCGGTGTGGTCGGCCAGGTCATGCGGATCAGGCCGCCGTCCTGCCCGGTGGTGACCTCCACGTCGTCGACGAGGCCGCTGATGACCGCGAGGCCCATCTCGTCCTCCTCGACGTCCGCCTCGCCGTCCTGCGCCCCGCCGGGCGCGTCCGGGGTGGCGTGCGGGGCCTCGTCGCCGACCTCGATGGAGAACTGTTTCTCCTCTTCGATCAGCGCCACCTTCACGGGTGCCGAGATGCCGCTGCTCTGGTGCAGCCCGACGGCACGGGAGCAGGCCTCGCCCACGGCGAGCCGGACCTCGTCCAGGACGGCCTCGTCCACTCCGGCCCTGCGTGCCACCGCGGCCGCCACCAACCGGGCGGTCCGGACGTGCTCGGGCAGCGCGCTGAAGCGGAGTTCGACAGTGGCCATGCATCCCCCTCGCGGCTATGGGCGTGCGGTCGGGACGCGGGGCCACCGAGCGCCCGCACCCCAGATGTACGTCGGTGTCCGGGCCACGTCATCGGCCCGGACGGGACCACCCGGCGCCGGACTCCCGGCAGGAGCCCGACGCCGACGGACGATCCAGGTCAGTCGGTGGCCGCCACCGCTTCCTCGACCGAGGTGTGGATCGGGAACACCTTGGTGAGGCCGGTGATACGGAAGATCTTGAGAATGCGCTCCTGGTTGCAGACCAGGCGCAGCGAGCCCTCGTGGGCACGCACACGCTTCAGGCCGCCGACCAGCACGCCGAGCCCGGTGGAGTCGAGGAAGTCCACGCCCTCCATGTCGACGACGAGGTGGAAATTCCCGTCGTTCACCAGCTCGACCAGCTGCTCGCGCAGCTTGGGCGCGGTATACACGTCGATTTCGCCACCGACTCGGACGACCGTACGATCGCCTACGGTCTCGGTCGACAGGGACAGGTCCACGGATCCTCCAGCACCTTGCTATCGAGCGGGTCGCCCCTCGGGCACCTCGGCTTGCGGCCCCCGGGACGCTTCGCCAGCCGCGATGGCATTCAATCACTTACCGGCAGGCGTGCACGACGCCTTGGCTCCATTGTCCGTCACGCCAGTGACACACTCGGTGCCGATGGCCAAGAATCTCCGATCCGATCGATCCCCGGCGAACCCGGCGTCCCGCCCGTCTCCGGGCGTGGTCCTGGACCGGCTCGCCTCCGGGCCGAGCCGGGCTGCGCGCATCACTCATACGGAGCACTTGCCCCCGCGCGCGGGCCGCCATGCCGTCTGGCCTGACCGGATTCGGTCGGAAGTGATCGCGGCCGTGCGGGCGGCCGGGATCGAGCATCCATGGGCACACCAGGCGCTGGCCGCCGAGCACGCCCTGGACGGCGATTCGGTGGTCGTCGCCACCGGCACCGCCTCCGGCAAGTCCCTCGCGTACCTCGTGCCCGTCCTGTCCATGCTGCTGGACGGCTCCGAGGCTCCGAACGGACGCGGGGCCACCGCGCTGTACCTGTCCCCCACCAAGGCGCTCGCGGCGGACCAGTGCCGGTCGGTGAAGGAACTTTCACAACCCCTTGGCAACGCCGTGCGCCCCGCCGTGTACGACGGCGACACCCCGGTCGAGCAACGGGAGTGGATCCGCCAGTACGCCAACTACGTCCTCACCAACCCCGACATGCTGCACCGCGGGATACTCCCGTCCCACCCGCGCTGGTCCTCCTTCCTGAAGTCGCTCAGGTACGTCGTGGTCGACGAGTGCCACACCTACCGCGGCGTCTTCGGCTCGCACGTCGCCCAGGTGCTGCGCCGCCTGCGCCGGCTCTGCGCCCGCTACGGCGCGTCGCCCGTCTTCCTGCTGGCCTCGGCGACCGCCGCCGAGCCGTCCGTCGCCGCCCGCCGGCTGACCGGTCTGCCGGTGGTCGAGGTCGCCGACGACGCCTCCCCGCGCGGTGAGGTCGTCTTCGCCCTCTGGGAGCCCCCGCTCACCGAGCTGCACGGCGAGAAGGGCGCCCCCGTCCGGCGCACCGCCACCGCGGAGACCGCCGACCTGCTGACCGACCTGACCGTGCAGGGCGTGCGCTCGGTCGCCTTCGTACGGTCCCGGCGCGGCGCCGAGCTGATCTCGGTCATCGCCCAGGAGCGACTCGCCGAGGTCGACCGCTCCCTGGTCCGGCGGGTCGCCGCCTACCGCGGCGGCTACCTCCCCGAGGAGCGGCGCGCCCTGGAACGCGCCCTGCACTCCGGCGACCTCCTCGGCCTCGCCGCCACGACCGCCCTGGAGCTGGGCGTGGACGTCTCCGGCCTGGACGCGGTGGTGATCGCCGGCTATCCGGGCACGCGTGCGTCCCTGTGGCAGCAGGCGGGCCGAGCGGGCCGCTCCGGGCAGGGCGCGCTCGCCGTGCTGGTCGCCCGCGACGACCCACTGGACACGTTCCTGGTCCACCATCCGGAGGCCCTGTTCGACCAACCGGTGGAGTCGACGGTCCTCGACCCCGACAACCCCTACGTCCTCGCCCCGCACCTGTGCGCGGCCGCGGCGGAACTCCCGCTGACCGAGCCGGACCTGGACCTCTTCGGCCCCGCCTGCGCGGACGTGCTGCCCCAGCTGGAGGCCGCGAAGCTGCTGCGCAGGCGCACCAGGGCCTGGCACTGGACCCGCCGGGAGCGGGCCGCCGACCTGACCGACATCCGCGGCGCGGGGGGCAGCCCGGTGCAGGTCGTGGAGGAGGGCACCGGCCGCCTGCTGGGCACGGTCGACGCGGGCGCCGCGCACTCCACGGTCCACGAGGGCGCGGTCCACCTCCACCAGGGCCGCACCTATCTGGTGCGCCGGCTGGACCTGGAGGACTCGGTGGCCCTGGTCGAGCAGGCCGACCCGCCGTACTCCACGGTCGCCCGCGACACCACCTCGATCTCCGTCCTGGAGACGGACACCGAGATCCCCTGGGGCGCCGGCCGTCTGTGCTACGGCTCGGTCGAGGTCACCAACCAGGTGGTCTCCTTCCTGCGCCGGCGCCTCATCACCGGCGAAGTACTCGGCGAGACGAAACTCGACCTCCCTCCTCGCACCCTGCGCACGCGCGCGGTGTGGTGGACGGTCACCGACGACCAGCTGGACGAGGCCCGGATCAACCCGGAGATCCTCGGCGGCGCCCTGCACGCCGCCGAGCACGCCTCCATCGGCCTGCTGCCCCTGTTCGCGACCTGCGACCGCTGGGACATCGGGGGCGTCTCCGTCCCCCTCCACCCCGACACCCTCCTTCCGACGGTCTTCGTCTACGACGGCCACCCCGGCGGCGCGGGCTTCGCCGAGCGCGCCTTCCACACCGCCCGCACCTGGCTCGCCGCCACCCGCGAGGCCATCGCCTCCTGCGAGTGCGAGGCCGGCTGCCCGTCCTGCATCCAGTCCCCCAAGTGCGGCAACGGCAACGACCCGTTGCACAAGCGGGGGGCGCTCCGGCTGCTCACCGTCCTGTTGCGAGGGGCACCGGAGGAGAAGTCCGCGGAGGCTGCGGCGCGGACTGTGCGGGAGACGGGGGCAGAGGCGAGGACTGTGCGGGAGGAGGCAGAGGCGGGGGCGCAGGAGCCGGGAGCGGCCCCGCGGGGCCCGCTCTCGACCTGACCTCCGCCGCGAACGGGCCTCTTCCCGAGGCCGCCGTCACGTCCGAGGTCTCGCCCACGAGCGCGCACCGCACCAGCCGTACCCCCTGGGCCGCCGCCACCCGCCCGGCCCGGGCGCAGGCCGCCGCCCCGCCCTCGGCCCAGTGGTCCGCCGCCGCGAGCGCGGCCAGATCCGCGCCGCCGGCCGCACGGTGCCGGACGACGACGGCGTGCCCGAGCGCGAGCACGGCACCGAACACCACGCACAGCAGGGTGATCACCCCGAGGCTCCACACGGTGGCGGACCCCCGGTCCCGGCCGGCGCAGGGCCGGTCCTCCGGGCAGCCTCTCCCCCGGCATCCGCAGGCAGGGCCGCCGGTTCGCCCGACCTCGCCTGTCACGGCCCCTCCTCCCGCGCTCCCACCGTCTCCTCGGCCAGCGCCACGGCCTGCTCGCGGACCTCGAAGGGCAGCCCGCCGAGCACCGGCGGTCTGGCCGTCACCGTCACCCGGACCTGGTCGCCCACGCGCTCCACGGTCACGCGTGCCCCGCGCGGTGCCGCCTCCCGGGTCACCGTCACCACCGCGTCGGCCGGGTCCTGCCGGGCGGCGGCCCGCGCGCCCGTGCGGGCCGCGTCCACGCACCGGATCTGCGCCGCCACCACGAGCAGCCCCCAGACCAGCGCCATCGTGAACGCCACCAGCACGCAGAGCACCACGGCCGCCTCGGCCGTCACGAACCCCCGGTCCGCCCCTCGCTCACATCCGCGCACTGAGGGCCCTCTTCACGATCGACTGGAGCTCGGCCCGGACCTGGCCGCTGGTGACGACCTCGTAGAGCAGCACCGCGAATCCGACGGCCGCCAGGATCCCCATCGCGTACTCCGACGTGACCATGCCGGCGTCCCTGCGGCCCCTGCCCCGCAGCCGTACCACGACTTCCTTGATCTTCCTGTTCATTCCAACCCCCGTGAGATTTAGGTCTTTTGTGTTCATGTACGTCTAGTCGCTCTCGTTCGCCCCCGTACGCCTCACCTCCCTCCTCGCACGCCGCCCGCGAGTCCGATCACGACGGGGAGCACGCCGACGGCGATGAAGGCGGGCAGGAAGCACAGGCCCACGGGCGCCGAGATCAGTACGGCGGCGCGCCGGGCCCGGGCGGTGGCCCCGCGAGTCCACTGCGCGCGGGCGTCCGAGGCGAGGCGCGCGGCCGGGGCGGCCGCCGGCAGCCCGGACTCGTCGGCCCGCGCCAGCAGCCGCGCCAGCGCCGCCGCGCCGGGCAGCGCGGCCAACCGACGCCACGCGTCGGCCGGTTCACCGCCGAGGCGGACCTCCGCCGCGCCCCGCGCCAGCGCTTGGCCGACGGGCCCGCCGAGCGCCTCTCCCACCGCCTGGGCCGCGATCACCGGACCGGCACCGGCCGCGATACAGGCGGCCAGCAGATCGGCGGCGAGCGGGAGTCGGCGTGCGGCCTCGGCCCCGTCCGCGGACTCCATCCCGGCGGCCGCCGCCCGTCGGCTGTGCCACCGCCACAGCCCCGCACCGACGGCCAGCCCCAGGGCGGCCCCGGGCAGGCCACCGACCAGCGCCCACGCGCCGCACCCGGCCCCGGCCGGCGGCAGCCACCGCCGCAGCGCGCCCGCGACCTCGAAGGACCGCCTCAGCACCGGCACGTCCAGCCCCAGCAGCTCGGCCATTCGACGCCGCGACCGGCGTCGCCGCCGCACCAGCTCCAGCCGTCGGACCGCCCACCCGAGGCCCAGCACCACGACCACGGCCATCCCCACCCTGTGGACAACTTCCGCACCCATACCGCCCGTTCCCCTCGTCTCTCCTCGTCTCTCCGCGCCTCTCGCCTTCCTGGCCTCCCCCCTCACACCGTCTCCGCTCCCCGCACGATCCGGGCCGCCCACGCCGTCCCCGCCGCTTCGAAGGCCGCGCCGACCGTCAGGCAGCCCAGGCCCGCGCCGGTGTGGAGCAGGACGTGGAGCGGGTCGGCGCCCATGGCCGTGCCGAGGAGCAGGCCGAGGGCGGGGAGGGCGGCGAGCAGTACGGCGGTCGCCCGGGCACCCGACAACTGCGCGCGCAGGTCGGCGCGTTGGTCCCGCTCGGCGCGCAGAGCCGCGTCCAGCCGGTCCAGGCCGACCGCGAGTCCGGCGCCCTGGTCCACCGCCACCCGCCAGCACGCGGCCAGCCCCAGCAGGCCCTCGGCGCCCGGCTGCCGGGCCGCCGCGGCGAGCGCGCCGGGCACGTCCCCGCCGAACCGCGCCGCCGCGACCACGGCCCCCTGCGCGTCGCCGAGCCCTCCGGTGTCCCGGGCCGCCCGCGGCAGCGCCTCGCCCGGCTGTCGTCCGGCACGCACCTCCCCGGCGAGGGAGCCGCACAGGGCGATCACCGCGTCGGCCCGCCGCTCACGGTCGCGTGCGGCCTGCCGCGCCCGCCGGACCCTGCGCAGCACCGGGACCCCGACCGCCCCCGCGACGACCGGAATCAGCGAGGCACCCAGCACCGCCAGCAGCAGACCGGCCGCGAGCGCCCACCACTCGGCCCCCAACCTGCCGCCCAGCCGCCGCAGTTCCACGCTCAGCCGGTCCCACGGAGGCGGCCCGGTCGGCACGACTCCGCCGTCCGCGAGCAGCAGCCGCGCCCGCCGCATCCCGTAGTGCCGCCCGCCCAGCAGCCAGACCAGCGCGACGAGGCAGGCCAGCGCCGCGCCCATGGACATCCCGGACAGCCCACCGATCCCGCCGATCCCGCCGATTCCTGCGACCCCACCGACCACGTCCGTTCCCTCTCTCACCGGTCCCCCTCCCGCTCGTCTCCGAGGTCACCCTCGAATTCGCCGGCCGCGCCGAGCAGTTGCCGCAGTCGCCCCCAGCCCCGTTCGCGGACGAACGCCCGCTCTCCCCAGCGCAGCGCGGGTACCGTCCGCACCAGGCCCGCGCCGTCCCGCTCCAGCACGTGCACCTCGGCGATCCGGCGCCGCCCGGACCGGTCCCGTACGAGGTGCAGGACCACGGAGAGCGCGGCCGCCAGCTGGCTGTGCAGCGCGGCCCGGTCGAGCCCGGCGGCCGTGGCCAGCGCCTCCAGCCGGGCCGGGACGTCCGCCGCGGTGTTGGCGTGGGCCGTGCAACAACCGCCTTCATGACCGGTGTTGAGGGCCGCGAGCAGATGCACGACCTCGGGGCCGCGCACCTCGCCGACGACCAGCCGGTCGGGCCGCATCCGCAGCGCCTGCCGGACGAGGTCCTCCAGGGTGACCAGACCGGCGCCCTCCTGGTTGGCGGGCCGGGTCTCCAGCCGCACGACGTGCGGGTGGTCCGGCCGCAGCTCGGCCGAGTCCTCGGCGAGGACGATGCGTTCGCCGGCTCCGACCAGGCCCAGCAGGGCGCTGAGCAGGGTCGTCTTGCCGCATCCGGTGCCGCCGCTGATCAGGAAGGACAGCCGGGCCGCGAGCAGCGCCCGCAGGATCCGGTCGCCGCCGGGCGGCACCGTGCCGGCCGCGACCAGCTCCTCCAGGGTGAACGCCCGGGGCCGTACGACCCGCAGGGACAGGCAGGTGCAGCCGACGGCGACCGGGGGCAGCACCGCGTGCAGCCGGGTGCCGTCGGGCAGCCGGGCGTCCACCCACGGCCGGGCGTCGTCCAGGCGCCGTCCGGCGACGGCGGCCAGCCGCTGCGCGAGGCGTCGCACCGCCGCGGGATCGGGGAAGGTCACCGAGGTCGGTTCCAGGCCGCGGCCACGGTCGACCCAGACCCGGTCCGGGGCGCAGACCAGGACGTCGGTGACGTCCTGGTCGGCGAGGAGGGGCTCCAGCGGGCCGCTGCCGACCAGTTCGCTCCTCAGGTGTGCGGCCGCGCCGAGGACTTCGGCGTCGCCGAGCACGCGGCCCTGTTCGCGCAGGGCCTGGGCCACGCGCGCGGGAGTGGGTTCGCCGCCGCTCTCGGCGAGCCAGCGCCGGACGCCGTCGAGCAGGGCGGCGCCGTCGGCCCGGGCGAGTCCGGGGAGTGTCATCGGGCGCCTCCCGCCTCGACCAGCGCACGCTCCCAGAAGGCCGTGCAGAAGCGGGCGAGCGGGCCGCGACGGGTGGCCCCGGGCGGTTTCGCGCCGCCCTGGGGACGCAGCAGCGCCGGCTCGACCGGGACCTCGCCGGCCAGCGGCAGGCCGAGCAGCCGGGCCACCTCACGGCCGTCCAGGCCGGGCGCGTACGGCCCGCGGACCGCCACGCGCACGTCGCGGACGACCATGCCGACGGCGGACGCCACCCGTCCGGCGGCCGCGACCGCCCGCAGGTCGGCGGGGACGACGAGCAGGGCCAGATCGAGCTGGGCGAGGGCTTCGGCGACGCCGTCGTCGAGGCGGCGGGGCAGATCGACCACGACCGTGCCGCCGCGCCGCCGGGCGGCGGCGAGCACCGCCCGCACCGCCTGGTGCGGGACGGCGACGCAGTCGCCGCGGTCCCAGCTGAGCACGCGCAGCGCGTGCAGCTCCGGCAGGGACTCCTCCAGCGCGCCGCCGCCGACCCGGCCGCGCGAGGCGGCGAAAGCCGGCCAGCGCAGCCCTTCGGCGCTCTCCCCGCCGAGGAGGACGTCGAGTCCGCCGCCGAGCGGATCGGCGTCCACCAGGAGGGTGCGCAGGCCCTCGCGCGCGGAGGTGACGGCGAGGGCACACGCGAGCGTGGAGGCGCCGGCCCCGCCCCGGCCGCCGATCACCCCGACGGTGAGGGCCGGACGGCCGACCCCTTCGGCGACGTCGGCGATGCGGTCGACCAGCCACTGCTCGCCGTCGGGGAGCATCAGGACGTGGTCGGCGCCGATCTGCACGGCGCGTTTCCACACCCCCGAGTCGTCCTGGTCGCGGCCGACCAGGACCACTCCGCGTCGGCGCGCGGCCCCGCCGACCCGCCGGGCCGCGTCGTCGCCGACCAGGACGAGCGGGGCCGTCTCCCAGCCGACGCCGTGGTCCGGCACCCCGTGATGGACCTCGGGTGTGGCTCCGGCGGCCGCGCACAGGCGCAACAGGTCGTCAAGAAGTTCGGCGTCCTCGGTGACGATGAGCGGCCGTCCCGGGCGTCCCGGCGCGCCGGGCGGTGGGTCGTGGGTGACGGTTCCGGTCACGGGTGTTCCCCCTTCGCTGCATGGGCCGCGCAGCCCCTGCGGCCCCGCGATTCCCAAAGATGCGGAGAACCGACAAGCGGCCCTCCATATGAACGGCCGACGGAAACCGGCCATACGCGCTCCGACAATCGGATCCGGCCATGAACTCGCCACGGCCGCAGCGCGCTGGAATCACGGTGCAGCGATCCGCGAAATAATGTGGATCTTGGTGGAAAACTGTGGACAACTCAGGGCCTGTGAATATCTCCATCACCCATACCGGTGACGCCCGCGCTGATCCCTGTGCGACTTCCACAGAGCAGCGCAACGATTACCGCGAGTAACGAATCATGGGCACACGGGAGCGGCGGCGGCAGCGGCGCGAGGGCGGCCGTACGGTCGCGGAACGAAGGGAGAGGCGGACGAAAAGGCGTCCGGACATGCGACGACCCCCGCCGGGGGGGAGAGCGGGGGTCGTCCCCACGGCCGACTCGGGGGGGGGAGGAGTCGGACCGGGTTAGCACGGTCGCGAACGATCCGTGACTTCCATGGTGTACCCGAGAGCCCTCTCAGGCAAACCCACGCGCCCCACCTTACGCCGAATGGTGGGCGCCTATGCTCAGGGGCGTGGAAAACCACTCCTCGCCCCGCGCAGCGGCGTTCTTTGACCTGGACAAGACGGTCATTGCGAAGTCGAGCACGCTCACCTTCAGCAAGTCCTTCTACCAAGGCGGGCTGATCAACCGCAGGGCCGCGCTGCGTACCGCATATGCCCAGTTCGTCTTCCTGGCCGGCGGCCTGGATCACGACCAGATGGAGCGGATGCGCGAGTATCTGTCCGCCCTGTGTCGCGGCTGGAACGTACAGCAGGTGCGGGAGATCGTCGCCGAGACCCTGCACGACCTGATCGACCCGATCATCTACGACGAGGCCGCCTCCCTCATCGAGGAGCACCACACGGCCGGGCGGGACGTGGTCATCGTGTCGACCTCGGGCGCCGAGGTGGTCGAGCCGATCGGCGAACTGCTGGGCGCGGACCGGGTGGTGGCCACGCGCATGGTCGTCGGCGAGGACGGGTGCTTCACCGGCGAGGTGGAGTACTACGCGT
This sequence comes from Streptomyces sp. NPDC025793, assembly GCF_055558375.1. NCBI lineage: Bacteria > Bacillati > Actinomycetota > Actinomycetes > Kitasatosporales > Streptomycetaceae > Streptomyces > Streptomyces sp. NPDC025793. The sequence goes on along the minus strand of NZ_JBVHMR010000002.1, from coordinate 629,757 downwards.
ACGGCCCGACCAAGGCCGAGGCGATCCGCGAGCTGGCCGCGTCCGAGGGCTACGACCTCGACCGCTGCTACGCCTACAGCGACTCGGCGACCGACCTGCCGATGCTCCGGGCGGTCGGACACGCGCACGCGGTCAACCCGGACCGCGCGCTGCGCCGCGAGGCACTCGCGCGCGGGTGGCCGGTCCTGGAGTTCCGCCGGCCGGTCCCGCTCAAGAAGCGGCTGCCCTCGCTCTCCGTACCGCCCCGCCCCGCGCTCGTCGCGGCGGCGGCCGTCGGAGCGGCGGCCGCGACCGCCGGCCTCGTCTGGTACGCCAGCCGACGCCGCAGCACGGCCTGAACTTCGCCCGTTTCACCCCTGTTTGAACCTGAAAGTAAAGAAGTGCGGGCAGGGGTTCCGCTTCTTCCGGGCTCGCGGTAGAAAGAACCTAGGCCCGCGAGACCAAAGGACATCCGAGAGGATCACCTTTCACTACGCACTTGGCCCACGGACCCCGCATGGACACCGGGCACCCACGCGACGTCGACCCGTCGATTACGGGCCAGCCGCACCAGGTGACGGGCAAAGTCCCCGACCTGATGGGCACATATCGAGGACGCTTGGTAACCGGGTGAGCATGCCAGCGGCGGTACGAGAATTCGTACCGCCGCAACCCTGTCCGACGCCTCTCGCGCACTGCCCGCACCCGGGTCGCCGACTCCCGGCGCCTCAGGCCGCGCCGCGCTGGAGCGCCTCGCACACCGCCGTGGACTCGCGCACACCCAGCTCGACCGCCTTGCCGCAGTGGGCGATCCACGCCGCCATGCCCTCGGGGGTGCCGGAGACGTAGCCGCCGAGAGCCGCCAGGTAGGAGGCGCGGCCCAGTTCGGCGTATCCGACCTCGGCCGGGCAGATCGCCTTCGGGTCCAGGCCGCTGCCGATCAGGACGATCCGCTCGGCCGCGCGCGCGACCAGACCGTTGTGCGACACGAAGGGCCGCAGCGCCAGCAGTTCGCCGTGCACCACGGCGGCCGTGACCAGTGCGGGCGCGGACGTCCCGGCGATGATCAGGTCCGCGAGCCCCTCCAGCCGGCCGGAGACCTCCGCGGCGTCCGGCAGCGGCAGCTCGATCAGCGGCTCGTCCACCGCCTCGCCCGCCAGGCGCGGCCGGCCGACCTCGTCGCCGCTGCTCGCCGCGGCCACCAGGTGCAGCCGGGCCAGCACCCGCAGCGGCGACTGCCGCCAGATGGACAGCAACTGCCCCGCCTCGGCCGACAGCCGCAGGGCCGCGCCCATCACGCGCGCCTCGGCGTCACCGCTGAAGTCGGTGCGCCGCCGCACCTCCTCCAGAGCCCAGTCGGCGCCGGAGAGCGCGGCGGAGCCGCGGGCGCCGCGCAGGGCCGCCTCGGCGGTGATCTCGGTGCTGCGGCGCCGCATGATCCGGTGTCCGTAGACCCGGTCCACGGCCTTGCGCACGGACTCCACGGACTCAGCCACACCGGGCAGCGAGCCCAGGGCGGAGAGCGGATCGGCGGTCGCGCCTGTCGTACTCATGAGTACGACACTACGCACCACGGCGCCCCACCCCTCGAAGGAGTGGTCTTCTTCACTCGGGCCGCCACATACAGCTATCTGCTGACTACCGTTGGTGAACATGAAAATTGCTTTCGTCGGGAAGGGCGGCAGTGGCAAGACCACGCTCTCCTCCCTCTTCATCCGCCACCTCGCGGCCGCCGGTGCCCCGGTGGTCGCCATCGACGCGGACATCAACCAGCACCTCGGTCCCGCGCTCGGACTCGACGAGACGGAGGCGGCCGCGCTGCCCGCCATGGGCGAGCGACTGCCGCTGATCAAGGACCATCTGCGCGGCGCCAACCCGCGCATCCCCTCCGCCACCGCGATGATCAAGACGACCCCGCCCGGCGAGGGCTCGCGCCTTGTCCGGGTGAGCGAGCCGAACCCGATCTACGACGCCTGCGCACGCCCGGTGGAACTCGACGGCGGCGCCGTCCGTTTGATGGTCACGGGCCCCTTCACGGACGCCGACCTGGGGGTCGCCTGCTACCACTCCAAGACGGGAGCGGTGGAGCTGTTCCTGAACCACCTCGTCGACGGCCCCGACGAGTACGTCGTGGTCGACATGACGGCCGGTTCGGACTCCTTCGCCTCCGGCATGTTCACCCGTTTCGACATGACGTTCCTCGTCGCCGAGCCGACCCGGAAGGGAGTCTCCGTCTACCGCCAGTACAAGGAGTACGCCCGCGACTTCGGCGTCGCCCTGAAAGTCGTCGGCAACAAGATCCAGGAACAGGACGACATCGACTTCCTGCGCGCGGAGGTCGGGGACGACCTGCTCGTCACGGTCGGGCACTCGGACTGGGTGCGCGCCATGGAGAAGGGGCGACCGCCCCGGTTCGATCTCCTGGAGGAGGCCGGCTCCCGCGCCCTGCACACCCTCAAGGACACCGTGGACGCCACGTACGCCCTGCGGGACTGGGAGCGCTACACGCGCCAGATGGCGCACTTCCACCTGAAGAACGCCGAGGCGTGGGGCAACGAACGCACGGGAGCCGACCTGGCCGCTCAGATCGACCCCGGCTTCGTGCTCAGCGAGAGCGCCGGTGCGGGCGTGGCGGCTCCCGCCTGACAGCATCCGGCCGGCAACTCCCGCCTACTGCCTGACCGCCGGCGCCCCGGGTACGCCCTTGGGCGCCGGAGCCGGACGACCGGAGAGGAAGGACGCCCAGCCCTGGCGGGGCGCCTCGCCCACCGTCAGGGTGCGCAGTTTCTCCAGGGTCTTCGGGTCCTGCGCGTCCAGCCAGTCGGCCAGTTGGTGGAACGACACACAGCGCACGTCGGGCTTGTTGCACACCTCCTTCACCGTGTCCTCGACGGCACGCATGTATGTGCCGCCGTTCCAGGACTCGAAGTGGTTGCCGATGATCAGCGGCGCCCGGTTGCCGTCGTAGGCCCGGTAGAAGCCCTTGACGAGGCCGTCGCGCATCTGGTCGCCCCAGTAGTCGAACTTGTCGGGGTCGCCCTGGGTCTGGGTGCCGGACTGGTTGACCATGAAGTTGTAGTCCATGGTCAACTGCTCGAAGGTATGGCCGGGGAAGGGGACCAGTTGCATGGACAGGTCCCACAGGCCGTCCTTCTTCTTGGGCCAGACCTGGTTGTCGACGCCGCTGGAGTCGTAACGGAAGCCCAGCTGACGGGCCGCCTCCGTGAAGTTCTTCTGACCCTCCAGGCAGGGTGTGCGGGCGCCGATCAGCTCCTTGTCGTAGTCGAAGGGCAGCGAAGCCGAGTTCTTCATGCCGGTGTTGGTCTTCCACGTCTTCACGAACTGCTTGGCCTGGGCGATCTCGCTCTTCCACTCGTCCACCGACCAGGTGCCGACGCCGCCGTCGGGCCCGCAGAAGTGACCGTTGAAGTGGGTGCCGATCTCGTTGCCCTCCAGCCAGGCCAGCCGCGCCTGCCTGACGGTGTCGGCGATCCCCTTCTGGTCGTTGAAGCCGATGTCGGAGCGGCCCGGCGAGTGCTGCGGGGGCTTGTAGAGGTCACGCTTGGCCTCCGGCAGCATGTACACGCCGCTGAGGAAGAAGGTCATGGTCGCGTGGTTCTCCTTGGCGACCTTACGGAAGTGCGAGAACAGCTTCTGGCTGTCCTCACCGGCGCCGTCCCAGGAGAAGACGACGAACTGGGGCGGCTTCTGACCGGGCTTCAGCCGCTCGGGCCTGGGCAGATGCGGCTGTGCGCCGGTGTACGCGGTGGATCCGTCGCCGATCAGCCGGACGAGGCTCCGGGGCGGCGGTGCCGCCTTCTGGGGGCCGGGCGCCCCTTCCTTCGAACCGTGGGAGCCGGTCGCGCAACCGGCGAGTGACGAGGCACAGGCCGCGGCAGCCACGACGCCGACGGCGATCCTCTGGGTGGCGGTCATGTGTTCCGCCCACCTTCTTCCTTCTCTCAGGTAAACGCTGGCGAGGTCGTTTTCTGGCGATCTGCCGGGCTTGAACCGACAGCGCCGCCAACGTCGCACGGGATCGAGAAGGAATTAGTACGACAAGCCGATCAAATGATTACTTCGCCCATCCGAGGGATTCAATGAGTCATTTGCTCCGCAAAGCTATACCATTTCTTTACGTTGCGTTACTCTTAATTTACCGAGAGTGCCCATTCTGCCCCAGTCCGCGACCGCGCCGCCCCGGAGGAGACGGGACCATGCCCACCTGCACATCCCCTCCCACCCGGCACCCCGCCGGCCTGTCCGCGTCGACGTCGACGTCCGTCGCGGTCCTCCTGATCACCCTGGCCCCGTCTCTCGGACTCGGCTGCGCGGACCTCGTCGCGCCCCTCGCGGTAGCCGCCGTGCTGCTGACGGTCCCGATCCTGGAGGAGATCCCGCTCGTCTCCCTCGCCCCCATCACGCATGCCCGGCAGGAAGGAGCCCATCACGGAGGAATTCACGGCCAGTTGACCTTTCCCGCGGTGCACCGACCCGGCGGGGCCTTCCCGCTCATACCCCAAGGCGCCCACGCCGTCGCGAACGCCGTCATCGCGCGAGGCGGCACGGCCGACCTGTCGGGCCGACGCGGCACACCCCGGACCGTCGCCGGACCGAACCCGCCTGCCGCCGGGCGGACTTGGTCCGGCACCGAGTCGGCCAGAGCCAACACCGAGCCGACCGGAGCCGTCACCGGGCTGATGGCGTCCACCATCCGGTCGGCCGGCTCCGCCGCGAGATCCGTCACCGGCTCGGCCCGGTCCGCGCTCTGCCGGTGTCGGCCCTGGACGCCGTGGCGTGACCACCAGGACTGCGTCACGGGTGCTCCGGCCTCTCCGGCAGGACAGGACACGGCGGGAGAGGTGGCGGCGGGGAGGGAACTCGCGCGTGGCATCAGCTCGTTCCAGCGTCACACCGCGCCGCTGGTGCGAGCGGAGCTGGCGCGGCTCGCCAGGGACGGCCAGCGGCCCGCACAGCTCTTCCTGACCTGTGCCGACTCCCGGCTCGTCACATCGATGATCACCGCCAGCGGCCCCGGCGACCTGTTCGTCGTCCGCAACGTCGGCAATCTGGTGCCGCCACCGGGCGAGGAACACGCCGACGACTCGGTGGCGGCGGCCATCGAGTACGCGGTGGAGGTGCTCGGGGTGCGCTCCATCACCGTGTGCGGTCACTCGGGATGCGGGGCGATGCAGGCGCTGCTCTCCGGCGAGTGCGGGGACGGCGGCAGGGGCGGTGATTCCGGAACGGCGGGGGCCGGGACGGGAGCCGGTGCCGCGGGCGCCGCCGAGGCCGTGGTCACCCCCCTGCGTCGCTGGCTCCGGCACGGGCTGCCGAGTCTCGCGCGGATGGACCGGGAGGACCGCTGTGCCCGGCCCCGGCTGACCGGGCGGTCCGCGGTGGACGCCGCGCACGCCATGGACGCCGTGGAACGACTGTGTCTGGTCAACGTGGTCCAGCAGTTGGAGCACCTGCGAGCGCACGGGCCGGTGGCGCGGGCGTTGGCCAGGTGCGAGCTGGAGCTGCACGGGATGTACTTCCACGTGGCCGAGGCGCGGGCGTATCTGCTGGTGGAAGCGGAGGGCGGCCGGGTGTTCGAGGACGTCGCCGAGGGTGTCGTCACAGGAGAGGAGGCACATGGTGCCGTGTGAGTCCCAGGCCGTCGACAGGTCTACACCAATTTTGTCGACGACCCTTGTCACCGGGCCCCCGCGTCTGATGAGCTGTGGGCTGGGACACAACGGACACCCTTCGAAAGGGAGATGTCGTGAGCAACGAAAGCCTGGCCAACCTGCTCAAGGAAGAACGCAGGTTCGCGCCGCCCGCCGACCTGGCCGCGCACGCCAACGTCACCGCGGAGGCGTACGCACAGGCCAAGGCTGACAGGCTCGGCTTCTGGGCCGAGCAGGCCCGTCGGCTGACCTGGGCCAAGGAACCGACCGAGACGCTGGACTGGTCGAACCCGCCGTTCGCGAAGTGGTTCAAGGACGGCGAGCTGAACGTCGCGTACAACTGCGTGGACCGCCACGTCGAGGACGGACTCGGCGAACGGGTCGCCATCCACTTCGAGGGTGAGCCCGGCGACAGCCGCTCGATCACCTACGCGGAGCTGAAGGACGAGGTCTCCAGGGCGGCCAACGCCCTGCTGGAGCTGGGCGTCCGCAAGGGCGACCGGGTCGCCATCTACATGCCGATGATCCCGGAGACCGCGATCGCGATGCTGGCCTGCGCCCGCATCGGCGCCGCGCACTCGGTCGTCTTCGGCGGCTTCTCGGCCGACGCGCTCGCGACCCGCATCCAGGACGCCGACGCCAAGGTCGTCATCACCTCCGACGGCGGCTACCGGCGCGGCAAGCCCTCCGCGCTCAAGCCCGCCGTGGACGAGGCGATCGACAAGGTCGACAACGTCGAGCACGTGCTGGTGGTGCGCCGTACCGGGCAGGACGTGGCCTGGGACGACACCCGGGACGTCTGGTGGGACGACCTCGTCGGCCGGCAGTCCGCGGAGCACACCCCTCAGGCGTTCGAGGCCGAGCACCCGTTGTTCATCCTCTACACCTCGGGGACCACGGGTAAGCCGAAGGGCATCCTGCACACCTCCGGCGGCTACCTCACCCAGGTGGCGTACACCCACCACGCCGTCTTCGACCTCAAGCCCGAGACGGACGTGTTCTGGTGCACGGCCGACGTCGGCTGGGTCACCGGGCACTCGTACATCGTCTACGGCCCGCTGGCCAACGGCGCGACGCAGGTCATGTACGAGGGCACCCCGGACACCCCGCATCAGGGCCGGTTCTGGGAGATCGTGCAGAAGTACGGCGTCACGATCCTCTACACCGCCCCGACGGCGATCCGGACGTTCATGAAGTGGGGCGACGACATCCCCGCGAAGTTCGATCTGAGCAGCCTGCGTGTCCTCGGTTCGGTGGGCGAGCCCATCAACCCCGAGGCGTGGGTCTGGTACCGGAAGAACATCGGCGCCGACAAGACCCCTGTCGTGGACACCTGGTGGCAGACCGAGACCGGCGCGATGATGATCTCGCCGCTGCCCGGTGTCACCGAGGCCAAACCCGGTTCCGCGCAGACCCCGTTGCCCGGCATCAGCGCGACCGTCGTCGACGACGAGGCGCACGAGGTGCCCAACGGCGGCGGTGGCTATCTGGTGCTGACCGAGCCGTGGCCGTCGATGCTGCGCACGATCTGGGGCGACGACCAGCGGTTCATCGACACCTACTGGTCCCGCTTCGAGGGCAAGTACTTCGCCGGTGACGGCGCGAAGAAGGACGACGACGGCGACATCTGGCTGCTGGGCCGGGTCGACGACGTCATGCTCGTGTCCGGCCACAACATCTCCACCACCGAGGTGGAGTCGGCCCTCGTCTCGCACCCCGCTGTCGCGGAGGCGGCCGTCGTCGGCGCCGCCGACGAGACCACCGGCCAGGCCATCGTCGCCTTCGTCATCCTGCGCGGCACGGCCTCGGAGGACGACACGCTCATCGGCGCGCTGCGCGACCACGTGGGCGCCACGCTCGGCCCGATCGCCAAGCCCAAGCGGATCCTGCCGGTGGCCGAACTGCCGAAGACCCGCTCCGGCAAGATCATGCGCCGCCTGCTGCGCGACGTCGCCGAGAACCGCCAGCTCGGAGACGTCACGACGCTGACGGACTCGTCGGTCATGGACCTCATCCAGACCAAGCTGCCGGCCGCGCCCGGCGAGGACTGACCCGCACGGTCCGAGGACCGACCCGCACCGCCCGCGAAGGGGCACCCGGCCGACACGCCGGGTGCCCCTTCGGTGTCCGGCGTGAGGATCACCGGCCCCGGACCGCATCCCTCCGCCCTTGGGCAAACGGGCAATCTTAGGTAAGCTAAGTAAAGCGTCAAGAACGCGACAAGGTGTGCCGGGAAGTCTGGTCGGCGAAGTGAGCCGTCCTGCCTACCCACCGGAGGTCCCCCGTGACCGCGCCCCGCGCCCGCACCAACGCCCGCAAGGTTCTCGGACGCCTGTCCCTGCCCGAGCGGTCCTTCGTGGCGGACGCGCTGCGCACCGAGACCGTCGGCGGCATCCTGCTGCTGATCGCCGCCGTCACAGCCCTGGTCTGGGCGAACGTCCCCACCCTCCGCCACGGCTACGAAGCCGTCAGCCACTTCCGGCTGGGCCCCGGCGCGCTCGGCCTGAACCTCTCCGTGGCCCACTGGGCCGCCGACGGCCTGCTCGCGGTCTTCTTCTTCGTCGCCGGCACCGAGCTGAAGCGCGAACTGGTCGCCGGGGACCTGCGCGACCCGAGGGCGGCCGCGCTGCCCGTGGTCGCCGCGCTGTGCGGCATGGCCGTACCGGCGCTCGTCTACACCCTCACCAACCTCACCGGACACGGCTCGACCCAGGGCTGGGCGGTGCCCACCGCCACCGACATCGCCTTCGCGCTCGCCGTCCTCGCGGTCATCGGCACCTCGCTGCCCAGCGCCCTGCGCGCCTTCCTGCTCACCCTCGCGGTCGTGGACGACCTCTTCGCGATCATGATCATCGCGATCTTCTTCACGGACCGGCTGAACTTCGCCGCCCTCGGCGGGGCCGTCGCCGGGCTGGTGGTCTTCTGGCTGCTGCTGCGCAAGGGCGTGCGCGGCTGGTACGTGTACGTGCCCCTCGCACTGGTGATCTGGGCGCTGATGTACAACAGCGGCGTGCACGCCACCATCGCCGGTGTGGCGATGGGGCTGATGCTGCGCTGCACCACCCGGGACGGCGAGGAGCACTCGCCCGGCGAGCACGTCGAGCACCTGGTGCGCCCCCTGTCGGCAGGGCTCGCCGTACCGGTGTTCGCACTGTTCAGCGCCGGGGTGACGGTCTCCGGCGGGGCGCTCCAGGACGTGTTCACCAGGCCGGAGACGCTCGGCGTGGTGCTCGGGCTCGTCATCGGCAAGACGCTCGGCATATTCGGCGGCACCTGGCTGACCGCCCGCTTCACCCGCGCCTCGCTCAGCGACGACCTCGCCTGGGCCGACGTCTTCGCGGTGGCCTCGCTCGCCGGCATTGGCTTCACCGTCTCACTGCTCATCGGCGAACTCGCCTTCGTCGGTGACGCCGTCCTCACCGACGAGGTGAAGGCCGCCGTCCTCACCGGATCGCTGATCGCGGCGGTGTGTGCGACGGTGCTGCTGAAGATACGCAACGCCAGGTACCGCAGGCTGTGCGCGGAGGAGGAGCGCGACGACGACCTCGACGGCATCCCGGACGTGTACGAGCAGGACGACCCGGCGTACCACCTGCGCATGGCCGAGATCCTTGAGCGCAGGGCCGCCGAACACCGGCGCATCGCCGCAGAGCGGGCCGCAGCGGCCCGCCACGGGCTTGCGGAAGTGGCGGGCGGGGCAGGCGAGGAGGACGACCGTCCGGCATGATCTGACGAGACGGTACAAAACAAGACGGCCACACAGCAGGACGGCCGGGCCGGACGGCCGCACGAGCGGGGTGGCCGGACCGGGCCCGACGCCTGCGGCACGTCAGACCTTTGAGGGAGAACGCGATGAGCGCACCCGACGGCAGCCCGGTCGGCGCCGAACGCAGCGTCGGCCAGCTGTTCGCCTCGGCGACGGCCGAGATGTCGGCGCTGGTGCACGACGAGATCGCGCTGGCCAAGGCCCAGCTGAAGCAGGACGTGAAGCGCGGCGCGGTCAGCGGCGGCGCCTTCACGATGGCGGCCGTGGTGCTGGTCTTCTCCCTGCCGATGCTCAACTTCGCCCTCGCGTACGGCATCCGGACCTGGAGCCACTGGAACCTGGCGATCTGCTTCGTGCTGTCCTTCGCGGCCAACGTGTTCGTCGCGATCCTGCTCGGGCTCATCGGCCTGGCGTTCGCGAAGAAGGCCAAGAAGAGCCAGGGCCCGCAGAAGGTGGTCGCCTCGGTGAAGGAGACGGCGGGCGTCCTGCACAACGCCAAGCCGCACCCGCGCGCCGAGCTGCCCGAGGACCGTGCCCCCGCCGCCATCGAAGCTGTGGCACGCTCGTCGTCATGACCGACCCCGCCCCCTCCGCCGTACGGATCGACGTCCCCCACGGGAAAAAGGTGAGTCACAGGGACGTCGCCGCCAACGGCGCGCGCTTCCACATCGCCGAGCTCGGCGACGGCCCTCTGGTGCTGCTGCTGCACGGCTTCCCGCAGTTCTGGTGGACGTGGCGGCACCAGCTGGTGGCGCTCGCGGACGCGGGCTACCGAGCGGTGGCGATGGACCTGCGGGGCGTCGGCGGCAGCGACCGCACGCCCCGCGGGTACGACCCCGCCAACCTGGCGCTGGACGTCACCGGCGTGATCCGCTCGCTCGGCGAGCCCGACGCGGCGCTGGTCGGCCACGACCTGGGCGGCTATCTGGCGTGGACGGCGGCGGCGATGCGGCCCAAGCTCGTCCGCCGGCTGGCCGTGGTGTCGATGCCCCATCCGCGGCGCTGGCGCGCGGCGATGCTGCGCGACGCCCGGCAGACGGCCGCCAGCTCCTACATCTGGGGCTTCCAGCGGCCGTGGATCCCGGAGCGTCAACTCACCGCGAACGACGGTGAACTGGTGGGGCGGCTGATCCGGGAGTGGTCCGGGCCGCGCCCGCCGGAGGACGAGGCGGTGGAGACGTACCGGCGGGCGATGTGCATCCCGTCGACCGCGCACTGCTCGATCGAGCCGTACCGCTGGCTGGTCCGCTCGCTGGCCCGCCCGGACGGCATCCAGTTCAACCGCCGGATGAAACGACCCGTTCGGGTGCCCACCCTGCATCTGCACGGCTCACTCGACCCGGTGACCCGCACCCGCAGCTCGGCCGGCTCCGGCGAGTACGTCGAAGCCCCGTACCGCTGGCGGCTGTTCGACGGTCTCGGCCACTTCCCCCACGAGGAGGACCCGGTGGCCTTCTCCACGGAACTCGTCAACTGGCTGAAGGACCCCGAGCCCGACCGGTGAAGACCGCGGCCCGACCGGTGACGGCATGCCGGTGACGGTACGCCAGTGACCGTACGGTGACAGGTCCGGTGCGTGGAGTATCCGGTTCCTGAACACTTGTCCCTCGAACGGCCACATGCCTGCCGCATAGGCCAATTGGGGGGCGCGGAGGCGGTTATCGACCTTCTGGCGGGGCACACGTCGGGGTATGGGCTGGACGCACGACAGTGACGCACCCCGCAACCGCCGCTCGGCCGCCGGTCCGAGCACGCCTCAGCGAGGCGCCCCGCAACTCGCGGAAGCGGACCTGCGCGTAGGGATCCCGCGCATCCTGCGCCGCCGGGCCCGCTGGGTCTCGGTACGCCTTCGCCACCCGCGCGGCTGACCCCTCGGGCACCTCTCGGCGCACCTCTCGCCGAGGCGCACCGGGGCTCACAGGGCGCAGCTGTCCGTCCCCACCTCTTCGGTCGCCGTGCGGCCCCGGTCGGCGTCGGAGCGGATCTCGTCCGCCGTGAGGGCGTAGCCGGTCTCGGCGTCGTCGAGGGACTTGGCGAACACCACGCCGTACACCCGGCCGTCGGGGGTGAGCAGCGGGCCGCCCGAGTTTCCCTGGCGGACGGTCGTGTACAGCGAGTAGACGTCGCGGCTGACCGTGCCCCGGTGGTAGATGTCCGGGCCGTTGGCCGTGATGCGCCCGCGCACGCGCGCGGCGCGCACGTCGTACGAGCCGTTCTCGGGGAAGCCCGCGACGATCGCGCCCTCGCCGCCGGACGCCTCCTGGCCGGAGAACCGCAGCGCGGTCGCCCTCAGGTCCGGTACGTCGAGTACCGCGATGTCGCGCTTCCAGTCGTACAGGACGACCTTGGCGTCGTACTTGCGGCCCTCGCCGCCGATCTGCACGGTCGGCGCGTCGACCCCGCCGACCACGTGGGCGTTGGTCATGACGCGGCGGTCGGCGAAGACGAAGCCGGTGCCCTCCAGGACCTTGCCGCAGCTCTGCGCGGTGCCGGTGACCTTGACGATGGAGCGCTCGGCCCGGGTGGCGACCGGGCTGCCGGCGAGGGCCGGGTCGGGCGGCCGGACGTCGTTGATCGGCTCGTTGGCGAACGGGCTGAAGACCTGCGGGAAGCCGTTCTGCGCGAGGACGGAGGAGAAGTCCGCGAACCAGGTGTTCGCCTGCGCGGGCAGCGCCCGGGAGACGCCGAGCAGCACCTTGGAGCTGCGCACCTCCTTGCCGAACGTCGGCAGCGTCGTACCGGCGAGGGCGGAACCGATCACCCAGGCGACCAGCAGCATCGCGACGACGTTGACGAGCGCGCCGCCGGTGGCGTCCAGGGCGCGGGCCGGGGACCAGGTGATGTGCCGGCGCAGCTTGTTGCCGAGGTGGGTGGTCAGGGCCTGGCCGACGGAGGCGCAGACGATGATGACGACCACGGCGACCACGGCCGCGGTGGTGCCGACGTTCGCCTTGTCGGTCACGGCGTCCCAGATGACGGGCAGCGCGTACACGGCGGCGGCACCGCCCCCGAGGAAGCCGATCACCGACAGGATGCCGACGACGAAGCCCTGGCGGTAGCCCACGATCGCGAACCACACGGCCGCGAGCAGCAACAGGATGTCCAGCACATTCACGGACGACACCCTGTCATGACCGCCAGTCGAGCGGGACCCGCTTCTCTCTGTCCCAGGCGCGCTCCCAGCCCGCGTAGTGCAGCAGACGGTCGATCACGCCGGCCGTGAAGCCCCACACGAGGGCCGATTCGACCAGAAATGCCGGGCCTCGGTGCCCGCTGGGGTGGACGGCGGTGGCGCGGTTGGCGGGGTCCGTGAGATCCGCCACGGGGACCGTGAAGACCCGTGCCGTCTCGTTCGGGTCGACGACGCCGACCGGGCTGGGCTCGCGCCACCAGCCGAGCACGGGCGTGACGACGAAGCCGCTGACCGGGATGTAGAGCGCGGGCAGCACGCCGAAGAGCTGGACGCCGGACGGGTCGAGGCCGGTCTCCTCCTCGGCCTCGCGCAGCGCGGCTCTGAGCGGCCCGTCGGCGCGCGGATCGCCGTCCTCGGGGTCGAGCGCGCCGCCCGGGAAGGACGGCTGCCCGGCGTGCGAACGCAGCGAGCCGGCGCGCTCCATGAGCAGCAGCTCGGGCCCTCCCTCGCCCTCGCCGAACAGGACCAGCACGGCGGACTGCCGCCCCGAGCCGTTCTCCGGCGGCAGGAAGCGGCTCAGCTGGAGCGGCTCGACCGTCTCGGCCGCCTTCACCACCGGCGCCAGCCAGTCCGGCAGTCCGTCCTTGCTGAGCGTCACCGCACCGCCCCGCGCCTCACCAGCCGTCGTCATCGCCACCCCCTCGCCCCTGCCCGGTACAACGCCCGAGGGCCCCGAGATCGTTCCGCCACGCGGCGGGATCGCTCCGTCACGCGGCCCCCAGCGGCGGGGCCGGCCGCCCGCCCGCGTCGAGGTACGCCTGCGGAGGGTTGAGGCGCTGGCCGGGGAAGCCGCCCTTCTCGTACTTCAGCAGCTTCTTCGCCTTCTCCGGATCGGTCTCGCCCTCGCCGTAGGCCGGGCAGAGCGGGGCGATCGGGCAGGCGCCGCAGGCGGGCTTGCGGGCGTGGCAGATCCGGCGGCCGTGCCAGATCACGTGGTGGGACAGATCGGTCCAGTCGCTCTTCGGGAAGAGCGCGCCGACCTCGGCCTCGATCTTGTCCGGGTCGGTCTCCTCGGTCCACCGCCAGCGCCGTACGAGCCGCTGGAAGTGGGTGTCGACGGTGATCCCGGGCCGCCCGAAAGCGTTGCCGAGCACGACGAACGCGGTCTTGCGGCCGACTCCGGGCAGTGTGACGAGGTCTTCGAGGCGTCCGGGCACCTCGCCGCCGAAGTCCTCGGCGAGGGCCTTGGAAAGGCCTATGACCGACCGGGTCTTGGCCCGGAAGAACCCGCAGGGGCGCAGGATCTCCTCGACCTCCTCCGGGTTCGCGGCGGCGAGGTCCTCGGGGGTCGGGTACGCGGCGAAGAGCGCCGGGGTCGTCTGGTTGACGCGCAGGTCGGTGGTCTGGGCGGACAGGACCGTGGCGACGAGCAGCTGGAAGGGGTTCTCGAAGTCCAGCTCCGGGTGGGCGTACGGGTACACCTCGGCCAGCTCGCGGTTGATGCGGCGGGCGCGGCGGACCAGGGCCGTGCGGGACTCCTCCTTGGTGACGGGCTTTACAGGGATGACCTTTTTGACCGTTTTTCCGGTTTTCTTGCTGCCGCCGGAGCTCTGTTCGCCCACAGCGGAATCACGACGTACAACCACCCGCTATGCCCCCTTGGCCTGTGCTCTCACCGGTGATTTGGACACCCGGCCAGCCTAGAGCCCGCCACCGACATCCGCCCCGGACCCGGAAGATCGGCCCCCGATTGGACCCCTGACGCTTACCCGGGCACACCTGTGCGGCATCCTTGTGACAGATCACACTGTTTGGACCGTCCGGCAAAATGGGGAGCACGGTCCCCTGGTACACGGGGGAGCAAGATCCCCTGAGCAGGTCGACAAGGGAGAGAACTCGTGGACGACGTTCTGCGGCGCAACCCGCTCTTCGCGGCGCTCGACGACGAGCAGGCCGCGGAGCTCCGCGCCTCCATGAGTGAGGTGACCCTCGCGCGCGGTGACTCGCTGTTCCACGAGGGCGACCCGGGCGACCGGCTGTACGTCGTCACCGAGGGCAAGGTCAAGCTGCACCGCACCTCCCCCGACGGCCGGGAGAACATGCTCGCCGTCGTCGGCCCCGGTGAGCTGATCGGCGAGCTGTCGCTGTTCGACCCGGGCCCCCGTACGGCCACGGCGACCGCGCTGACCGAGGTCAAGCTGCTCGGCCTCGGCCACGGCGACCTCCAGCCCTGGCTGAACGCCCGCCCCGAGGTGGCCGGCGCCCTGCTGCGCGCCGTCGCGCGCCGACTGCGCAAGACCAACGACGCCATGTCGGACCTGGTCTTCTCCGACGTCCCCGGCCGCGTGGCCCGCGCCCTGCTGGACCTCTCGCGCCGCTTCGGCGTGCAGTCCGAGGAAGGCATCCACGTCGTCCACGACCTCACGCAGGAGGAGCTGGCCCAGCTGGTCGGCGCCTCGCGCGAGACCGTGAACAAGGCCCTGGCGGACTTCGCCCAGCGCGGCTGGCTCCGCCTGGAGGCGCGGGCCGTGATCCTGCTGGACGTGGAGCGGCTCGCCAAGCGCTCCCGGTAGGTCTCGTGGGTGTCGGGTGCCGGACAGGCGGTGTTCACCGTCCGGTACCCGAAAATCAGCTGCCCCGGACAGGGACGCGCGCGACAGTGGCCGCATGGCTGAAACGATCCGTCGTCCCCGTCTCGACGCCCTGCGTCCCGGCCTCGACGACCTGGGCTTCATCGCGCGCGAAGGCTCCCTCGCGCGCGTGCCCGGCGCCTTCCGCCCGGTCGTGGCCGTCGCGCGCGACCGGGTGCTGGACCTCTTCGGCACGCGCCTGCACAGCGCGTACCTCTACGGGTCGATCCCGCGCGGCACCGCGCGCGTGGGGCGCAGCGACCTGGACCTGCTCATCGCCCTGCGGGACGAGCCCGGCGAGGCCGACCGGGCGGCCGTACGGGCGCTCGGCGAGGCCGTCGACAAGGAGTTCCCGCAGATCGACGGGGTCGGCACGCTGCTGTACGGCCGGGACCGGCTGCTGAGCGAGCTGGAGCGGTACGACCTGGGCTGGTTCGTGGCCTGTCTGTGCACCCCGCTGCTCGGCGACGACCTCGCCGAGTACCTGCCGCGTTACCGGCCCGACTCCCTGCTCGCCCGCGAGACCAACGGCGACCTGGCCCGGTGGCTGCCCCGCTGGCGGGAGCGGATCGCGGGCGCCGAGGACACCGAGGAGGCCCGGCGCCCCCTCGTGCGCTTCATCTCCCGCCACCTCGTGCGCACCGCCTTCACCCTCGTCATGCCCCGCTGGAACGGCTGGACCAGCGACCTGCGCGAGATGGCCGACGCGTTCGGCGGCTACTACCCACAGCGCGCCGCGCAGCTGCGCACGGCGGCGGACTACGGCTGCGAACCCGTCGGCGACCCCGAGGTGCTGCGCACGTACGTGGACGACCTCGGCCCCTGGCTCGCCGCCGAGTACACGCGCGTGCACGGCGTCAAGGCACCCCGGCCCGACTAGCTCGGGCCGGGGACAGGACTAGATCAGGCCGTGTTCGGTCAGGTAGTCCAGCTGGGCCCGCACCGACAGTTCCGCCGCCGGCCACAGGGAGCGGTCCACGTCGGCGTAGACGTGGGCGACGACCTCGGCCGGGGTGCGGTAGCCGTCCTCCACCGCCGTCTCCACCTGGGCGAGCCGGTGGGCGCGGTGGGCGAGGTAGAACTCGACGGCGCCCTGGGCGTCCTCCAGGACCGGCCCGTGGCCCGGCAGGACCGTGTGGACGCCGTCGTCCACCGTCAGGGAGCGCAGTCGGCGCAGGGAGTCCAGATAGTCGCCCAGGCGGCCGTCGGGGTGCGCCACGACGGTCGTACCGCGCCCGAGGACGGTGTCGCCGGTCAGGACCGCCCGGTCGGCCGGGAGATGGAAGCTCAGCGAGTCCGCGGTGTGCCCGGGGGTCGGGACGACCCTCAGCTCCAGGCCGCCGACGGTGATCACGTCCCCGGCGCCCAGGCCCTCGTCGCCGAGGCGCAGCGCCGGGTCGAGGGCACGCACGCGCGTGCCGGTCAGTTCCGCGAACCGGGCCGCGCCCTCGGCGTGGTCCGGGTGGCCGTGCGTGAGCAGGGTCAGGGCTATGCGCCGGCCGGCCTGCTCGGCGGTGTCGGCCACCGCGCGCAGATGACCGTCGTCCAGCGGGCCCGGGTCGATCACCACGGCCAGGTCGGAGCCGGGCTCGGCGACGATCCAGGTGTTGGTGCCGTCCAGGGTCATCGCGGAGGCGTTGGGCGCGAGGACGTTGACGGCCCGTTCGGTGGCGGGGCCGGAGAGCACCGCGCCCCGGGGCTGGCCCGGCAGCGTGCTTGCGTCGGTCATGCGGGGCCTCCTCCGGGCGGACCGGGGGTCGTCGGGACGTGCTTGGTGAACTCCTCGTGCCCCGGCCAGGACAGGACGATCTCGCCGCCCAGCAGACGCGCCGTCGCCATCACCGGCGTCATGTCGCGCGCGGGGGCCGCGCCCAGCGCCTCGGCGGCGGTGCCGTACGGCAGCAGCTGGCGCAGGGTGGCGATGGTGGGCGGCATCATCAGCAGCTCGCCCTTGTCGTAGCCGACGGCGGCCTCCTCGGGGCGGATCCACACCGCGCGGTCGGCCTCCGTGGAGGCGTTCCGGGTGCGCTGCCCCTGCGGGAGGACGGCCACGAAGAACCAGGTGTCGTAGCGGCGGGACTCGAACTCCGGGGTGATCCAGCGGGTCCAGGCGCCCAGCAGGTCCGAGCGCAGCACCAGAGAGCGCCGGTCGAGGAACTCGGCGAAGGACAGCTCGCGCGCGACCAGCGCGGCCCGGTCCGCCTCCCAGTCCTCCCCGGTGGTGTCGCCGACGACCGAGTCCCCGTCAGGCCCCGCGAGCAGGACGCCCGCCTCCTCGTAGGTCTCGCGCACGGCCGCGCACACGATCGCCTGGGCGCCCGCCTCGTCGACACCGAGCCGCGTCGCCCACCACGCGCGCGTGGGGCCCGCCCAGCGCACCTGACGGTCGTCGTCGCGCGGGTCGACACCGCCCCCGGGATACGCGTACGCGCCTCCGGCGAAGGCCATGGAGGCGCGTCTGCGCAGCATGTGGACGACCGGACCGGCCCCGGTGTCTCTCAGGAGCAGCACCGTGGCCGCGCGCCGGGGGGACACCGGGGTGAGGGTGCCGTCCGCGAGCGCGCGGATGCGGTCCGGCCACTCCGGGGGGTACCACTGACCGTTCGCCATGGCCGGAGGCTATCCCGTGTAGGGCGAATGTTCGAGAGGTACCCGAGGTCAGCGGGCCTACGGAAGCAGCTCGACCTGGATCTCGACCTCGACCGGCGCGTCCAGCGGGAGCACCGCGACGCCGACCGCGCTGCGCGCGTGCACGCCCTTCTCGCCGAGCACCTCGCCGAGCAGTTCGCTCGCGCCGTTGACGACACCGGGCTGCCCGGTGAAGTCGGACGCGGAGGCGACGAACCCGACGACCTTCACCACGCGCGCGATGCGGTCGAGGTCACCGGCGACGGACTTCACGGCCGCCAGCGCGTTCAGCGCGCACACGCGGGCGAGGTCCTTGGCCTCCTCCGCCGTCACCTCGGCGCCCACCTTGCCGGTGACCGGCAGCTTGCCCTCGACCAGCGGCAGCTGGCCCGCGGTGTACACGTACACGCCGGTCCGCACGGCCGGCTGGTACGCGGCCAGCGGCGGTACGACGTCCGGCAGGGTCAGGCCCAGTGCGGCCAGCTTGGCCTCGACCGCGCTCATGCCTGCTTCACCCGCTTCAGGTAGGCCACGAGCTGCTCGGGGTTGGGCCCGGGCACGACCTGGACGAGCTCCCAGCCGTCCTCGCCCCAGGTGTCCAGAATCTGCTTCGTGGCATGGACGAGCAGTGGCACGGTTGCGTATTCCCACTTGGTCATGGGGCCGACTGTAGCCGCTGTGCCGGGAGGGGCCGTGACCTGCGTTATCCACAGCCTCTCGCGTGAGTGTCGGCCGGACTGGTTAGTCTCGAAGGCGTGAGCAGGCTCCAGGTCGTCAGCGGCAAGGGCGGGACCGGAAAGACGACGGTCGCCGCCGCACTCGCGCTGGCCCTCGCGACCGAGGGGAAGCGGACGCTTCTCGTGGAGGTCGAGGGCCGGCAGGGCATCGCCCAGCTCTTCGAGACGGAGGCGTTGCCGTACGAGGAGCGGAAGATCGCGGTCGCTCCGGGCGGCGGGGAGGTGTACGCGCTCGCGATCGATCCGGAACTGGCCCTGCTGGACTACCTCCAGATGTTCTACAAGCTGGGTGGAGCCGGCCGGGCCCTGAAGAAGCTCGGCGCCATCGACTTCGCCACCACCGTCGCGCCGGGCATCCGGGACGTCCTGCTGACCGGCAAGGCGTGCGAGGCGGTGCGCCGCAAGGACAAGAGCGGGAGGTTCGCGTACGACTACGTCGTCATGGACGCCCCGCCGACAGGCCGCGTCACCCGCTTCCTGAACGTCAACGACGAGGTGGCGGGCCTCGCGAAGATCGGCCCGATACACAATCAGGCGCAGGCCGTGATGCGGGTGCTGAAGTCCCCGGAGACGGCCGTGCACCTGGTGGCGCTGCTGGAGGAGATGCCGGTCCAGGAGACCGCCGACGGCATCGCCGAACTCCGCGCGGCCCGGCTCCCGGTGGGCCGCGTCATCGTGAACATGGTCCGGCCCGAGGTGCTGGACGCGGCCGACCTGGAACTCGTACGGACCGTGGGACGTTCTTCCGTCGCACAGGCCCTCTCGGCCGCGGGGCTCGGCGGGGCCCGGCGCGGCGGTCACGCAGAGAAACTGGTGGACCCGCTGCTGCGGCAGGCGTCGGAGTACGCCGAGCGGTACGCGCTGGAGCAGGAGCAGCGCGCGGTCCTCGGCGAGCTGGGCCTGCCGCTGGGCGAACTGCCGCTGCTGGCCGAGGGCGTGGACCTGGCGGGGCTGTACGAACTCGCCACCGAGCTGCGGAAGCAGGGGTTGTCATGAGTGCGGACCCGGCCGAGGCCCCCGAGACGGCTCCCGAGGCGCACGAGACCGCCGAGGGGCCCGACAGGGCCCACCGTCTCGCCCCCGCGCGCGTGCTGGACGTCGACCCGCTGCTCGACGACCCCAAGACCCGGATCGTGGTGTGCTGCGGCTCGGGCGGCGTCGGCAAGACGACGACCGCGGCGGCGCTCGGCCTGCGGGCCGCCGAGCGGGGCCGCAAGGTCGTCGTGCTGACCATCGACCCGGCCCGCCGGCTGGCCCAGTCGATGGGCATCGACTCCCTCGACAACGTCCCGCGCCGGGTCAAGGGCACCGAGGGCGACGGCGAACTGCACGCCATGATGCTCGACATGAAGCGCACCTTCGACGAGGTCGTGGAGGCGCACGCGGACCCCGAGCGGGCGGCCGCGATCCTGTCCAACCCCTTCTACCAGTCACTCTCGGCGGGCTTCGCGGGCACGCAGGAGTACATGGCGATGGAGAAGCTGGGCCAGCTGCGCGCGAAGGACGAGTGGGACCTGATCGTGGTCGACACCCCGCCGTCCCGCTCCGCGCTGGACTTCCTGGACGCGCCCAAGCGGCTCGGCTCCTTCCTGGACGGCCGCCTCATCCGCCTGCTGACGGCCCCGGCCAAGCTGGGCGGCCGCGCGGGCATGGCCTTCCTCAACGTCGGCATGTCGATGATGACCGGCACGCTCGGCAAGCTGCTGGGCGGTCAACTGCTGAAGGACGTCCAGACGTTCGTGGCCGCGATGGACACCACCTTCGGCGGGTTCCGCACGCGCGCGGACGCCACGTACAAACTGCTCCAGGCGCCCGGTACGGCGTTCCTGGTGGTCGCGGCGCCGGAGCGGGACGCGCTGCGCGAGGCGGCGTACTTCGTGGAGCGGCTGGCAGCGGAGCGGATGCCGCTGGTCGGCCTCGTGCTCAACCGCGTCCACGCGAGCGGGGCCGACGGGCTGTCGGCCGAGCGGGCGCTCGCCGCCGCGGAAAATCTTGAGGACCCCCGCATTGTCGATCAGGGGGGCGGGAAAGCTGGACTTCGTAACTCTCCCGACACGTACGGCAGTTCACAATCTCCCGCATCATCTCCCGCGCCCGAGGCCGCGAGCGGCACCCCTGCTCCCGAAGAAGGCTCCCCCGCCGACGCGGAGCGCCCCGTCGACCGGCTCACCGCGGGTCTGCTGAGACTGCACGCCGATCGCATGCAGCTGCTCGCGCGCGAGCGGCGCACGCGTGGCCGTTTCACCGCCCGTCACCCCGAGGTGGCGGTCGTCGAAGTACCCGCGCTGCCCGGCGACGTCCACGACCTCACGGGCCTGCGCGACATCGGCACCCGGCTGGCGGCGGGTGCGCAGGGCGCCGAGGGTGAGCGGTGAGGGAGCCCGCGACAGGGGTCGTACACGAGCGGACACGTACACGCACAGGCAGATGAGCACATACGGATGATGTGGCGTGGCCGCTGGACACCCGGCGAGACCGCGGGCCGTGTCCGCGGACGCGCGGGACCACACGTCAGCCACGCGAAGCGTCTCTCACGGCGAGGCGGGCCGCAGGCCGATCGCGGCGTCCCCAGGTCCAGGCCCGATCGGCGCTTGCCGGCCCTATGCCTCGTGACCTTCCGGCCCCGTAGCCCTGTAGCCCCCTGGCCCTACAGCCCCCTGGCAGTGGCCATGGCCGTGGCCGCGGTCCGACGCTGTTCCTCCGGGCGTGTGCCGGAGGGACATGTCCTCAGCTGACGGCCGCGTAGTGCTCGTACACCTCGTCGCTGTCGAGGGGCACGATTCCGGTGCCGCGCTCATACTCCGAGCGGGCCGTCTCCAGCAGCCTGCGCCACGACGTCACCGTGGGCCGCCGGCGCAGCAGTGCGCGGCGTTCCCGCTCCGTCATGCCTCCCCACACGCCGAATTCGACGCGGTTGTCCAGCGCGTCGGCCAGGCATTCGGTGCGTACCGGACATCCGGTGCACACCGCCTTGGCCCTGTTCTGCGCTGCTCCTTGAACGAACAGTTCATCCGGATCGGTAGTGCGGCAGGCAGCCTGCGCACTCCAGTCGGTTACCCAGCCCATACCGGCGCCGTCCTCTCCCGAATCGAGGCTCCCCCACGGCGGCAGCGGCATATTCACCGCCGCCAGTTGAGGACGTTACGGAAGGTGGGGACAGTGCAACACCCCCTTCGGGCCCAATCTTGAATGGCCCGAACGGACTATGGGTAAGCGGCAGATCACCCGCGGGAGTGAGCTGGCGACATACGCGACTCTCCCGGCAAACCGGGACAGCTGCGGTGCGCTACATCGGGCACCAGATGACACACGAGGCGGATTCGGACACGTGCCCCTCAGAGAACCGGGCACGCCCCCGTGGAAGAACCGGGTTACGACCGGAACGATTCGGGGTCGCCGGACGTATTGATACGTGACCGCACTGCTGTGACAGTTGAGAGCAGCTTAGGCCAAGGCCTGCGCGCGTGTCCGGCGATTGAGAAGGTAGACGTCTCGCTTTGCCGTGCCGTGACGCGGGCGCTCCATCGGAACGCTCAGAAGTACGGATTAGGCTGCCCTCATGCCAAAGAAGCGCTCGGGCGGTGGTCTGTCGCCAACACAGCAGGCCGCCAAGTTCCTCGGTGTCAGTGTGCTCGCCGGAGCCGTGATGGCGGGCATCGCACTGCCCGCGGCCGGCGCGCTCGGCCTCGTGGCCAAGGGGTCGGTACAGAGCTTCGACGAGATCCCGGCCAACCTCAAGAGCCCCCAGCTGAGCCAGCGCACGACGATCCTGGACAACCGGGGGAACCAGATCGCGTCGGTCTACTCCCGCGACCGCACGGTGGTCGACCTCAAGGACATCTCGCCGTACATGCAGAAGGCGATCGTCGCGATCGAGGACTCGCGCTTCTACCAGCACGGCGCGATCGACCTGAAGGGCGTGCTGCGCGCGCTGAACAAGAACGCGCAGAGCGGCGGGGTCGCCCAGGGCGCCTCCACGCTCACCCAGCAACTGGTGAAGAACTACTTCATCGAGGAGGCCGGCGACGACCCGACGAAGGTCGCCGAGGCCACCCAGCAGACCATCGGCCGCAAGATCCGCGAGCTGAAGTACGCGATCCAGATCGAGGACCAGCTCGGCAAGAAGAAGATCCTCGAGAACTACCTGAACATCACCTTCTTCGGCGAACAGGCCTACGGCGTCGAGGCCGCCTCCGAGCGGTACTTCTCCAAGCACGCCAAGGACCTGAGCCTCCAGGAGTCGGCGCTGCTCGCGGGCATCGTACAGTCCCCGAGCCGCTACGACCCGGGCAACGACGAGGCGGAGGCCACCAAGCGCCGCAACACCGTCCTCCAGCGCATGGCCGAGGTCGGCGACATCTCCCAGAAGGAGGCCGACCAGGCCAAGGAGGAGCCGCTCGGGCTGCACCCGAGCCAGCCGAAGAACGGCTGCATCACCGCGGTCCGCGGCGCCGGCTTCTTCTGCGACTACGTGCGCGACGTCGTCCTGACCGACCCGTCCTTCGGCAAGACCAAGGAGGCCCGCGCGAAGCTGTGGAACCAGGGCGGTCTGACGATCCGTACGACGCTCGACCCGCAGGCCCAGGACTCCGTACAGGCGTCCGTCAGGAACCACGTCTACCAGACCGACCCGGTGGCCACGGCCGCCACCATCGTCGAGCCCGGGACCGGCAAGATCCTGGCGATGGGCCAGTCCCGCCCGTACGGCTTCGGCAAGAACGAGACGCAGATCAACCTGTCCGTCAACCAGGGCATGGGCGGCGGCGCCGGCTATCAGCCCGGTTCGACGTTCAAGCCGATCGTCGCGGCGGCCGCGATCGAGGGCGGCAAGCCCCCGACGCAGCAGTACTCGTCGCCGTACGAGATGCCGTACCCGAGCCCCGTGCAGGCGTGCGACGGCAAGGTCTGGCGCACCGACCCGAACAACCCGGACAAGCTCACGAACGAGAACAAGTCGGAGCACGGCCCGATGGGCATGAAGGAAGCGACCGCCAAGTCGGTCAACACCTACTACGTGCAGCTGATCAGCGACATCGGCATCTGCCCGGTGACGCAGATGGCGCAGAAGATGGGCGTGGCCCGCGCCGACGGCCGCAAGATCGACCAGGCCCCCTCGATCGCGCTCGGCACCCAGGAGATGTCCCCGCTGACGATGGCGAGCGCGTACGCCACCTTCGCCTCGCGCGGGACGTACTGCACCCCGGTCGCCATCATGTCGATCACCCAGAAGGTCGGCAGCGAGGTGAAGTCGCTGCCGGTGCCGAAGACGGCCTGCTCGCGCGCGATGTCCCAGAAGACCGCGGACACGGTCAGCACGCTCCTCAAGGGCGTGGTCGAGGACGGCACCGGCCAGGAGGCCGGCCTCGGCGACCGCCCGAGCGCGGGCAAGACGGGTACGACGGACCAGCGCTACGCGGCCTGGTTCGTCGGCTACACCCCGAACATGGCGGGCGCGGTCTGGGTCGGCGACCCGGCCCACAAGCGCCAGATGACCAACATCACCATCGGCGGCGTCCCGTACGACAAGGTCTACGGCGGCCAGGTGCCCGGCCCGATCTGGCGCGACATGATGACCGGCGCGCTGGCGGGCAAGCCCGCCCCGGACTTCAACCTGATCGACATCCCCGACGACAACAAGGGCAAGGGGGACGGTCAGGGAAAAGGCCAAGGGGGGGCCAACGGGGGCAGGAACGGGGGCAGCACGGGGGGAATCGGCGGCCTGATCGGCGGACTGACAAACGGCGGCACGGCTGACGGCGGCACCACGGGCGCCACGACCGGCGGCCCCGTCCCCGCCCCGACCTTCTCCCTCCCCGGCGGCTTCATCCAGGGCCAGGGCAACGGCGGGAACAACGGAACCGGGAACGGCGGCGTCTGGCCCTAGGCGGGCCGTGACCGGCAGGTACGTGCACGCGTACGGCGGCGGGGCCGCACCCCGCGGGCCAAGGGGCGCCGCCCCCCCGCCGAACGCGGTCCCGCGGGCCTTCGGCCCCCGGGCCAACGGGCGGCACAGCCCTCGAGAACGGCCCGC
>NZ_JBVHMR010000002.1:354149-605171 GCF_055558375.1 Streptomyces sp. NPDC025793 | reverse complement strand
GGGGTATTGTGGGGCGCTGGCCCAGGGGGGGTCGGGGCGGGGGTCTCCCGGCCGGGACCCCCGGGGGGGGCCCCCTCCCGCCGCCCAAGGGGCGCCCGCCCCGCCGCCGTACGCGGTCACTCGGTCATTCGGCCCCGGTCCGACCGGCCGGCTCAGCCCTGGAGCAGTTGCTGCTTGACCACGGCGGCGACGCGGCCGCCCTCGGCCTGGCCGGCCACCTTCGCGTTCGCGATCTTCATGACGGCGCCCATGGCCTTCGGGCCCTCCGCGCCGGCGGCCTTCGCCTCGGCCACGGCCGCGGCGACGATCGCGGTCAGCTCCTCGTCCGACAGCTGCTTGGGCAGGTATCCGGCGAGGACCTCGCCCTCCGCCTTCTCCCGCTCCGCCGACTCGGCACGGCCGCCCTGCGCGAACGCGTCGGCCGCCTCACGGCGCTTCTTCGCCTCGCGGGTGATCACCTTGAGGACCTCGTCGTCGGACAGCTCCCGCTTCTCCTTGCCCGCGACCTCCTCCTTGGTGATCGCGGCGAGCGTCAGCCGGAGCGTCGAGGAGCGCAGCTCGTCACGCTCCTTGATCGCGGCGTTGAGGTCGTCGTGGAGCTTCGACTTGAGCGTGGTGGTCATGAGGTCGATTGTCGCAGGTGTGCGGCGGCGAACGCCCGTTGTTTTAGCCGCCCGCCCGTCTTCCCGCCCTCCGCGGGTCTGACACGATGGGCGTATGCGCGCGCGATACGGAGTACCCCTGGGAATCATGGCGGCAGGCGCCGCCGGTCTGGCGTACGCGGCGGGCTTCGAGGCCCGCTCCTTCCGCCTGCGACGGGTGACGGTGCCGGTCCTCCCGCCGGGCATGCGCCCGCTGCGCGTGCTCCAGGTCTCGGACATCCACATGGTCGGCGGCCAGCGCAAGAAGCAGCGCTGGCTCCAGTCGCTGGCGGGCCTGCGCCCGGACTTCGTGATCAACACCGGCGACAACCTCTCGGACCCCGAGGGCGTCCCCGAGGTCCTGGACGCACTCGGCCCGCTGATGGAGTTCCCGGGCGCGTACGTCTTCGGCTCCAACGACTACTACGGCCCCAAACTCCGCAACCCCGCCCGCTACTTGATGGAGAAGACGAACGGCCGGCACGGCCTGAACGGCAACAAGCCGGCGGTGGGCGCCATCCACAACCCGTGGGAGGACCTGCGCGACGGCTTCGACTCGGCGGGCTGGCTGAACCTGACGAACACACGGGGCGTGCTGAAGGTCGAGGGCGTGTCGATCGAGCTGACGGGCCTGGACGACCCGCACATCAAGCGCGACCGCTACGCCCAGGTCGCCGGCGGCCCCTCGGGGACGTACGACTTCTCCTTCGGCGTGGTCCACGCGCCGTACCTGCGCGCCCTGGACGCCTTCACGGCGGACGGCTACCCCCTGATCCTGGCCGGCCACACCCACGGCGGCCAGCTCTGCATCCCCTTCTACGGCGCCCTGGTCACCAACTGCGACCTCGACACGGACCGCGTGAAGGGCCTGTCCACGCACACGGCGGAGGGCAACACCTCCTACCTCCACGTCTCGGCGGGCTGCGGCACCAACCGCTACACCCCGGTCCGCTTCGCGTGCCCACCGGAGGCGACCCTGCTGACGCTGGTGGGGCGGGAGCGGGGGTAGCAGCCGGTGGGGCTGCGGGGACGGGCGGGGCCGACGGGGTCCCGGCCGTCCGGCCGTGGCGGTGTAACCCGACCGGACCAACCCGCATGGTCCGCCCTCGCCCCCGCTCCTAGCGTGAGGGCATGACCGCACCGATACCCAGGGACATCCCGGACCTGCCCGCGGTCCCGGGCCCGCCCCTGCTGCTGCCCGCCCCGGTCCCGGCGACAGCGGTGGTGGCCCCGGTCCGCCGCCCCGTGGTCGCACTCGTCCGCCTCCTGATCGCCCTGGCGGCGGCCGGCGGCGTAGCCCTGGAGCTCCTGCTGGGGAGCCCGGCCCGCGTCCTGAGCTATTTCAGCGTCCAGACGAACATCCTGCTGGCCGTGGTCATGCGGCTGTCGGCGGCGCGGACCTGGCGGGCACGCCGCC
The DNA here is from genome assembly GCF_055558375.1 of Streptomyces sp. NPDC025793. Lineage (NCBI taxonomy): Bacteria > Bacillati > Actinomycetota > Actinomycetes > Kitasatosporales > Streptomycetaceae > Streptomyces > Streptomyces sp. NPDC025793. The sequence continues at coordinate 603,113 of NZ_JBVHMR010000002.1, read as the reverse complement.
CACTGCCGTCCGCGGTGACAGGCGCCGCACTTCTCTACGCCGTGATCGCGGCGCTGGTCTATCACCTGCTCCTGGCCCACACGACGCCCCCGTTCTCCATGACCGGCGCGACGACGGCACCGGCACGCTGGCACGGTCAGTGGGCGACCCTCCAGATCCTCCACACGGTGACCCCGGCGGCGGTCGTGCTGGACTGGCTGCTGCTCACCCCGTCGGCCCGCCTGCACCTCCGCCAGGCCGCGGCCTGGCTCCTCTACCCCCTGGCCTACCTGGCCTTCTCCCTGATCCGAGGGATGTTCCTCGCCCCCTCGAACCCCGCCCGCTACCTCTACCCCTTCCTCGACGTCGCCGCCCACGGCTACCGCAGCACCCTGGCCAACGCCCTCCTCCTGGGCCTCGCGATCTACGGCCTGGCCGTCCTCCTGGTGGCCGTGGACCACACCCGCCCGACCCCGGTCCGCCGCCGCGTCTAAACCGGATTTCGTCTACAGCCACCGGTGGGCTAAAGTAAACGACGTCGCCGCGGGAAGCAGCGACACCGGGGTGTAGCGCAGCTTGGCAGCGCGCTTCGTTCGGGACGAAGAGGTCGTGGGTTCAAATCCCGCCACCCCGACAGCCGTAACACCAGGTCAGGCCCGGTGCTGAGAGATCAGCACCGGGCCTGATTTGCTTTGCGGGCCCATTTTGGGAGCCGACTTCGGGAACCGGCTCCCAGGGCCCGTCTGCCGACGAGCGCGCAGGAGCGTGTGCGGTCAGAGCCAGTCCCAGTGCTTGAAAGCGAAGTACAGCGTCAGAGAGACAACGACGATGACGGCGCTGGAAACCATGAATCCCGACTGGTGTCCGAAGCCGGGGTAGGGAAGGTTCTGTCCGTAGAAGCCAGTGATCGCCGTGGGCACGGCGATGATCGCGGCCCAGCTCGTCACCTTCTTCATGATCAGGTTCATCCGGTTCGCCTGCACCGACAAGTTGGTCTCCATCACCGAGGCCACCAGGTCGCGCAGTGACTCCGTCCACTCGCCGGCACGCAGCACGTGGTCGTACACATCTCGGTAGTACGGCAGCAAGGGGCCGTCGACGACGTCGAGGTCGGGGCGCATGAGGGCGTTGACGACCTCCCTCATGGGCAGGACCACGCGGCGGAGCCGGACCAGTGATTTCCGCAGGGCGTAGGACTGGCGCTGTACGGTCTGGATCTGCCGGCCGCCTTCGGCGAAGAGCAGATCGTCCAGTTCCTCGATACGTTCGTCGAGCTGCCGCACCGCGGCGAAGTGCCCGTCGACGACATGGTCGAGCAGGCCGTGGAGCAGAAAGGCGACCCCGTGTGCCGCCAGAGCCGGGGTACGGTCCCAGCGGGCGACCAGCTCGTCCAGGGCGAACGCGGCGTCCTTGCGGACGGTGATCAGCGCCTGCGGTGTGAGGATGACCGCGAGCTCGCTCATCGTCAGTCCGGCGCCGTCCGGGTCGACGGCGACCGCGTAGACACTGAGGAAGTGATGGGCACGGTAGTTGTCGAGTTTCGCCCGCTGTCCCTCGTGCAGCGCATCCTCAAGAGCCAGCTCGTGGAGACCGAGTTCCTCGCCGACCGCCGTGAACTCGGCGCGGTCCGGGCGGTACAGGTCCAACCACACGGTCGAAGACCGGTCCGCCAGATGCCGGGAGATGTCCCGGACCGGGAAGTTCTCCTCGACCAGGCAGCCGTCGCGGTACAGCCGAGTACGGGCCATGTCGCGCACCCTAACGGCATCGGCGGAACATCAGCGGACACCACTACCGGACATCCACCCCGACGGGCGGCACCGCCTCGATCGCCCTGCGGTCGGGGTGCCCGCCCAGCAGAGACAGCCCTACGGGCGCCGGCCCTCCAGATGGTTCCAGGGGTCATTCCTCGGGCTCGTGGCGTTTCTCGCCGGTCCGAGGGTCCTCCGCGGGGATCGGGTGTGCCTGGTGGGTGCCGGTGTCGATGAGGATCTGTGCGGCACAGGTGTCGTTGTCAGCTCGGACGGCCCTGGCCATCGCGGCACGGGCGGCGTCGGGTGTCGCGTGTGGCGGGACCACGAGAAGGGAGAAGTGGTCCTGGTCGCCCCGAGTGATCAGGACGGTGTCATCACCGACCGGAAAAGAGTCGATATGGACGACCTGGTCGTCGATGACCAGGCGCGTGGGAAGTTCATCCCAGGCGGTGGCGTCCAGGCCGACGCGCGTGATGGGGCCGAGGTGCCCGGTCAGCACGTGGATGAGGTCGGGCAGCTCCGCGCCGATGTCGCGGGAACGCGGCCACCACGCGCCGTCGAGGTTGCCTTCCCGGGATTGTGTCGTCTCCAGCCGCAGAAGAACTGTCCCGGGTTTCGCGGCCCGATGGATCGCGTCCGGCAGGAGCCCGGGGGCGCGAGGGGTGTCGGATTCGTTCATGGCGTGTCCGCCTGTCTGCGGGCTTCGGTGTCACCGCCGAACGCGGGACCTCCTCCTCTCACCGTAAGTCGTGCGCCGCCGCACCGGCTGCGTTCGCTGGTGGTCCCGGACTCGCTGCCTCTCGGTAAAGCGCCCGCTCACGCGCACGCTCCGGGGCCTCGGGACGGCGTAGAGTGAAAGGACCGGGAGTACTTCGCACACCGGCCGCCATGTCGGTGTCGTTCCCGGCGAGCAACAACACCGGCCTCCGAGAGGAGGCCCGGGGGCAGGTCCGCGTCATGACCGCGACCATCGAACCCACGATCATCGAAGAGCGCTTGACTTCGGCGCCGGCCCGGCTGTCCCTGGCCCCGACCGGCTCGGCTCCAGGTCTCCTGGACGGTGCCTGGTGGCCCCGCTCCCGCGATCTCCTCCGCGAGATCCCCACTCTGACAGACGCGCTGGACGCGTGCTGGGGCCGGATCACCCACGTCACCGTGAACCCGACCCACTGGCCCGTCATCCCGCGCAAGGTCCCCGTCACGGGGCACACGGTGCATGTCGGCTGGTTCGCCGCTGAGCAGGACCCGAACAAAGTAATCCTCCTCTCCTACACGGTGGGCCGCCTGGACCTGCTGGTGATCCCTCCGGAGACGGACCCGGCCGCCGCCGCCCGGCTGATGGCAGCAGCAACCGTTCGAGGTATCCGCACCGCCAGCGGTCTGATGGCCGACGAGGCCGTCAGCCACGACGCGACGGATGCTCAGAGCCAGGAAGAGGAATGGGAGACCGACGGCGGAGCCGCTTCGACGGCCGGAGCCGCGGTCGGGATCTTCAGTTCCGCCCTGACGAGGTGAGGACGTGGAGACAGCCGTCACCGTCGCCGTGATCATCTTCGTGATCATCGCGGGCATGTTCCTGATCCACCGGCTCAACGCGCAGCATGACGAAAGGATCGGGGCGTTCCGCTACAACGACGCCCTGCCGGGAATCGGTCGGCGGACCCGTAAGAGCCCACGTGCCACCGTGCCGAACGGCCCTCCGGCCGACGCCACACGCCGTGAGCATCGAGAGGGGAGCCGCTGATGCGGCAGATCTGCTTCCAGCCGGGGCGGGCGTGAGGCGATGGCCGTCGCACCCATCGGCACGTCGCCCCTGATGCACGTCTTCCTGAAGGAGCAAGGGGTCACCTTGAAGTCACCGGAATTGCCGTTGGCCGGGCACGCGGAGGTCCGTATCGTCGCCGCGGACCCGGAGGCGGCTCGCCATGTCGCGGAGATTCTCCGCCGTTGTCTCGCCGCCACAGAAGCTCGCAGCTACCCCGCGGGTGCCGATGGCGGAACACGCCTCCACCTCACCGTGGACACCACACGCATGGCGGAGCCGGTGCGCTCCTGGCTGTTGACCAGCCAGTCCTCCCAGGACGATCACACACAGCCGGACGAAATCTGAGGAGATGGGCCTCAGCGGGGGAGGAGGACACTGCCTCAGACGTACGGGGTTCCGTCGGTGCCGCACGAGAGGAGGGTGACCATGGCGACACTGCACGAGCGGGAGCACTACCGCGAGGCGATCATGAAGACCCTGTACGAGGCCGTCGAAGGCAATCGCCTCCTCGGCCTCACCGGGGCGCAGCTGCGCGAGGATCTCGCCATGCCCGAGGAGGACCTGGCCGCCGCCTGCACGTATCTGGCGGCCGAGGGACTGATCCAGGTCGACTGGGCGCGAGGAAACACACCCGCGATGGTCACACTGACGCACAAGGGGATCCAGTTCATGGAGACCAAGGAGAAGGACAGTGACTGACACTGCCCAGGCCACCCCCCAAGGGGGGCGGCGGCTGGCCGCATGACGGCCATGTCCTCCCATATGACCGAAATGGCATCCTGGGCATACCCTGGGGAGTGGGCCGGTGCACTCTCACGTGCAACGACCCGGAAGGGCGGCCCCGGTGTGTATAGCCGGGGCCGTTGCGTCACCGGCCCATGCCACAGGGAGAAGGTGGATCCACTCGGTCGATCGCCGCGAGTGGCTCAACTGCGATGTCGTCGACCCGAAGGGCCAAGAGATCAGTCCGCCGTCCACGTGGACGGCGGACAACGACTGGCCCGCCGCTGACGCCCGGAGGCTGACGTGGTGCTGTTTCTTCTGTTGCTGATCGTGGCGGTTGCGCTCGGCGTCATGGGGGCGCTCGGCAGGGACACGCTCTACCTGCTGATCATCGGGGTGATGGTGCTCATCGCCGACCTTGTGCTCCTCAGAACGCGGATGGGGCGCAGCCGTCGGCCCCGCGTCCGGTAGAGCGGCCCGACCGGCCACCCGACCTGCCCTTCTGCGTGGCGTACCACCGTCTCCTGGCGCCGTGCCCGACATCGCTCGCATGCCACTTGCCTGAGCGACGTTGGGCACTCGCCGTTAGCGTGAAGGAAGGGGCACGACAGGCCGCCTGTGCGTCGGAAAGTGGTGACCGAAGATGACGGATACCGGACTGCCGAGCCGGCCCGAGACCCCTCGCGCGGTGTCATTGGGCGAACGCGGCGGGAAGAGTGCGGGGGTGCCGCACGGAAGCGATCCGGGGTCGCGTGGCCGTACAACGATCGCCGACGGCGTGGTGGCGAAGATCGCCGGGATGGCGGCCCGGGATGTGCCGGGCGTCCACTCGATGGGCGGTGGGTTCGCCCGTGGCATGGGAGCGATGCGTGAACGTATGCCCGGTGCCGGCGGGAAGGCCGTCACCAGCGGGGTGAAGGTCGAGGTCGGCGAGGTACAGACCGCGGTAGACCTGGAGATCGTCGTGGAGTACGGCGTCTCCATCATCGATGTCGCGGGCGACGTCAGAGTGAACGTGATCGCCGCCATCGAGCGGATGACCGGTCTGGAGGTTGTCGAGGTCAACATCGCGGTCGGCGATGTGCACTTGCCCGACGAGAACGAGGAACAACCAGAGCGGCGGCTCGAGTAACCGCTAGCCTGAGCCGAAGCGAGCATGGAGCGCACCGGTTTCCGTGACAGCGATTGGCGTTGGCCGACCGTCTTCGACGTCCTCGGTGTGCTGTTGCTGCTCCTGGTGTGGTGGCTGCTAGCACAGCTGCGCCGATGCTGCCGTGGTCCGGCGTTCCGGCCTGCCGCCGCGATTCGGCCCGCGGCGCATGATCGTGCCCGTCGGTGCCGGACCGGCGCCCCCGACGGCCGCAGCGAGCGGCTTTCCACCCTCGGACGCCCCGTGAGCCTTGCGCGCCCCGGACGAGGCTCTCCCTACGGGTTGTGCCGAGGTGACCACAGGCGGTACGACGATCGCGATGCTCTCTTGGCCTCCGCTAAACGACCGCCAGCTCGCACTCCTCACCTGCATCGGGGAGGGAACCGACCCCGTCACCTCAGCCCCGCGCTCGCCATAGCCACCGCCCGGACCCGAACGTCCGGCTGCATCACCGGACGGACGGTCCGGGCCATCCTCGCCGACCTCGAACAGGCCGGCTACCTGCGCCGGCACCAGGCCAAACGGCGCAGCCGGTACACCCTCAACCTCAACCGGCCGTTCCGGCACCCGGCGCAAGCCGGCCTTGTCGTCCGCGATCTCGTTGAACTCGCTGGCCCAGCCGCCGAAGACGGCCTCTGCATCGGTTTACGAGGAGTTCTCAGCCGCGGTGTCCCAGCCTCGTTCCACAGCCGTGCACCATCTCCCCGCGCGTCAGGCCGCCTGGGTGAGGTCGGCGCGGCCGAACAGCAGGGCGTAGCCCGCCGGGAGCTGGAGCAGGATGCGGCGGGTGAGCTCTTCGCCCGCGGTGTCCGCGGCCACGCCGAGGACGCCGCTCACGCGTTCGACTGATCCCTCGATCCATGCCGCGGTGGCCCTCACGAACCGCTCGGGGGAGAGCGGCTCGTGCGCCTGGAGCGGATTGAGCAGGATGAGCGCCCGTTCCTCCGGCAGCCGGGCGGCCAGTTCCGCACGTACCTCACCCAAGCGCGCGCCCAGCAGCGCCAGCACCGGTTCGAGCCGCCCGCTCGGCTTCCTCGGTGGTCTCGTACGCGCCGCGTTCCTCGACCTGATCCAGGAACGCCTCCCATCTCATGGCCATCGCTGCTCCCTTGCGCGTGTGGTGGCGAGCCGAGGACGGGGCAGCCGCAGGCAAGGTCGTCTCCCCGTCCTCCAGCGCGGCTGGGAGGGGACTTCAGCCGCTGATCTCCTTGTGCGCGGAGCCGCCACCGATGGCGATCTTGCGGGGCTTGGCGCGCTCGGCGATCGGGATCCGCAGGGTCAGCACACCCGCGTCGTAGTCCGCCTTGATGTGCTCGGTGTCCAAGGTGTCGGCCAGCACGACCTGGCGGGAGAAGACGCCCAGAGGCCGCTCGGCGAGCTCCATCTGCACGTCGTCCGCCTTGGTGACGGGCCGACGCTCGGCCCTGACGGTCAGCATGTTCCGCTCGACGTCGATGTCGATCGCGTCCGGGGAGACGCCGGGCAGGTCGACGGCGATCACGTACACCTCGCCCTCACGGTAGGCGTCCATCGGCATCGCCGACGGCCGCGACCAGGTGCCGGTCGTGTTCAGGAGCTGCTGAGTGAGTCGATCAAATTCACGGAACGGATCGGTGCGCATCAACATCGTGAAACACCTCCAGTGTTCAGGTCAGGCGCGTTGCTGCCAATGCGGTTCACCTGATCTCATTCTGACATGTCACCTAAGTAATGATATGTAGAGAATCGTCGAGATGACGACACCGCAGGTTTGGAGGCTCCATGGCCGTTGACGATCAGCCAACCCCCGCGCCCGCGGTCTCACCCCCATGTCCTTCCTCGCCGCCGCTGCGGCGCTGAACACGATCCACGAGGCCCTGCGCGCCGCCCGGACATCGCGGGACAGAGACACTCCGAGCCCGTCCAGGCCAGCTTGGAGCAGGCACTCGTCGCGCTCCTGCTGCTCCGCGAAGCGCGCGATCAGCTCGCCGAGTGGGAACCGGGCCTGATCGAAGCGGCCCGGGAGGCGGGCGCCAGCTGGGCCGACCTCGCCCACCCCCTCGGCGTCTCCAGCCGCCAGGCCGCCGAACGCCGCTACCTGCGCGTACGCCCAGGAAACCCGGGGTACACGGGCGAGCAGCGAGTACGGGCCACCCGCGACCGCCGCGCCGCCAACCGCACCGTCACCGCCTGGGCCCGTACCAACGCCGCGGACCTGCGCCAGCTCGCCGGCCAGATCACCGCGCTCACCGACCTCCCCGCCGCCGCCCGCACCCCACTTGCCGACCTCACCGCCGCCCTCGTCGGCCCCCTGTCGGTCACGCACCCGTATCTGGCATCCGACCACCCCGACCTCGCGACGCGCGTCGATGACGTCGCCCGCCACACCGATGGGCTCCGTCGGCACAGCGGCGACCAGCGCCGGAACCGAGCGTGATCTCCGCGACGTAAGAATCTTCCCGCGCGATCCGAGGTAAACCACGCGCATCAGGCTCCGCCCCCGGAGTAGGGGAGGGCCTCGGAAACCACCGGGGCCGTGAGCATGGCCCGTGACAGGAGGACCACCTTGATTCCACGTCCCGCTGTCACCGCCGTGACGTTCACGTCGCCGGGACATGCACACGCGCCTTCGGGGCGCCGCCGCGCGTCCGGCGAAACCAAAAAGCCCACGGGGCCAACAACCGAACCAAGATCGACTAATGGCGCTTTCGCACTCGCCTCGGCGCGCAGACGGGCTGACGCCGCGGCCCAGTGACATCAATTGTCATCGACGTTGATCATGCAGAAGCGCGACAGGTGACTCCCGAACTCACCCAGAAATGACGTCCGCAGAAAGTGACACAGCCACACGGCGCTTGTCCGTTGACAGTCAACTCAGTCCGGTCGAAGTCACCGACCTGCGCGGACTGGGTTGGCCGTCAAAGCCGGTCGTCCCGATCGCGGCGGCTCAGATCCGGCTGATCTGGGACGACTCGGTTGGATGGCAAGGATCGATGTCGACTGGATTTGATGGCAGCGGACAGTGCTACGAGAGAACCGGGACTGATCCATTCCTGCAGACCGTCATCGTCACCCTCGAAAATCCGCGCATGCGATCCAGCGAAAGATGGCTGTGTCCCTGGCGGTGACCGCCAGGGACACAGCAGCACTCATCGTGGGGCTATGCAGGCACACGCGACTCGCTAAGTGCGCGCAGGAGATGGCTGAGTGCACGCACTGATGACGTGGGGCTCATCGCCAGGCGGGCGTCGAGCGCCGTCTCCCACTGCTCGGTCAGCCCGATCATGAGGCGCTTGCGCATGCCGGGGGTGACGTGTGCGTAACGCGCCGAGACCGAGCCGTCGATGTGGCCCATGCGTTCGTCCATGAGGACCTTCTCAGTTCCGAGGTCCTCCATCACGGTCCGGTGGGTGTGGCGGAGGCCGTGGGGCGTGAGGCCCTTGGCGATCGGGAGCCAGCAGGCGTCGGCCCGGTCGCTGGCGCCGCGTCCTCGGGCCGGAACGCCGGGCCACGGCTCACCGAGCAGCGGTACGGGGCGAGCCTCCTGCGGTGCCTTCTTCGGGTACCAACCGGAGACCGCCGGCGTGAACAGCCAGGTCGCAAACCCGTTCCTGCGCCAGTGCGCGGCATGTTCCGGCACAACGCCACCCCGCACGAATCCGAGGTCCGCGATGGCCTGCTCGACGTTCGCTCGCGTGGCCTCGGTGACGCGTTCCGGATGGTTGAGGACGTTGGACACCGTGCCAGTCGAGACGCCGGCCCGACGTGCGACGTCGACCAGCTTCGCGCCCTGATGGCCCCCGGTCCGGGCCGCGCCCTGTCCTCGGAAGACGTAGGTCTTGCCGTGGCAGGGGCACGGCTTGGGCTTCGTGCGGGCGATGTGGTTGGCGACCAGCGCCGACAGCCAGCCCATCGAGTCGATGGTGCGGTAGCTGTCGTCCTTCGGCGGGCAGCGCACCAGCTCACCCGTGTCGAGTTCGTACAGCTGCCACTCGACACGGACAGCCCCAGGGCGAGCGAACTCCGCCTCCAGCCCTACGATCTCGCCCCAACGCATGCCCGTGTACCCCTTGAGGACCACGGCGACGAACTCGTCATCGCGGCCGGAGAGCAGGGCAGCCCGCTCAGCGGTCAGCAAGATGCCGAGCGCGTCGGTGACGACCTTCTCCGGGCCTCGGTCTCGGGAGCGGCCGGCGCGTTTGCCGCGCCCGCGCCGCCGGGCGGCCGGGTTGGACGTGATCAGGCCCTCGTCGATCGCGTCCTCGAAGATCAGGTGGAGTGTCGAGCGCCAGGTCTTGACGCTGGAAGCCGCGTACACGGCCTTCTCCTTCTTCTCCCACAGGTCGACGTCCGCGCGCAGGATGCCGGCGAGCGCCTTGTCCTCGAAGTCGGGGAGCAGGTGCTCCTCGATGTGGCGCTTGTAGTTCTGCATGGTCGAGGCAGCCAAGTCCTGGGCCTCGTACCAGCGGTTCGCGTACTCGCCGAAGGTCTCCTGGCCGAGTGCCGGGTTACGCCAGTCACCGCGCCGGTACTTGTTCTCGGCCTCGGCCGCCGCCCGCTGCGCCTCGCCCTTAGTGGCGAACCGGATGGCCTTGCCGTTCTCGTCGACGACCGTGTTGTGCCTGCCGGGCGCGATCTTGTACCGGCCGCGCCAGTAGTCTCCGCGCTTCTCCGCGAAACCCACGTGTACTTCCCCTTCGTCGTCCTAAGCAGCGGTCCCGAACTGGCCTTGTCGTGCTCGACGCGGTGGCCGGGCACGCAGGCGAGCCGCGGGTGCGGCAGACGGCGGGGAGGGCTGGGGAGTTGGCGGCTTGGGAGCGCGAGCCGCCGGGTGCTGCTGCGGCGCGGCAGGACGGGCCTCGTGCATGCGGATGATCTCCGCGAGGTGCTCCCCGGTGAAGCGGTAGGCGCGGCCTACGCGCGTGCAGGGGATGAGGCGTCGGCGGGCACGGTCCTTGACCCACCAGGCGGAGCAGCCGAGGACGGCCGCGACCTCCTCGGGGACGTATAGGCGCGCGAGGGCGGAGCCTGCGCGCGGGATCGGTGCGGAAGCAGGGGGTATTGCGGGTCGGTGCAAGGGGTGGGGTCCTCTTCTGGCGGGCATGGGTGCGGCAACACCGGACCGCCGGTCGATCGCTGGGGATGGCGTGAGATGCCCGTGCTGGGGGTTTGCGGGCCCAGGACGGGAGCAGGAGCCGGAGGCTACGCCTCGCCGGCGGAGGCGTCGTCCGGATGCTCGCCAGGTGGCGGTCCGTACATCTTCTGCATGTGCTTGGACGATTCCTCGGCGATAGCGTTGCATACCATCACATCGGCCTCCTCCCGCACGTCGGCGTGCTCGGCGAGGTAGGCGTCGAGGGCGTCGCGCGCTCTGGCGAAGGCGGCGTTGGCGCGCTGGGTCTCGCGGAACGCGTCGACGACCTCGTCGATCAGTTCCATGGCGCGGGCCTTGGCGGCGAGCTGCGGGGGGCCGACGAGGTTGCGCAGGTCGATGCCGAAGACCTCGGCGAAGCCGATGGCCTCGTCGAGGTTGATGCGGCGCTTGCCGTTTTCGATCCGCCAGACCGCGGACGGGTTCATCTCGAAGCCGGCCGCGTTCAGGCGGTCGGACAGGGCATTGGTGCTCCAGCCTCGCACCTCGCGCTCCACCTTGATGCGGACCGCGACGTTCGCTTCGCCGCTGAGCAGGACGCCTTCGGGCGGGCCTTGTTCCGCCACCGGCACCCCCTTCCCTTCGTAGCAGCCCACTGCACTCTGCAGGGACCCTTAAACAGTAGCATCCATTCTGCGGTACGCAAAGCACTACTGCGATCGGCAATGCGCGTGTACACTTGTAGTGCCCCCCCACCCCGCCTTGAGGGGTCCTCGCGACCCGACCCACGTAGCGCCACATGCAAAAAGCCCCCGGCTGTCACCGGGGGCCAAGCGCAAACCTCTCAACCGCCATCCCTAGCGATCGACCCGCGGAGCCGGGATTGCCGTCCCTTATGGCCCGCGAGCAGAGGAGCTGATACCCAGTATGACCGACGCTTGGCCGAATACGCCATCCCGCTCCGCAGTCATCGACGCGCCACCGCTGGACGGGCTCTCGCAGCCATTCAGCGTGGAAGCCGAACAAGCGGTGCTCGGTGCCTGTATGCACTACAGCGACGTGATCGCCACGGTCCGCCCCGTCCTGGGCGATGACGCCTTCTACCGGCCCGCGCACGAGACGATCTGGCGCGCGCTGCTCGCCCTGCACCGCGAGGGCAAACCGACCGACCCGATCGCCCTCACCCACCTGCTTGAGCAGCAGGGGGACCTGAAGCGTGTCGGCGATGCCACCTACCTGCACCAGCTCGCCAGTGCGCTCTACGACGCCGGCAGCGCCAAGCACCACGCGGAGATCATCCGCAAGAAGGCCGACCTGCGCCGCCTGCTCGCCTCCGCCGTGCGGACCGTGCAGCGCGCCCAGGAGCCGGGCGCCGAGCCCGAGGCGATACGCAGCGAGGTCGAAGCGGAAGTGCGCGCCGAGCGCGAGCGGGCGCTCGCCTCGGGGCAAGGGCGCCTGTCCCGCTTCGCCGTCGACGGGTGGGCCTTCGTCAAGGAGACCGGTGCGGACGCCGAGCCCCTGTGGGGCACGCGTGAGAAGACCGTCTGGGCGCCGGGTGAGAGCCTGATGATCGTCGGTGCTCCGGGCGTCGGCAAGACCACCCTGGCCCACCAGGTGGTCTTCGCCCGCCTCGGGCTGCAGGAGACGGTCCTGGAGATGCCGGTCGCTCCCAGCAGGCGGGTGCTGTATCTGGCGATGGACCGCCCGAAGCAGATCGCCAAGGCCATGGACCGCCGCGTCTTCCCCACCGACGAGAAGATCCTGCGCGAGCGTCTCGCTGTCTGGCAGGGCCCGCTGCCCGCCACCCTCGACAAGGAGCCCGACCTCCTCGCCGACCTCGCCGCCGCGCACCGGGCCGACACCATCGTGATCGACAGCCTCAAGGACGCGGTGAGCACGATGGTCGACGACAGCCTCGCGGTCGCCTTCCACAACGCCCGCATGCGCGCACTGCGAGGCGGCGTGGAGATCCTGGAGCTGCACCACCAGCGCAAGGCCACCGCCGACGCACCGCGCGGCCAGCGCCCCAGCCTGGACCAGGTCTACGGTTCCACCTGGATCACCGCTGGCGCAGGCAGCGTCCTCTTCATCACCGGCCGGGCAGGCGACCCCGCCGTCACCCTGCACCACCTCAAGACCCCCACCGGGGAGATCGGCCCGCTCGACGTCACCCACGACCACGCGCGCGGCACCACCACGGTCGACCCCACCAAGGACCCCGCAGTCCTGCTGCGCAACGCCCCAGGCGGGCTGACCGCACGCGACCTGGCGGCCGTCCTGATCGGCGGCGGCGAGCCCGAACGCGCCGACGTGGAGAAGGCACGCCGCCACCTCGCCCGCCTCGTCGACAGCGGCCTGGCCACCAAGGCCGACGGCATCGCCGGAGGAGCCGGAGGCGGACAGCAGACCCGCTACTACGCCACCGCACGCCACCTCACCGCCGTCGGCTGACGCCTCACACAGCCCGCGTGAAGCGATCACGCGACCGTACACGCGGCCCTCACCGCACAGACGCCGCCGTGAACCGCTCACAGCGTGCACGCTCACCGCAAAACCGCAGGTCAAGCGATCACGCCAGCGTTCACGCCGTACACGCGCTAGGGCGATCACGCGCGGGGCCCCCTTTAGAAGGGGCCCCGCGTGAACGCCCCCTCCGTGAACGCCCGTCACTCCCTCACCAAAAGCCTCATCACACCACCCTTGGAGAGACCTGACTTGCCCTCCCCTGCCCCGATAGCCTCGGCCACCGAACACGGCAGTGCTTCGCCTCTGCCGGGGTGGGCGACCTCCCCCGCGATGACCGTGACGCTCCTCGTCCTGCTCGTGCTGTCCGCTCTGTTCGCCGGGTGGACGTTCCGCCGGCAGCGCCGCCAGCCGTCCGCCACCAACCGCCCACGCGGGATCATCGCCGTGCCCGTCGCGGCCATGGCCGCGATCGCCTGCACCGGCTACAGCGCGGACACCAGCTGGCGGTTCGCCGCCGACTACCTCGACATGGGCGGCACCACCGAGCGCGTCGCGATGTTCGCCGCCGCCGAGTTCGCCCTGTTCGCCACCGCGCTGATGGCACGCCAGAACCTCAACGGCCCGAAGCAGGCACCCGGCCTACCCGGAACCCTCACCTGGGTCATCACCGCAGTGCAGGTCCTGCCCGCCTACGCCGAGTCCGGGCTGCTCGGCGGCACCGTGCGAGCCTTCGTCGGCCCGGTCCTGGCCGCGATGCTGTGGCACCTGGCCATGGGCATCGAGCTACGCCACCACACCCCCGAGGCCGCCTCGCACAGCCTGGCCGCCGTCCTCGTCCACCAGGCACGCGAACGCCTGCTCGCCCGACTCGGCATCGCCGACCAGGACGCCGACGCCGCCCGCCTCATCCGCGAGCGCGCACTGAGCGAAGCCGTCGCCCTGATCCTGCGCGCCGAATCGATGACCGAAAAAAAGCGCGGCAAACGGCGGCAGCGACGCCTGACCGAGCGCCTGCACCAGGCCCTGGAGCGGGCCAACGTCGACGGTGATCCGCTCCAGGACGAGCTGCTGCTGCGCAAGCTCGCCACGCGCAGGCAGGCCCTCGGTCTCGCGTCCATCACACTGCCGCCACGCTGGCAGGCTCCGGCCTCGTACACCACCCGAAACTCCGGGCACGGTCGTCCGGGCTCCGCCCGCTCGGAGTCGGTGCCACGGGCAGAGGAGGGCGCTGCCCGTCCGCATCCATCAGATCCTGGCGACGGCGAGGTGTCTCCGGCTGCCCGCCTGCGGCCTGCCCGTCCGGCGCCAAGGCTGCCCGCCCGGGCAGAGACCGAGGACAGCACGCCGCTCACGCGCAACACCTCGGGCAGCGCTCCGGGCAGGCCCCGGCGGAAACCGGCTGCCCGGAAGAAGCACGACGACGGCAAACCCCGCGCCTCCGACGAGGTCATCCTCACGTACACCCGCCGCATCTACGAGGAGATCGGCAGCGTCGGACGCGACCGGGTCGAGGACGCCCTACGCGCCGATGACTACACCGTCTCCAGCGACGACGTCGGACGCATCGTCCGTGCCTTCAAGGCCCAGCTCAACGGTACCGCCGGCGATCCATCCCGCTGATCCCCGCAGCACCAACGCTCCCCACCACTCCCCGACACGAAAGGCCACATGCACACCCCGCACCACCAAAACCCCACCACCCACAAGGACTCCCTGCCGACCACCTCTGCCCCGTCGGGAGCAAGTTGGAGGTTCGGACACTCCCCCGCAGGGGGAGCGCCCGAACCCGACCTCGCCCCGGGGGTGGCGGGGCCCGACCGGCACCAGGGGGCGCCGGACGGGGACGCTGCGACCGAGGGCGGACCGCAGCTGGGCAAGGCCAGCCCGAAGGGCAAGGCCAAGAAAGGGAAAGCGCGCCCGCGCGACAAGAAGCAGCGCCCCGCCCACAGCGTCCGCCTCAACTACCACGAACTCGCCATCATCCAGTCCGGTGCCGAGCACGTCGGCATGAGCGTGGCCGGGTTCCTGGCCTACTCCGCCCTCGCCGCCGCCCGCGACCAGTCGCGCACCGCGGCGGCCATCGCCACCGAGCGGGACGTGCTGACCGCGCTGTTCGGCGTGCGCCGTCAGCTCGGCTGGGCGGGCAGCAACGTCAACCAGGCCGTCAAGGCCCTGAACTCCGGTGCCGACGCACCCCACTTCGCGGCCGCCCTCGCCGATCTGCAACGCGCCGCACAAGCCGTCCAGCAGGCAGCCGACCGAATCACCAATCGACAGGAGGCAGACGCAGCTTGATCCCCCGGATCCACAAGCAGGGCAGCCGCACCCTCGGGCTCCTGCACTACCTGTACGGCAAAGGCACCCACGAGGAGCACGTCGACCCGCACCTGGTCGCCTCCTTCGATGGCATGGCCCCCGACCCCGGCCGTGACCCCTCAGCGACGAAGGAGGACCTCCAGCACCTCCTCGACCAGCCCCTCGCCCTCCTCGCCCCGGACCAGCGCCCCGAGAAGCACGTCTGGCACTGCTCCGTGCGCACCGCGCCCGACGACCCGGTCCTGTCCGACGAGCAGTGGGGCGACATCGCCCGCCGCGTGGTCGCCGCCACCGGCATCGACCCTGGCGACGGCGCCGGCTGCCGCTGGGCCGCCGTCCGCCATGCCGACGACCACATCCACATCATCGCCACCCTCGTCCGCGAGGACGGCCGCCGCCCCGACCACCACCGCTCCGGCCAGCGCGCCCAGAACGAATGCCGCCTCATCGAGAAGGAGCTCGGCCTGCACCAGGTCACGCCCGGCGACGGCACCGCCGCCAAGCGCCCCACCAGCGCCGAACGCCACAAGGCCGACCGCCACGGCCGGCAGCGCACACCGCGCGAGCAGCTCCGCGAAACCGTCCGCCAGGCCGCAGCCGGCGCCACCAGCGAGGAGGAGTTCTTCGACCACCTCGCCTCCGCCGGTCTCCTCATACGCCAGCGAATCGCCCCGTCGGGAGACCGCCTCGGCTATACCGTCGCCCTCCCTGGAGACCGCAACAAGGACGGCGAGCCCGTCTTCTTCTCCGGGTCCAAACTCGCCCCCGACCTGTCCCTGCCCCGCATCCGCGAACGCTGGACCCTCCCCGCAGAGGTTGCCGCCTCGGTGGACGGCTCCCGAACGGAGCAGCAGTCCGCCCTGCCGCCGGCGGCAGGTCCCGCGTTCGCGCGGCGCCGGGCCACCGCCGCCACGTGGCAGGCCCTGCTGATCATCGACCACGGCGACGACGGTACGGCAGCGGCCCAGATCGCCGCCGCAGGGGAGATCTTCGACGCGCTCGCCAAGACCTCCGCCGCCCACACCCGCACCGAACTCCGCGAGGCAGCCTTCGCGTTCGAGCGGGCCACCCGCTCCCACATCAAGGCCGTCCGCGGGTACGACCGCGCCCTGCGCCAGGCCGCCCGCGACCTCGTCCACAGCGGGCCCGCCCTCGGCCGCGGCGAAGACGGCGCCACCACCGCCATGCTCATCGACATGGCGTTCTTCCTCGCCATCGCGGCGGCGAACTGGCATGCCAAGAGGCAGCACGCCCAGCAGGCGAAGGCCGCCCGGCAGACGGCCGAACACCTCCGCGCCGCCTACGAGACCGCCGCAACCCAGCCCATGGACGTGCTCCGCCAGCGAGGCCAGCGCATACCCCAGTCCTTGCAGCACCGCCAAGTGGCCGTCCTGCGCCGCGCAGTCCCCGACCTGGCCGAACAGATCCTGGCCGAACCCGGCTGGCCCGCCCTGGCCGCCACCCTCGCCGACGTCCAGGACGCCGGCCACAACCCGGCCACTCTGCTCACCGAGGCCACACGACGGCGCGAGCTGGACAGCGCTGCCTCCGTCAGCGACGTCCTCGTCTGGCGCCTGCGCCGCAGCGCCCACCTGCCCGCCGCCCCGGAAAACCCCCACGCCACAACCACCCGAGACAAGCGGCACGCCCCGACTCCGGCGCCCGCCGCGCAACTTCCGAACAGGGCAGCGAACGGCACCGCCCGCCGGCGCTGACCGAACAAGCGCAGGCGGAAGGTAACCGACGATCCCCAGTTACCGAAACCGGGGATCCTCCGGACCATTTGATGTCCACAAACCCCACGCCACGCTCCTGGCCCCGCCGTCCCCACCGCAGTCGAGCGCGCTTCGCGCCCACCGTCAGCCCGCGCCCGACAAACACCCCAACGTGAAGGCCCCCGCACCTCATGCCCCGAGCACCACCTGCGCGCACACCCCCCGAACCGCACACCAGCACCAACCGATCTCACGACACCACACAAGGAAACCGCCCGTGCCCTCCACCGTTCGCCCGGAAGTCGTCCTCCTCATCACCAAGGTGGACTTCAGCCACCCCGACATCCGGACGCGCCCGTACCACCGCGACGGACGCCCGTTCACCCGCGCCGAGCGCGACCTGCTGGTCACCTTCACCCCGGAAGAAAAGGCCGCCGCGAAGGCGCAGATACAGCTCGAAGCCGAATGGCAGCGTGAACTCGACGAAATGAAGGACGACTTCGTCGACCTGCTCATGAAGTACTTCGCCAAGCTCCCCAAGGGATCCGTGGTCGACGACGCCGTCGCCATCATGACCGACGAGGACTACGCAGAGTTCGAACGCCTCGCCAAGATCGTCACCGCGGAAGACACCCTCGAATACCGCGCCCTGCACGAAGACAACTGACCGACCGCGCACCAACGGCGGCCCACAAAGTGGGCCGCCGCTGCGACGACAGCATCCAGGCAGACGTGTCGGAGTCGCCGGAGGAAGTGCAAGGCTTGTCGGCATCCGCGTTCTCAGCGCACGGTAGCGTCTTTGTGAGGCCAATGGAGAGGGAGCACGCAGCATGCCGCAGCCCATGGGCACCACGGACCCCCAAGCCAAGCATGGGCTCATCCTGGACTTCGCCGGGGTGCTGACCGCTGATCCACTCCCCGTGCACCGCGCGTGGTGCGAGTCGGAAGGGCTTCCCCCGGAAGCGTGGCGTGCCACCCTCAACGATGACCCTGAAGGCCGGCGGCTCTACGCGGCCCTGGAGGTCGGTGAGATCGGTCAGGCGGAGTGGAACAAGCGCACTGCGGCCCTTCTCGGACCGCAGGTCGCGCCGGACAACCTGATGGGGCGTGCATGGTCTGCGGTGCCGACAGCTCGGCGTATGGCCGCGCTCGCGCGCGCGGCCAAGGGCGCGGGATACCGTCTCGCTCTCTTGTCGAACAGCTTCGGCACGGACCCGTTCAACCCGTACGAGCGAGCAGGGATTTGGGGCCTGTTCGATGTGCACGTCGTCTCCGAGCAGGTCCGTATGGCGAAGCCCAACCCTGCCATCTATCAGCTGACCGTGGAGCGTCTGGGGCTTCCCGCGCAGGCGTGCGTGTTCGTTGATGATCACCCTCGGAACCTGCCGCCTGCCGAGGCCCTGGGTATCACCACCGTCCTTGCGACGGACGAAGCCGCCACGGTGGCCGAGCTTGAGGAACTGCTCGGAGTGAGCGCAGCTCTTTCCGTGTAGCGGTGACTTCCGGCCAACTCGCTGCTTCTGTCGTGCCCATGGGTGTTGCCCGTCGTAAAGCAGTGGGTACGGTCCGTGCTTGGCCGACCGGGGAGGAGCTGCTGGCATGCAGTGGTCCGAGTACAGCACCGCTGAGCGGCTCAAGACGCTGCGCGGCGCCATGACGCAGGAGCAGTTGGCTGAAGCCGCCAACGTCTCCGTGGGGGTAGTGAGGAAGCTGGAACGCGGCGGCACGGCTTCCCTTCCTTCGCTTCTGTCCATTGCCTCTGCGCTTGGGACGGACATCGCCGTGCTCCTCGGCCAGCAGGCGCCTCGTCGCTCCATGGACCGCGACGAGCGTGCAGCACTGCGCACGCTGTCCGCTGCCACGCACGATGCCGCGATCGGCATCCCCACCGACAGCGAGCCGGGCACCGTCGAGGAGCTGCGTGCTGTCGTTCGGCGAGCTGACGCGGCCTATTGGGCAGCCCGCTACACCGAACTCGGTGTGTTGCTCGGCGCTTTGCTGCCCGAAGCCCGCGCCCGATACGACGCGGCGGACGCCTACGAGAGGGAGGGTGCTGCCAGCGTCCTGGCCGATGTCTTCCAGACTGCTGGGATGGCCGCGAACGTGTGGGGTTCACGGGACCTAGCCTATGCGGCGCTCACCTACGGCCGGCAGATCGCCGTGCAGGCCGGCGACGATCTGCGGGATGCCCACCTGGCCGCCACCACAGCGTGGGTGAATCTCCGCGACGGGCGGACCGCACAGGGGTTCGCACTCGCTGCGGCTCAGGCCGACCGGATCGAGCCGAAGATGTCCGAGCACGATCCAGACCGGCTGTCGGTGTACGGGCAGCTCGTCACGAACGCTGCTGTGGCCGCGTCCCGGGGTGGCGCCTCGCCGGACACCGCGCGGGAGTACCTCTCCCAGGCGCATGCGGTCGGCGCCCGCCTCGGGGCGGAGCATGCTCGTGGCCTGCATGCCCAGCCCTTCGGGCCTCTGTACGCGACCACGCAGGCGATGAGCATCGCCGTCGCTCTCGGCGACACCGCCGGTGCGCTCCGGCTCATGGACACAGTCCGGCTGGACGACACGGTGCCCCTCGCCACTCGGGCCCGGTACGGCCTCGACGTGGCGTTGACGCATGTGGAGTGCCGTCGGTGGGACCAGGCTGCCGACACCCTGGAAAAGGTCTGCGGCATGGCGCCGGGGTGGGTGCGGCACCAAATGCTGCCCGGAGTGATCATCTCTCGCCTCGCCGGCGTGTCCGTCGCTCGGCTCCGCGGGCTCGCCCACGCGGCCGGTGTGCCCCTCGCCGTCCGCTGACCGCCCGCCGCCACGACCCATAGCAGCTCCCTCGGCCGCCACCGGCCCGACTGCCACGCTCCGTTGCAGTCCTGCTGGAGGACGAGCGCGCAGCAGCACGGGACGTGGCAGTCCGCCGCGTCATGACTTCGTGGCGCCGCCACGGGCCGTGCCTGTCCCGCGCACAGGGCCGACAGCACGCTGACTGCATGCCGAAATCCCCGTCCGGCGGCATCGGACACGTGCCGGTTGCCGTCTACTCCTGTGCGGCCGAGTCGGCCGCTGTCCGCGAGGCCGAGCGCCGCGCACGCCACTACGCCGACGCCCGGCACTGGCATGTGACCGGCGCCTGGTCCGACGACGACCCGTGCGTGCCGTTGGACGCCCGCCCGGCTTGGGCGGCTGTCACGAGCGCACTCTCCTCCGGCCTGGTCCGCGGCATCATCGTCGCCGGAATCTCCCACCTCGCCGAAGACGCCGGACAGTTCGCCGCACTCGGTGTCCCCATCCGTGACCGGGGCGGCTTCCTCGCCGAGGCCACGTCCCCACCGGCCCGCCAGACCCCCGGGCAGCACGAACGCCGACGCATCTTGCTCGAAGCTTCCTCGGGCTGGTGGCTGTGGAAAGACCTCGTGCCTGGAGCCGTCTCGTGACCCGGGCACAGGCGGAGGTCGGCGACCTGGTCGAGGGCGCTGACGGACTTCACGCCATCGTCACCGACATCAAGCAGGGCACCGTGTGGGTCCTGCGTCCGGAGTCGGACAGCCCCACGACTCAGTGGGAGACGGACGAGCCCGACACCCTCCACGTCATCGAGACGCGCACAGACCGCCTGAGCCGAGAGAAGACCACCTGATGCGCAGCCGCCACAAGGCCCGTGGTGGGGTGGTCGATTCGGTCGAGCGGTTCTGCATCGGCGTGTGGTTCACCGGCCACCTCGCTGCCGTATTCACGCTCGGCACGCTGATTACCAACGATCATCAGGACCTCGCCGCCGGCCAGCGGCCGACGGTCAGCCAACCGGATGCCGGCCCGCACGAAGCCGACCGCGCGTTCTAGCTCCTGCTCTCCGCTGCCAGCCCAGCTCAGCCGCAGGGCAGGCAGACGCCGACGGCTCAGTTCATCGCCAGATCTCTTTCCTACACCACGCCCGGAAGGCGGACCCGCCGTGTACGCGTTCGGCATCTGCATCGACCGGCACTACCTCACCCCCGGCCTCGCCACGATCACCTCCCTGGCGGACAGCCTCAGCCCCCGCGCTCGCAAGGCCGCAGCGCTGCGCTTCCTCACCTTCGACCTCGCAGCGCCACAGGTGCAGCTCCTGGCCCACCTCGCCAAACGGGTCGGCTTCGGCTCCTTCGCCCTGGCCCGCCGCTCCCCGCTTCGCTCCGCACGGATGGCGGACACCTCGTACATCACCGTCACCACCTATCTGCGCTTCGAGTTCACGCCTAACTTCGTCCGCCGCCCGTACCTGATCTACATGGACGCCGACGTCCTGGTCTGCGACGACCTGACCACCCCGCTCCACGCTCTCCGCCCCGGCGAGATCGGCGCCGTACGCGACGAGTTCAACCCGGCAGTCGGTCGCTGTCCCGCCCTGCCGGGCGCCGTGGACCGCTGGCCGCGCCTGAAGGACCGCCCCTACTACAACGCCGGTCTCCTGTGGGCTCACAGCGCCGATCTGCCGCGTATCCGACACGGCGTCGAGCAGGCCCTGGCCAGACACCGGCAGCACATCCTCCACAACGACCAGGACGCCCTGAACCTGTGGCTCCTCCACACCGGCCGCGTGCGGGCGGCCGACGCCGCATACAACCGGTTCGAGGTGGACCGGTACCTCGAACGTGGCGACTGGGTCCGCCGCGTCGTCACCCGCCCCTTGCGGCCGGACCCATCCGCCCGCCTCATCCACTTCGTGGGCCCGGAGAAACCGTGGCAGGCAGACTGTCCTGGTACAGACGACGTGCGGGAGTACCGCACTCTCCTGAAGCGGACCCTGCGGCACGTCCGCGCGCTGGGCGCCGCCCATCCCGAGCCGGCGGGGCTTCGATGACCCCGCCGCCCGCCATGGTCTCCCGCGCATGCAGCACCCTCCTCGGGTCACCCGCCCGGAGCGCGGAACGCCTGTCGGCAGGTTCCCGGACGGCGGTGTTCCGGGCCGGCCTCCGCGACGGCCGAAGTGTGATCGTGAAGCTGTACGACCACACCGCCCGCCGCAACGCGTTGACCGAGGCCGCCGCCATCCGTGCGACTGGTGTCTCTGTGCCTGTCCCGCAGGTGCTCGGCAGCGGCTCTATCTCCAGCGAGGGGGCCACCGCGCTCATCACCTCTGACCTCGGCGGGCACACGCTGGGTGCCGCCGTTCGCTCCGGCCGCATCCCGCATGCCCAAGCCCTCAAGGACCTCGGCGGCCTCCTCGCACGCCTGCACCGAGCCCCGGTCGAGCAGGCGGTGCCACGCCGCCCGTTCTTCGACTCGGTCTCCTCCCTGGCCCGCCGCTGCCCACCCGAGCTGATGAACCGGATCGGGCCCGCCCTCGCCGTCATCGCCGACACGCCGGAGCGTGTACCCAGCGTGTGGTGCCACGGCGACATCCACTTCGACAACGTCGTCCTCTCCGGCCCGCGCGGCACGCGCTACCTGGTCGACTTCACCGATGCCGCCCCGGGCCAGCGAGAGGCGGACGTGGCCCACGCCCTCGTCATGACCGCAGCCCACACTCCATGGGACCGCCGCACACTGCTCGACGCCTACGCGGCGCCCCTGGACGACATCCGGCTCTCGGCGTGGACGGTCATCCACACCGCCCGCTGCTGGGCCCACGCCACGCCCGGCGCCAGCCGCCGCTTGTGGTCTGACCGCCTGGCCGAACTGGCACGTCAGAGACCGCACCTCTTCCGCACACCACGCAGCGAAGGGATATCCCGATGACCAGCCCTGGACTGACAGTGGTCATTCCAGCCCACAACGAAGCTGCCTATCTGCCCCGTTACCTCCCAACCGTCCTCGCCTCCCTTGAATGCTGGCAGGAGATAAGCAGCGAACGAGGGGAGGTGATCGTGGTGGACAACGCCTCCACCGACGCCACCGCCGACATGGCCGCCTCCTACGGCGTCCGAGTGATCAGCGAGACCGTCCGCAACATCGGCCGGGTACGCAACACCGGCGCGGCTGCCGCCGAAGGCCGCAGGCTGTTCTTCACGGACGCCGACGTCGCCCTGCCCATGGAGGCGATCACCGCCGCGGCCACCGCCATGGACAACGGCGCCGTCGGCGGGGCCATCCCACCCCTGTACACACCCAAACGGCTCGGCGCACGACTGCTCTGCGCCTACTGGGACCACTACCGCACCAACCACGGCGGCGCACAGGGCGTCGCCCAGTTCGCCACCGCAGCGGCCTTCCAAGCGGTCGGCGGGTATCGCGACGACCTGTTCATGAGCGAGGACGTCGAGTTCTTCGACCGCCTGACGGCCCACGGCCGCATCAAGAACGCAGCGGTCGTGATCCTCGACGAGCTGCGCGTACGCCCCTCCACCCGCCGCTACGATCAGTGGTCCAGCCTCCGGATGCTGTGGTGGCAGAACCCCGTCACCGCCCGGCTGCGGCTCAACTCCCCGCGTATGTGGCGCCACTGGTACCAGACCACTGTCCGATGACCCCGGAGCCCGCCATGACCGTGACGCCGCCCGTACCGAACGCGGAGGGGATCTACACCTTCCCCGACGACCTCATGCACGCCCACCAGCAGTGGACCGAGCGCCTGTCCGAACGCCACCGCGCCCACGACCACCAGATCATCGAGCTCACGGCGCCGCACAGCGGGCACCGCTACTTCATCGAGATGCGGCGCCCGGCCGGCCGCCCGGTGCTGGCCATCGAGCCGCACCACGACGACTTCGCCCTGTCCGCCTCCGGAACCTTCCTCGCCCATCCCCGACCGCTCACCGTGACCACGGTGTTCACCCGCTCCACCAGCGTCCACCCAGCTCTGGAGAACACGTACAGCAGCGAGTCCGCCGTATCCGACCTGCGCAACCGGGAAGGCGCCGCCGCCCTGGCACCCTTCGCCGCCAACCGGATCCTCCTCGGCCACCAGGACGCCGAACCCCCGTATCGCCCGTTCGGCCAGGACCGCCTGGACCGGATCACGGACGAACTCCGCGAGATCGTCGAAGCCCACCCCGAGGCCGAACTCCTCGCTCCGGCTGCCGTCACCCGCCACCCCGACCACCTCCTCGTACATGCGGCAGCGGTACGCCTCGGATGTCGCTGGTTCTGGGAAGACCTCGCGTTCTGGCCCACCTACGCCCTGGCCGACTGTGACCAGCACCTCTTCCGAGCACGCATCGGCTCCGCCCTGGTCCCCGAGCTCGTCGACATCGCCCACGTCGTCCTCGACAAGACCACGGTCCTGCACATGCACGGCTCGCAGATGCACCCCGCCCGCAAGATGTACCGGCCGATCCGGCACGCATGGACCACGGCCGCCGACCTCCTGAGCGGCACGGGCACCTTCGCCGAACGCTTCTACCGGACGGAGTCTCTATGAAGATCATCACGCTCGAAGGGCCCTCGTACGCCGGGAAGTCCACCGCCATTCGCCACCTGCGCACGCGCGGCATCGAGGAGCGGGCCTTCGTCTCGGACTGCTACGTCCAGCACATCGCCCGTCGCACCGACATTCCGCCCGCCCGCACCGCATCCGCAGCCGAACAGCTCGCCGCGTTCGAGACGTTCATGGGCATCGAAGGCGCTCGCGTGCGCCGGGTGCTCGTCAGCGCCAAACCCGTCGTCATCCTCGATCGTTCAGTGGACACCCTCCTGGCTCATGCTCACGCGCTCGACGCCCTGTTCGGCTACGACGTCCACCATCGCCTGCGCAACCGCCTCCAGGAGCTGCCGTTCCTGCGCCCCCACCACACCCTCTACCTCGACGTACCGGCCGAAGAGCTGGCCCTGCGACGCAAGGCGGCCGGGCACACGGCGGCCGAGTCCGAGTACTTCCTTCACGAGCCGGCGTTCCTCGCGCACGCTCGGGACTACTTCATCTCCGCAGCGCAGCCGCCGGTGTCGCGGGAGGTGACCGTCATCCCCGCCGACACCAGCCAGGAGGCAGTCGCGCACGCGGTGGAAGCCCTCGTCACGTACTGGACCAGGTGACCAGCACATGCCCACAGCCCTCTTCGCATGGCGGCGTACCCCGCCTCCGTTCCTCATCGGCGGAGCGGAGGTCACCCAGCAACTCCTCGCCGAGGAACTCTCGGCAGCCGGGTGGCGCATCGCCTACATCGGCTCCCACCAAGCACCCTGGGACCCGACCCCGCAGACCGCCCAGATGCGGGCCTCCCTCGACGAGCGCAACACCGCGTATGAGGCGACCCAGGAGGGCCTGCGCTACAGGTGGAATGGAGTGGACTGCCTCGCCGTACCACAGCAGCGGATCGCGTCAGCTCTCCGGGGCGTGCTGACCCAGGCACGACCGGATGTGGTGTTCACCTCACAGGAAGGCGCGGCCGACATCGTTGCCCGAGCCCGGCCCGCCGCCCTCGTCGCAGGCATCTTGCACTCGGTCTCCAAGACGGGACTCGGCGTCCTCGCCGGCCGCCCGCACCACGGACTGGCCGTCTCCGAATTCGTTCTCCGGCAAGCGCCCCCAACCGACGGCACACAGCTGTCCGTCCTGTATCCGCCCTTCACGCCGCCCAGGCCAGGGCAGCACCGCCGCGAGCGAACCAGGGCCGTGCTCATGGTCAATCCGATCCCGGCGAAGGGCGCCGACCTCATGCACCAGCTCATCCGCCGCATGCCCGAGCAGCGCTTCACCTTGGTGGAAGGCTGGTGGAACACGGCCGAGCAGTTCGCCGGCTACCCCAACGTGACCTACGTGCCCAGGGTCTACGACATGAGTCCCCTCTACCGCAGCCACCGCCTCCTGCTCGTGCCATCCACGGTGCAGGACGCATTTCCCCGTGTGATCATCGAAGCCGCACTGCACGGGACCCCGAGCATCGGCAGCGACCGGGGCGGCATCCCCGAAGCCATAGGCAACGCGGGCATCGTGCTTCCCGCCGAGGCCGGCGCGGAGGAGTGGGCGGAGGCCATCCGCGCCACTGACCACCACACCCTGGGGGAGCAGGCGCGGCGACGAGCGACCATCTTCACCCGCCCCCGCCTGCCGGACCTCGAACGCCTCGGGATCTACCCTGCGGCGAACGCGTCCTCGACCTGATCCAGCCGATCCGTCCACCAGTGCAGCAGCGCCTCGTCCGCGGTGAACAGGTCGTCGAAGGAGAAGTCACCGCGGTCGTAGTGGAACTCCAGCGGCCAGAAGTCCGTCATCCGCTTCCACCACAGCCGACGAGCACCGTCCACCAGCGCAGACGGCTCCAGCGGCACCACCGACCGATACCCGCCGACGAAGGCAGACACCCGCGCGAGGTCGAACACCCCGCCCACTCCGAACTGCACCTGCGCCGTCCGCACGACCTCTTCCGCGTACGGGCGCACCGCGATCCGGTCCCAGTCCAGGATGGCGGCGAGTTCCCCGCCTTCCCAGAGCAGATTCCGGTACTGCACGTCGCCATGCGTCCACCCGTGGTCACCCTCAGGTGTCACAGATCGCGGACGTTGATCGGTGTACTTGAAGATGAGGGCTTGCCGGTGGTCCAAGGAGGCAGCGGCTGCTTGGTCGAAGTCGCTGCCGGTGCCTTTGTCGCGTACGGCGGCGGACAGCCGCTCGGCCTTCTCCACCGCTCGCTCCGGCGACGTGACGTCCGAAGTGATCGTCTCGGGCACACCTGGCAGCAGCCCTCGACCACAAGCCCTGCCCAGGCTCACATGCAGACGCCCCAGGTGCGCGCCCAGCACGCTGGCCTGGGACGGGCTGAGATCAACACCCCGGACATGGGAGCCGGCCACCCAGGGGAACAGGCACCAGGGGCCACCGTCGACCTGCGCCACCAGCGAGCCCGAGATCGTGGGGATAGGGGAACTCACCGGGACACCGTCGGCGCCGAGGGCCGCCAGCACGCCGAGATTGCGCTGCAACCGCTCCAGCGAAACATCCGTGACCCGCTTCAAAGCGAACTGCCCGGCCGGGGTGTCCAGCCTCCAGTTCGCATTCATCAGCCCTTCAGCGAGGTAGCGACGCTCCCGCACATCTCCAAGGCCGAAGGCATCGATCAACTCTGAGAGCACACTGTCGGCGATATCGCTTCGGGCCGCCACGGTGGCATCAATCACCCCACGGACGATACGCGAGCACACCCCACCCGAGCACGACGATCACTCGAACGCCTGCCTCGCTTCCTGGGCGCTTCCACGCCCATCGTCAACACCCCGACCCCGGTCATTCCTTTCGGCGATCACTGGGCTGATCGACTCCGTGGAGGCCGACTGCGTCGCAACACTCGCCGAGTGGCGGACACGACATCGCACGCCGCGGGCGACCCCGGCCCCTCTCCGGACGAGAGAGCCGTCCCCGCAGGCAGGACTTCGGCCGGCACCGGCCACGTACGGTTCCCACTCGTGCGCTGGGTGCTGGCACCTCGGACGACGTGGCAGGCACGCCGCCTGGCGGCCGAGTTCGGTCCGGGCATGGACGCACGCACCGCCTGGGTGATGGCACGGCTGGCGCGACATCCGGAGGAGCGCGTGTACGCGATGCGGCACCTGGACGGCGAGGGGAACACCTGCCCGCCCGGTGCTCCTCCTGGGCCGGTGCAGCGCTCCGAATAATGAGGCCGGATGCCTTCCGGCGGGCTGCGCAGAGCGCCGCTGATCAGGCAGGACGACCGGAAGCATGGTTGCAGTTCTGGTTGCATTCACCCCCGTCCAGCACCGTTCGCCACTCGCCCACAGCTCTACTCCGCCGCAGGTCAGGACGCTCCTGGGCGTTCCCGAACCCCCAGACGAACATTTGGAAAGCGTGTTGGGGGCAACCCCTCACGAGCTCGAATCTCGTATCCACCGCCACGGCTGGCTCGCATCAGTCCAGGAGCAGAACAGCTCAGCCCGATTCGGATCCTGGCGAGGCAGGAACCTCAGTTGCCGTGTCTGGCCGGACTCTGAACGCTCAGTGCTGTGTGAGCCTTCGTGACCTCGGAATCGGCGCACTGCCGAGCCTCCTGGGCACGGTCTGCCGCCTTTTTGCTTACGGCCAGGAAACCCACGAGTGCCGCGACGACACCGGCGAGGACAGCGCTGTTGTGAGCCCAGCGGGCCGCGATGCGGGCATGTCGGAGGTTCATCCGCGCGGCGGCGCGGCGGCCTTCCCGCCCTCGTCTTCGAGCCGAGCCGGCCGCGTTGACCGCACCAGCGGCGCAGATCTCGGCGAGGGATGCGAAGGTGAACGCCAGGACCACGAGGCCGCCCAGGGCCAGACCGGCTGCCGTGGGTACCGCCGCAACACGCTCTGTCGTCGGTACCCCCGACGTGAACGCAGCCTTCAGCACGTAGCCGGCCATCCCGAAGAGCATGAGGGTGCACCAGGCATAGCCGAGCAGTGACCAGAGTGGGCCATCTTCCTCGTCCTCCGTCGGTTCTCCACCATCGCGGGCGCCCGCTTCCACAGGGGACTCGCCGGTACGCCCGTCAGGTGAGGGCTGAGCATGATGATGGACGTCGCCGATGACATCGCCGGCGATGAAGATCCCAGGACCGTGGTTGTGCTGGTCTCCTTCTCTCCGGGGCTCAGGTGTCTCTGCCATGCGCCGTGCCGTGATTGATCGTGAGCCCGCCCTCGACGTTGCCGTTGATGAAGGTGCCCGGGCCGTGGTTGTGCTGGTTGGTCACGGAGGTCGGCCGATCCAGTCCGGTCAGGACGCGCAACTCCGCATAGGCGGCAGGGTCTGTCCGTACGAGCTGTTCCAGGGCGGAGGCCCACTCAGCTGCGGCGATGCGCGCCGCTTCACCGCGCTCCGGTGGGGAACATTGCGCCACTCTCGCCCGGTCCTGGTCGAGGCGATCCAGGACGGCCTGGGCATCTGGTCGCTCGCCCCGGTGCAACAGACGCCGGATGATGTCCCGGGCCCTCGCATAGGCGTCCTGTGATGCCTCACCCAGCAGAGCCGCGGCCACTGTCGTCACGGCGAAGGTCATTTCGTCCACGTGTGTCGCCTCCCCCACTGGTTGCAGCACTGTATCCGCGCACGCGGCGGACGACAGCCGGAACGGCGTATCCCGTATCTACCGTGCCCCCTGGGCGGCGTTCGACGCATCAACTCAGCCATCCGGCAATGGCGTGGGCGAGCGCTTCACCGCCCTGCTGCACCACGGTCCCCGCCACCAGGGCGGGAAGCGCCTGGGCGATCTGCCGAAGTGCGCCGGCCCGCGCGTCGGGCGCCTCCAGCGAGGTGCCGACAGTGTCCGCCATGGCACGCAGCACCATGGCGTTGGCGAGGCCCGCCTCATTGCGATCTACGTCGGCGCGGAAGGAGGCGAGCAGGTCTCGTACGGTGTCGATGTCGACCGCGCCCTGGACCGAGGCAGATTGGTACACGTGGGAGATGTTCTGCCCCACGACGTTCTGGTTCGGGGCGTTGTTGTTGCCGCCGATGCTGATGCCCGAGCCGTGCCCGTGCTCCGACTCGGGGCGACGCCGTCCAAACACCATCACTTGCCTCCCTGGTTGCCACTGCCCTGGCCCACATTGCGGATGTCGCTGCCCGCGACGTTCTGGATGGGCGCGTTGTTGTCGCCGTACACCTGAATGTTGGTGATGACCGCGGCCACCTGCCGCTCGTACTGAGCGGTGTCCACACCCAGTTCGTCGAGGTACTCGGCGACGGTCCGGAAGATGCAGGTCTGCATCAGCACGACGTGCCGTTTGGCGTCATCGCTCTGGTGCATGTCGGTGACCTCTTCGGTGGAGTACCGATCGCGCAGACTGACCGGATCCTTCTCCTCGGCGCGCTCTTCCTGCGCCTGCTCACCGAGCCCGAGCCGTGCCACGAAGCGCCACAGGGCGAGGGGGCCCATGGCAGCGTCCAGGAACGATTGCGTCACGATCCAGCCGAGCAGCCGGGTCCCATGCTTGGCGACCGGCGCATCGGTCACCCGCAGTTCGTTGTACAGGGGCGTCATCACCTGCGGGCGTACGGTCAGCCGCAGTTCGCCCGCCTCCAGCGCGGCGTGCACAAACACGCTGACCACGACCTGCCCGTCCCAGCTGACACACTGCGCCCGCAGATACAGCCGGTCCGGCACGCCGGACGGTGACCGGCGCCCCCGGCCGCGCAGGTCCGGCAGCTCCAGCTTCACCGCGCGGGTGCGTTGCAGCCACAGTGCCGCCGGCAACCCTTGCACTTCGGTCACGGTCAGACCGGGCAGCGGATCGGTGATCTCCCGAGCCCCACGCCCCAGCCCCCGCACCGCCCCGCCCACCCGACGCAGCAGCTCCGCCTCCCCGAACGACTTGACCGACTCCTCCGGATCCTTCGGCTTCAAAGGGATGGCGATGTCTGCGGCGCCCCATACATCGCGCCCGGCTCCCACGAAACGCTCGGGCTCGTCGTACGGCAACTCCTGCCAGGACTGTTCCTTGCCCATGCGCACCATCCGGTGCCAGCCTTTCGGGGCAGCCCAAGGCAACCGATCGGACGACACGCCCTCCCGGACGAGCCGGGCCAACGCCGCCCGCGCCGCGAGCCGGTCGCCGACACACACCAGCGCTGCCCCGACCAGCAGCGCGAACGGCAACAGCAGCAGCCCGATCCGCAGCGCGACGGCCTCGCCACCGACGGGCCGGTACGGCACGACCGCGAGCAGCCACGGCACGCACAGCACGAGATACGCCACACGAGGCGACCTCACCAGCCTCGACGTCCTGCCCTTGCGCAACGCCCGGTAGGCAGCCCATCGCATCAAGAGAGCCAGCATCACAACCGCTCCCCAGACAACGGCCGCCCTGGGTACCGCGTACACCACGAGGGCAGCCAGAAGCAGCACCGCCACACGTCGAGCCCACCGACGTCGCCGGGCACGCAGACTGTGCGCCACCACTGGTACGAGGTCGAATGCGTACGACGGCACAGGCAGCGGCGGGCCGTGCAGGACGTGATCAACAATCCACTGCGCCATGGGCTCGCCCAGGGGCGGGCAGTCGTCACTGCCTTCCAGGTAGATGCGTCTGCGGGTACTGCGGCGGGGTTTGTTCGGCTTCTTGTTCCTGCCTCTGAACTTGCGCCACCACGCTTTGACGGCTTTGACCCGGTCTGGGCGCGCATACACGGCTTGGCACAGCAGCCTCGTCACCTCCGAAGAGGTTGGGTCGGCATCCCCAGCGTCGCCCGCATCGGAGGTCGCGGGACCTACCTGAATCGGCACCGCCGGCCCCTCGACCACCCCTCCCTCGGCCCGGTCCCGAGCACGCAGCCCCCACCCCAACGCCATTCCGCCCCCGTTCGTCGATACGGCGGGCATCCTCACGGTGAACTTCGGAAACCACCAGATCGCAAACGCGACAATGCACTCAACTCTCCTGCGCGAAACGAGGATTGACCGAATCCCGCTCTCCCAGAAGGGGCTACGGATGAGCTTGGCTCACGAAACGACGCTCGCGACGCAGACCTGGCCCGACCGCGCGGCCGTCCTGCTCGCCGAAATCGGTATCTCCGGCATTTCCTATGCTGTGGCCAAGCTGGCAACTGACACCAACCGCGCCGATGGCCCTGGCAGCACGAGACTGAGGCGCGGCTCGCTGGGAGCCATCTGGGAGCCAACCCGCTCCCTGACCCCCTTCGAGGCCGCCCGAGACCACGACAGCCCGACGCTCTGAACAGGCAAAACGCTATCCACGCTGGCGAGATCACCAACCGAACCTCATTCGGGACGAAGAGGTCGTGGGTTCAAATCCCGCCACCCCGACAGCCAAGTAGCAGGTCAGAGGGTCCTTACCGATTCGGTGAGGGCCCTTTGGCTTTGCTGTGTGTCCATCTGCGTGACTATCGATTTCCGAGCCCCTACGGGCGTCGCGGGTCGGCGCCGAAGATCCCGTCCATGACCACCGCGCCGGTCTGGATCACGGGCCGGATCCGCTTCCGGCGGACCCCCTCGGTCACGGCCGTCCCGGAGTGCCCGACGAGCCGGGAGACCTCCTCCAGCGGGACTCCCCGGCCGGACAGCAGGGACACGAAGCTGTGCCGCAGCTCCCTCGGCGTCCACTCACCGGCCTTGACCCCGTCGAGGCCCTTGAGTGCCTGGCGGAGGCACGCCGGACGTTGGCAGCATCGAGCGGCTTGCCCACGGCCGAGGAGAAGACGGACGCCGCACCGAGCGCCAGACGGCGATGTCCGGAGGTTGCGGCGGGTTGATGTCCGGGCGGCCTTTCAGGAAGACATGATCCCAGGTGGGGGCCCGCAGTTCTTCCGTGCGGGCCCCGGTCGGAAGCGCGACGACGATGTACGCGTACACGAGGTTCCCTCGGCGCTCTTGAGCACGCGTGCACCAGCGCTCGGCCACTGCAAGAGGTGGTGCGCGGTCGGCGCTGGCAGGTCGTCTCCTGGCCATCGGCGAAGCCCGACTCGATGACGTTGCCGGACGGGCCGCCGGTGCCGGAGCCGGCCTCGACGATGACGTTCGCGGAGGCCGGGGTCCCTCCAGTGGCGGCCTGGGTCTCGCTCTCCGTCCTCGTCCAGCCCCGGGTGACGTCCTTGAGGGTGAGGGCGAAGGCGTTGCTCCCGTGGTAGGTGCCCGAGGCCCGCATGTGGTCGCCGGGATCGGTCGGCACGGCCATCGGGACGGGAAGCCGGGCTGCTGGTCGCCCCCGCGGCAGGTGGCGGCCGGGTGGGTCCAGTTCGCCGAGACCGAGGTGCAGGTCCGGTTGATCGCCGAATAGCCGGAGCCGAAGTTGTAGGACGGCTCCGTCGCCGCGGTGTCGGTCGCCGGCGTGTCGGTGGAGGCGTGGGTCAGGCCGGCCGGCGCGCCCACGAGGACGACCGCCGCCCCGCCGCTGACGGCCGCGCGCCGGTAGGGGCGGCGGCCTCGGTGCTCTGTACTCATGGGACGTGTTCCTCCTTCGGCCGACGGTGTGCCGGAGCGGAGCGGTCCGTACGACGGTGTCGGCCCGCTCCACGGTGAGGTGGCCGCCGGTGCGCAAGAAGGCTGCCGCGAAGGGTGCACCCCTGTTTCCCGTCCTCCCCTGTTTCCCCCAAGTTTCCCTCCGCCCCCTGGACACTCCCTTACTCGTCGGTAAGGCTCGCCCCGGCGTATCCGCCGCTCCCGCTCGCGCCTCGGGCGGGAGTCTCAAGTACCGGAATCGACAGGGGGATTCATGGACGGGATGAACCGGCGGCGGTTCATGGCGGGGCTCGGGGCCGCGGGGCTCGGGTCCGTGGTCATGTCCGGGCGGGCCGTGGCGCGGGAGCGGGCGCTCGCCGAGAGTGCCGCGCGGGCCGTGCGGGTCGAGGGGACCACGCTCCAGCAGGCCGCGACGGCGGTCGGGGACGGGGCGTACAAGCGGCTCACGGCCGGGCCCGGTTGGCCGTTGGTGGTGCGGGAGGAGCTGCGCGGCGCCGGGGGCGGGCGCGACGGGCGGCGGACCGGGCTCGCGTCCTTCGTGCAGTTCACCGACCTGCATCTGACCGACACCGAGTCGCCGGTGCGGTTCGAGTACCTGGCGCGGCTCAACGACAGTGCGCACCGGCCGCAGGAGACGCTGACCGTGCGCGGCGCGTCGTCGCTCGTCGAGCGGGTCAACGCGGTGCGGCAAGGGCCGTACACGGGGCTGCCGTTCCGGTGTGTCATGGCCACCGGGGACAACACCGACAACCACGAGCGGATCGAGCTCGACTGGTATCTGAGCGTCATGAGCGGCGGGCGGATCGTGCCGAACAGCGGGGATCCCGGGCGCTACGAAGGCGTCCAGAACTCCGGGAGCGGGCTGTACTGGAATCCCGGATCCCCGGCGCCGGACGCCTACAAGGCCAAGGGGCTGCCCGAGATACCGGGGCTGCTCGGCGGTGCCGTGCGGCCCTTCGACGCGCCCGGGCTGAGCGTCCCCTGGTACACCACCGTCGGCAACCACGACGACAGCATCGAGGGCAGCCTGCCCGACCTCGGGCTGCTGAACGACCTCTACACCGGGTCGCGGAAGCTGGAGGGGTGTGACGACGCCACGGCCGCCCGGCTCGCGGACGCGCTGGTGCGTGATCCCGGGCGGGCCGTCCTGCTGCTCGGCGAACTGCTGGCCGGCGGCGGTGCCGTGCGTACCGTCACGCCCGACGAGCGGCGGCATCCGTTCACGCCGGCCGAGTTCGCCCGGGCCCATCTCGACGCGAGGTACACCGGAGCCGGGCCCGTCGGGCACGGGTTCGGCCAGGACTCCGTCGACAGCGGGCGGCTCTACTACACCTTCGGCCTCGCCGACGGCGTTCTCGGCATCAGCCTCGACACCACCAACCGCGCCGGATTCGCGGACGGTTCGCTCGGCACCGCGCAGCTGAACTGGCTGGAGTCGGTCCTCAAGGGCAACAGCGGGCACTGGTACGACGCCGACGGGCATGTGGTGCGCGGCGGGGCCGACGGCCGGCTCGTCGTCGTGTTCAGCCATCACACCAGCGCCACCATGGGCAATCTGCTGCCGGACCCCTACCGGCCCTTCGAGGGGCGGCACGGCGGGGCGGAACTCGTCACCCTGCTCCAGCGCTTCCCGAACGTCGTGGCCTGGGTGAACGGGCACACCCACACCAACCGGATCGTCCCGCACGGGCACAGCGTCCCCGAGCGCGCCTTCTGGGAGATCAACACCGCCTCCCACGTGGACTATCCGCACCACGCCCGGATCATCGAGATCGCCGACAACCAGGACGGCACCCTCTCCCTGTTCACCACCCTCATCGAGTCCGCCGCCCCCTACCGGACCGACTTCGCCGACACCTCCGACCCCGGCCTCGCCGCCCTGTACCGCGAACTCGCCTACAACGACCCCTACGCCACCCCTGCCACCCGCATCGGCGCCGCCGCCGACCACAACACCGAGCTGATCCTCACCGCGCCGGCCAGGTAAGGAGCACGACACGTTCGGGCCCTGCACACGCGGGTTCATTTGCAGATTTACGCAACTGCGCAGCTATTATTCCGGCACGGACAGCCAGCCAGACCGCCGGAGGCAGCTGACATGACCAGCGTGAAGAGCTTCTCCGTCTCGGGGTACGGGCCCGAACGGTCCCGGCTGACGCGGCTCTTCGCCCGGGACTCGCCGCTGCGCCGGCTGGACTGGCCGATACTACTGTCGGCCCTCGCGCTGTCCTTCATCGGCTCGCTGCTCGTCTACTCGGCGACCCGCAACCGCACCACGATCAACCAGGGCGACCCGACCTACTTCCTGGTCCGGCACCTGATGAACCTCGGCATCGGGTTCGCCCTGATGACCGGCACCCTCTGGCTGGGCCACCGCGTCCTGCGCAACGCCGTGCCGATCCTCTACGGCGTCTCCGTCCTCGGCGTGCTGCTGGTGCTCACACCGCTCGGCGCGACCATCAACGGCAACCGCAACTGGATCGTGCTGGGCGGCGGATTCTCGCTCCAGCCCTCGGAGTTCGTGAAGGTCGCGATCGTCCTGGGCATGGCGATGCTGCTGTCGGCCCAGGTCGACGCGGGCGACCGGACGTACCCCGACGGCCGGGCCGTGGTCCAGGCGCTGGGGCTGGCCGCCGTACCGATCATGGTCGTGATGATGATGCCGGACCTCGGTTCGACGATGGTCATGACCGTCACGATCCTCGGCGTGCTGCTCGCTTCGGGCGCGTCCAACCGGTGGATCTTCGGTCTGCTCGCCATCGGGGTCGCGGGCGCCGTCGCGGTGTGGCAGCTCCATCTGCTGGACGCGTACCAGATCAACCGGTTCGCGGCCTTCGCCGACCCGAATCTGGACCCCTCCGGCGTCGGCTACAACACCAACCAGGCCCGGATCGCCATCGGGTCCGGCGGGCTGACCGGGCAGGGCCTCTTCCACGGGGCGCAGACCACCGGGCAGTTCGTGCCCGAGCAGCAGACCGACTTCGTCTTCACGGTCGCCGGCGAGGAGCTGGGCTTCGCCGGCGGCATCCTGATCATCGGCCTGATCGGGGTCATCCTGTGGCGGGCCTGCCGGATCGCGCGCGAGGCGACCGAGCTGTACAGCACGATCGTCGCCGCCGGGATCGTCGCCTGGTTCTCGTTCCAGTCCTTCGAGAACATCGGCATGGCCCTCGGCATCATGCCGGTGGCCGGCATCCCGCTGCCGTTCGTCTCCTACGGCGGCTCGTCCATGTTCGCCGTGTGGGTGGCCGTGGGACTCCTCCAGTCGATCAAGGTCCAGCGCCCCGTCCAGGCCTGAGCGCTCCGCTGGAAGTGCCGGACGGTGCACGTCGGTCGTCCGCGGCGCCGACGTAGCTGGTCGCGCCCACGCGGCGGAGCCGCACGGTGATGGAGCCCCGCGCTCCTTCGGGGCGCCGCCGAACCGCAGCGGACTTCGCCGGACCCGCTTGGCGAGTCCGCGCTCCGAGCCCTCACGCGGAGCCCCGGGTGTTCTCGGCCAGGGTCACCGCCACCGTTCCGGCCCGGCCGGTCCCGGGCGGGGGTGCCGCGTGGGTCCAGCCCCGGTCCGACGCGGTACTGGTCCAGCGCCGGCCGTCGAAGGTCACGGACGTGGCGTGCAGGGCGGTGGCGTGGCAGACCAGCCACAGGGCGAGGGACCAGCCCGTGGCCGCCCGGCCGGGCGCGATCGGGTAGCTGACGCTGCCGCTGCCGGCCACGGACACGGCGGCCGGCGCTCCGCCGAACTCCCGCCGGACCGCGGCCTCGACACCGGCCTCACCGTCCGGTACCGAGCCCGCCGCACCGCCACCGGCACCGCCGCCGACGGCCACCGTCCCGCTTCCCCCGCCAAAGGCGCCCGCCTCGCCGGAGGCCGCCGTCGCCCCGCTCACCGTGCAGCTCAGTGCCGGCCCCTCCCGGCCCGTCAGCACGTCGGCGAGTGTCGCCGCCATGTCCTCGTGCTGGGCGTACGCCTGCGGGTAGCCGCTGTGCTGGACCTGCTGCGCGGCGACGGTGACCGGCAGGCCGAGGTAGTCCGGCACCTTGACCAGCGCGTCGAAGAACCTGCCCGAGGCGTAGACGGGATCGCGGATCTGGGCGGGGGTGCCCCAGCCCTGGGACGGGCGCTGCTGGAACAGGCCGAGGGAGTCCCGGTCCCCGTAGGCGAGGTCGCGGAGTTTGGACTCCTGGATCGCGGTCGCCAGGGCGATGGTGACGGCCCGTTCCGGCAGGGCGCGCGCGTGGGCCACGGCCGCGATGGTCGCGGCGTGGGACGCCTGGTCCAGGTCGAGCGAGACGGCCGTACCGTCCGGGCCGTGCGCCGTACACTCGTCGGAGGCCGTCGAGTGGATGAAACGGACGGCGAGATAGCTCACGAGCGCCAGGGCCACGCCCAGCCCGGTCACCACCGCCCACGCCTTGCGGCGCCCCCTCCCGCGTGCCGCCACGCCGACCCTCCTCTTACCTGCCCTCGGCTACAGTTCAGTTGCGTTATTGCGCAACCATATAACTCTGATCGCCGGGCCCCGGAGCGGGATGCGGGGCGGCGGACCCGATCAAGGGGGAAGGCATGACTGGTCGGCGTGGGCCGGCGAAACTGGCCGTGCGGCCGAGCCGGTCCGGGCGGCTGAGCGACCGGGGGCTGGAGCTGGCCCTCCTGCTCGGCGCCGTCCTCATATGCGTGTTCGGCTACGCCGAGACGGCCCTCGCGCTCACCGGGAAGCTGCCGCCCGGCATGGCGCTGACGTGCGTGGCCGCGGCGGTACTGCCCCTGGTGTGCCACGTCGCCGTACGCCGGTTCGCGCCGCACGCCGATCCGCTGATCCTGCCGCTGGCCACCCTGCTCACCGGCCTGGGGCTCGTCCTGATCCACCGTCTCGACATCGCCTACTCGACCCACTACCACCACGCGCCGCCCGCGGCGTCCGGGCAGCTGATGTGGTGCGGCATCGCGGTGGCGGTGTTCGCCGGGGTCGTGGCGCTGCTCAAGGACCACCGCAGGCTCCAGCGCTATCCGTACGTCACGATCGCCGTGGGCATGGTCCTGCTGATGGCGCCCGCGTTCTATCCCGGCGACGTCTACGGCGCCAAGCGGTGGATCTTCATCGGGCCGCTGTCCTTCCAGCCCGGCGAGTTCGTGAAGATCGTCATCGTGGTGTTCTTCGCCGGGTACCTGACGATGCGCAGGGACGCCCTCGCGCTCGCCGGACGGCGGCTGATGGGCATGTACCTGCCGCGCGGGCGGCAGCTCGGCCCGGTCGCGGCCGTGTGGATGCTCAGCCTGCTCGTCCTGGTCTTCGAACGGGACCTCGGCACCTCGCTGATCTTCTTCGGCCTGTTCGTGATCATGCTGTACGTCGCCACCGAGCGGACCAGCTGGGTGGTGTTCGGCGTCGTCATGTTCGCCGTCGGCGCCTTCGTCGTCGGCTCCTTCGAACCGCATGTGCACGGCCGGGTCGTCGCCTGGCTGCACCCCATGGACATCTTCCTGCCGCCCGACCAGCGCCCGGCCGGACTCGTCTCGGACCAGGCCGCCCAGGCCCTGTTCAGCTTCGGCTCGGGCGGCATGCTCGGCACCGGCCTCGGCGAGGGCCACCCGGAGCTCATCGGCTTCGCCGGGCGCAGCGACTTCATCCTGACCACCGTCGGCGAGGAACTCGGCCTCGCCGGGGTGACGCTCGTCGTCCTGCTCTACGCCCTGCTCGCCGAGCGCGGCCTGCGCACGGCCCTGACCGTCACCGACCCGTTCGGCAAGCTGCTCGCCGGCGGCCTGGCCTCGGCGCTCGTCCTCCAGGTCTTCGTCGTCGTGGGCGGCGTCACCGGGCTCATCCCGCTCACCGGCAAGGCCCTGCCGTTCCTCGCCCAGGGCGGCTCGTCAATGGTCGCCAACTGGCTGCTGGTCGCCGTCCTGCTCAAGGTCAGCGACACGGCCCGCCGTCCCCCGCCGCAGCCGGCCGCCGACGTCAGCGCCGCCGAGACCCAGTTCGTACGGCCGGTCTGAGACCCTCATCCCCCTCGGTGACGGAGCGGAGCCGCCGACGTTCCTCGACCTGAGTCCCCTGGACCTGCTCGCCCCGCGGACGGTGCGCGCGTCCGCCGACGGCGCCAGGAACGAGGTCCGCGCGGAACTCGGCCCCGAACTCAAGGAGTTGGCGGAGATCCGCTCCGCCCTGGACCCGAGGGCGGAGCTGTCGGAGGTCGCCGCCGCGGTGAACGGCGACCCCGATGCCACCTGAGGCAGCCCCGCCTCACGCCAGCGTGAAGTACGCGAGGCTGCCCAGGCCGGCCAGTGTGCAGTAGACGGCGAACGGGATGAGGGTGCGGTTCTCGAAGTAGCGGACCAGGAAACGGGTGGCGAGGTAGGCCGCGACGAAGGCGGCCACGCTGCCCGCCAGCAGCGGACCGCGCAGGCCGTCGCCCTGCGCCCCGAGCAGCGGCGGCAGCTTGAGCAGCGCGGCGCCGCCGATGACGGGGGTGGCGAGGAGGAACGCGAAGCGGGCGGAGTCCTCGTGGTCCATGCCCTTGAAGATGCCCGCGCTGATGGTGGAGCCGGAGCGGCTGATGCCGGGCAGCAGGGCGAGGATCTGAGCGGCGCCGATCGTCACGGCCTGCCGGATCGTCAGCCGCGTGATCCGCAGGTCCGACTGCTCGTCCGCCGACAGGTGCTCCTCGCCCGGAGCCACGGTGGCCCCGGCCCGCCGGCGGCCGGTCCCGCCGCGCCGCAACTGCTCGGTGACGAAGAGGACGATGCCGTTGAGCGCCAGGAAGAGCGCGGTGGGGACGGGCTTGCCGAGCGTCGAGCGGAACACCTTGTCGAGCGCGACACCGGCGACCGCGACCGGGACGCAGGCCGTGATGATCAGCCAGGCGAGCTTCTGCTCCACGGTCTCGATACGGCGCTGGGTGACCGACGTGAACAGACCGCGGACGATCCGCACCCAGTCCCGCCAGAAGTAGACGACGAGCGCGAGCGCGGTGGCCAGGTGGAGGCCGACCAGCTCGTTGAGGTAGAGGGACCCGTCGGCGGAGACGTCCAGGTCATGCTTCCAGTGCCCGCCGAGCAGCGCGGGTATCAGGATGCTGTGCCCCAGGCTGGAGACGGGGAACAGCTCGGTGACCCCTTGCAGCAGGCCGACGCCCACGGCTTCGGGATAGGTCAGAACGGACATCGGCCGGCCTTCGTCTCCAGGTGCGCGAGGGGAGCGGAGCCGAGGACCCGCGCGCGGCGGACGGCTCCGGCGGCGCAAGGTACTACACGCGAGCAAGAATCAGGACAGGTCGCGCGAAGCACCCGGCCCGCTGCCCGGACCGGCGAGCGGGAATCACCTGATTCACCCCGGATCGCCCTCGCCGAGCAGGTTCCGTTCGTGGCGCTTGCGGGCCAGGACGAGCCCGACGGCGTACAGCGCGAGGACGATGGTGAGAAGCAGGTAATACTCCAGCGGGAGCGTGGTGAGACCGAGCAGCGGGCCGAGCGGGGACGGCGGCAGCACCAGGCCGATGACCGCGAGGGCGGCCGCGGTCCAGCCCACCGGGCCGGGCGGGCGGTCCTCGAAGAGCCGGCGGCCGGTGCGCAGCAGCAGCATCACCAGGCTCTGGGTGATCAGGTTCTCGGTGAACCAGCCGGAGTGGAAGACCGCCTCGTCCTCGGCCGGGCCGGAGCCGTGCAGGGCGAGGGCCAGGACGACGAAGGTGGCGAGGTCGGCGGCCGCGTTGAGGACGCCGAACCCGGTGATGAAACGCAGCAGGGCGCGCGGGTCGAGGGTGGCGGGGCGGCGCAGCAGGGCGGGGTGGGGGCGGTCGTAGGCGAAGGCGAGCTGCACCGTGTCGAAGCACAGGTTCTGCACCAGCACCTGCGCCGGCAGCATCGGCAGGAAGGGCAGCAGCAGACCGGCGGCGAGCATCGCGATGACGTTGCCGACGTTGGACGACAGGGTGATGCGCAGATACGTGGCAATGTTGCCGCCGCTGTGCCGGCCCGCGGAGATGGCGTGGTCGACGGCGGTGAGGTCCTTCTCGGCGAGCACCACGTCGGCGCCCTCCCGGGCCACGTCGGTGGCGTCGCGCGGGGCGATGCCGACGTCGGCCGCCCACAGGGCCGAGACGTCGTTGACCCCGTCGCCGAGGAAGCCCACCGTGTGTCCGCCGGTGCGCAGCGCGGCGCTGATCCGCGCCTTGTGCTCCGGGGTGCAGCGGGCGAAGACCGTCGTACGGCGGGCCAGCTCGGCCAGTTCCGCGTCGGTCAGGGCATCGGTGCGATCGGCGATGACCACCTGGTCCGGGCCCAGCTCGATGCCCAGGTCGCGGCAGGCGCGGGCCGCGGTGCCGGGGTGGTCGCCGGTGAGGATCTTGATGGTGACCCCGCGTGCGGCGAGCGCGGCGAGGGCGGGCGCGGCGGTGGGCGCGAGCGCGTCGCGCAGGGTGACGAAGCCGCGGAAGTCCAGCCCGCGCTCGTCGGCCGGGGTGTAGTCGCGCAGCCGGGCCGGGCGTTCGGCGGTGGCGACCGCCAGCACCCGCAGGCCGCCCCGCGCGGCCCGGTCCGCGAGGTCCGCGAGCCGGTCCGCCTCCACCGGCTCCAGGGCGCAGCGCTCCAGGACGGCCTCCACGGCGCCCTTGACGACGAGCGTGTGCGAGCCGAGCCGGCCGGGGGTGCGCACCACGGCCGTGGCCAGCCTGCGCACGGGGTCGAACGGGAGCGCCGCGACCCCGTCGTACGCCATGAGGTCGTCCTCGTCGGCCGCGTCCAGGACCGCCTCGTCCAGGGCGTCGGGCTCGGGCAGTTCGGCGAGCTGGAGGGTCCACCAGGCGTTGACGGCGGCCCAGCGGACCACCTCGGGATCGTCGGCGCCCGCCGCGTCCAGGCCCCGCTCGACCACCGGCCGGTCCTGGGTGAGCGTGCCCGTCTTGTCCAGGCACAGCACGTCGACCGCGCCCAGGTCGTGCAGGGCCGGGAGCCGTTTGACGATGACCCCGTGCGTGCGGGCCAGCAGCGACGCGCCGCGCGCCAGACAGGTGGTGACGACGACCGGCAGCATCTCCGGTGTCAGCCCCACGGCCACGGCCACCGCGAACGGCAGGGTCTCCAGCCCCCGGTCGCGCAGCGCCGCGTTGGCCATCAGCACCAGCGGCGGGGTGAGCAGCATGAACCGGATCAGGATCCACGAGATGCCGTACACCGAGCGGTCGAAGGCGCTCGCCTCACGCCGGCCGACCGTGCGGTCGTGGGCGGCCGCGAACCGGGTGCGCCCGCCCGTCTCCAGCACGACGGCGGTGCCGCTGCCGGTGGCGACGCTGCTGCCCTGGAAGCACAGCTGCGGCCGCTCGAAGAGGGCGGTGCCGGCCGGACCGGCGGCCGCTGCGACGTCCGCCGCGTGTTTCGGGACCGGGGCCGACTCCCCGGTCAGCGCCGACTGGTGCACGGTCAGGCCCCGCGCGCGCAGCAGCCGGACGTCCGCCGGGACCAGGTCGCCCGCGCCGAGCTGGACGATGTCGCCGGGGACCAGGTCCTCCACCGGGACCTCGCGGGCCT
Organism: Streptomyces sp. NPDC025793; assembly: GCF_055558375.1. Lineage (NCBI taxonomy): Bacteria > Bacillati > Actinomycetota > Actinomycetes > Kitasatosporales > Streptomycetaceae > Streptomyces > Streptomyces sp. NPDC025793. The sequence goes on along the minus strand of NZ_JBVHMR010000002.1, from coordinate 560,844 downwards.
CGGGCGCCGCTTCCTCGTCCGCCCGGCGCAGCACGGTGGAGGTGGTGGCGACCAGCTCGCGCAACTGGGCCATGGACCGGTCGGCGCGGTACTCGCCGGAGGCCCGCAGCACGCTGCTGGTCACGACCAGGGCGAGGATCACGCAGGCGGTGGACCAGGCGAACACGGCGGCGGAGACCAGGGCGAGACAGAGCAGCACCGCGGTGAAGGGGTCGCGCAGGCCGCGCACCAGCAGGCGCGGCCAGGAGGCGTCCTCGCGGGCGGGCAGCGTGTTGGCGCCGCAGCGGGCGAGGCGCAGCGCGGCCTCGTCCTCGGTCAGTCCGCGCGGCCCGGTGTCCAGCCGCCGCAGCACCTGCAGCGCGGTGCCCGCGTCCGGCGCGCCGGCGGCCGACTCCGGCCCGGTGCCGCCGGCCGCGAGCGTGCCCGGTACGACCCCGGCGTCCGGCGCCTCGGCGCCCTCTCCCCAGGCCGGGGCGCTCCTAGGCACCGGTCCCCTGCAGCCCGGCCACCGGCGCGAGCGGCTCCCCGGCGCGCTGGGCCAGCCGGCCGACGAGCACGCGGACGACCGAGACGACATCGGGGTCGCCGACGTAGTAGATCTGCCGCCGGCCCTCCCGGCGGGAGCGGACGAGTCCCGCGAGCCTCAGCTTGGACAGGTGCTGGCTGACGGCGGGCAGCGCCCCGCCGACCCGGTCCGCGAGCGCGCTCACGTCGCTCTCGCCCTGGGCCAGCGCCCACATGATGTGCAGCCGCGGCGCCGCGGCCAGCAGCCCGAAGGCGGCGGCCGCCGCCGAGAGCACCTCGGCGGACGGATCCTCGAAGCCGTGGGTGATCTGCGCCACGGTCCCCTCCCTTTCGCCACCCGTCCACCGGTCGATGCGGACCTCGCACATGTGCTCACCAGTCTAGGCGGCACCTGCGGAACATCCCGGCGTCGTGGGAGGGCAGGGCCTAGAGGCCCACGTCCCGGCTGCGGATGTCGTCCAGGGACTCGCGGCGGACCAGCAGGCGGGCCTGGCCGGCGCGTACGGCGGCCACCGGCGGGCGGCCGACCAGGTTGTAGCCGGAGGCCATCGACAGGTGGTAGGCGCCGGCCACCGGTACGGCGAGCAGGTCGCCGGGGTGCACGTCCCCGGGCAGCTCGACCCCGGCGGCCAGGACGTCACCGGCCTCGCAGTGCCGGCCCACCACGGTCACCGGGGCCGTCGCGGCCGTGCTGGGCCGGCCCACCAGCCGGGGCGCGTACCGGACGCCGTACAGCGCCGGGCGCGGGTTGTCGCTCATGCCGCCGTCGACGGCCACGAAGACCCGGCCGCCGGTGTGCTTGACGGACAGCACGCGGTACAGCGCGACGCCCGCCGGGCCCGCGATGGCCCGGCCCGGCTCGATGATCAGGCGGGGCACCGGCAGCCCGGCGGTTCCGCAGGCGTCGGCCAGTTCGGCGCGGACCTTGCGGGCCAGCGCCGTCAGGTCCAGGGCCGCCTCGCCGGGGCGGTAGGCGATGCCGTGGCCGCCGCCGAGGTCGAGTTCGGGCAGCACCAGCCCGTGCTGCTCGTACAGCCGGGACATGAGCCCGACCATGCGGCGCGCGGCGACCAGGTACGGCTTGACGCCGGTGATCTGGGAGCCCAGGTGGCAGTGCAGGCCGGTGAGTTCGAGCTGCGGCTGGTCGAGGATGCGGGTGATGGCGTGCTGCGCGTACCCGTCGGAGATGCTGAGTCCGAACTTCTGGTCCTCGGTGCCGGTGCGGATCTTGTCGTGGCCGCCCGCGCTGATGCCGGGCACGACCCGGACCATCACCTTCTGGTGCCCCTCCGGTCCGACGGCGGCGGCGAGCCGGGCGATCTCGGACGGGCTGTCGATGACGACGCGTCCGACGCCGAGGCGCAGCGCGGTCTCCAGGTCGCGCGGGGACTTGGCGTTGCCGTGCAGCACGATCCGCTCCGCCGGGAAGCCGGTGGTGACGGCGAGTTCGAGTTCGCCGGCCGAGCAGACGTCGAGGCCGAGGCCCTCCTCGTCCATCCAGCGGGCCATGGCCCGGCACAGGAACGCCTTGGCGGCGTAGAGGACTTCGGCGTCGGGGAAGGCGTCGCGGTAGGTGCGGCAGCGGTCGCGGACCTCGGCCTCGTCGAGGACGTAGACGGGGGTGCCGAAGCGGTCGGCGATCTCCGCGAGCGGTACGCCGCCCACGGCGAGGTCGCCGTGCGGGAACTCGGTGGTGGAGGCGGGCCACACCGACAACTCGGCGGCCCGGGTGGTGGGTTCGTGAACCGTGGTCATCGAGACTGCCCCTCTCAGGCGGCGATCGCGGGTGCCGGTGCGGGCGCCGGCCTGGTGGCCGGGGCGGTGAACTGCGGGTCCACCGTGAGGGCGGTGACGCCGAGCGGGGCGGTCAGCGCGCGCAACGCGGGCTCGGCGAGACGGATCCAGGGCTGGCCGGGGCCGAGCGTGGCGGTCAGCCGGAGCGGGGAGGTGAAGCCGACGGCGGTGCGCTCGCCGAGGGGGGTGCGAAAGAGCCGGGCCGCGCATCCCGAGGGTCCCGGCCGGACCGGCACGTACAGGGGTCCGGCCGGGGACGGATCGGAGGGCTCGGGGTCGTCGCCGAAGAGAAGTGCTGCCATGGGGTGCCTCCCGAAGGGCAGGGAGCGAGTGGTCCGAAGGGCCCCGGACGCGGGGAGGCGGACCGGGGCTCGCCGTCGACGTTATGCCCGCTGTCCGGGGGGTTCCGGCGGGCCCTGACGGGACGCTGACGACGATCCCGGTGACCTTGACGCGCCGCTGACGGGCCCGGCCGAAGGGGTGGGAACAGGCCGTCAGAAGCCCGCCAAGAACTGACGTACGGGCTGTTCGAAGGGCGGGAACGGCGGTGTGATGGACGTGGTTTCCGCTGACGAGGAGGATCCGATGTCCGAGTACCGCCCGCCTTCGGCCGCCCGGGTCGTGGTGGGAGTGAACGGCACGCCGGGCGGCGCGGCCGCGCTGGCCCGGGCCGCCGTCGAGGCCAGGCGCCGGGGGGCCGAACTCTGGCCCGTGCTGGCGTGGGAGCCGCCGGAGGGCGATCTGGCCTCCCGCCGGTTCCCGGCCACGAAAGCCCTGGTCCCACGGTGGGAGCAGCTGGCGCGCGAGCAGTTGGCCGCGGCGCTGTGCGACGTGTTCGGCGCCGCGGACACCGGGCTGCCCGGGCAGGCGGTCGTCGTCCGTGGCACCCCCGGCCGGGCGTTGGTGCGGACGGCCGACCGGGAGGACGACGTCCTCGTCGTCGGCACCGGCGGCCGCGGCCTGCTGCGCCGCTGCCTGTGGCCGTCGGTCAGCCGCTACTGCCTGGCCCATGCCACCTGCCCCGTGCTGGCGGTGCCACCGTCACCGCTGGAGGCGGAACTGGCGGCGGTGCGGCGCCGGAACACCTGGGGACTGCCGTTGCTGCCGCCGACCGCGACCCCCTGAGGCGGGATCAGCCCCCGCTCACCCGCACTCGCCCGACGCCACCAGCCCCGCGCCCCGCTCGCGCGACGGTGCCGTCGGTACCGCCAGCACCATCGTCAGTCCCCCGCCCGGGGTGTCCTCCGCGTGCAACGTGCCGCCGATCGCCTCGGCGAAGCCCCGCGCGACCGCCAGGCCCAGCCCCACCCCGACACCCCGCGGAGCGTCCCCGTAGCGCTGGAAGGGTTCGAAGATGCGGTCCTTGGCCTCGTCCGGTACGCCCGGCCCCCGGTCCACGACCCGCAGTTCCACCCGGTCGGCGAGGGCGCTCGCGAAGACCAGGACCGGCTCGTGCGCCGGGCTGTACTTGACGGCGTTCTCGACCACGTTGGCCACGGCCCGCTCCAGCAGGCCCCGGTCGACCGCGACCATCGGCAGGGTCTCCGGGATGTCCAGCTCCACGCTGTCCTCCGGCACCCCGCCGAGCGCCATCGGCACGACCTCGTCCAGGTCCGTCTCGCGGATGATCGGGGTCACCGTGCCGGTCTGCAGGCGGGACATGTCCAGCAGGTTGCCGACCAGATGGTCGAGGCGGTCGGCGCCCTCCTCGATGGCCGCGAGCAGATCCGCCCGGTCCCGCGGGGACCACTCGACGTCGTCCGAACGCAGCGAGGTGACCGACGCCTTGATGCCCGCGAGCGGGGTGCGCAGATCGTGGCTGACGGCGGCCAGCAGGGCGGTCCTTATGCGGTTGCCCTCGGCGAGCTCCTTGGCCCGGTCGGCCTCGTGCTGGAGCCTTTGGCGGTCCAGGACGACGGCGGCCTGGGCGGCGAACGCGGCCAGCACCCGGCGGTCGGCGGCGGGCAGCACCCGGCCGCTGAGCGACAGCGCCATGTGGTCGCCGACGGGGACGTCCACATCGGCGTCCTCCGGGGTCGCGGCCGGGCGCGGGCCCACGCTGCCCGCACAGGTCCAGGGTGCCGTCTCGGCCGAGCGCTCCAGCAGCGCGGCCGACTCCATGCCGAAGGTCTCGCGCACCCGCTCCAGCAGTTCCTCCAGGCCGGTCTCGCCGCGCAGCACGTTCCCGGCGAGGAAGGACAGGATCTCCGACTCGGCGCGCAGCCGGGCCGCCTGCTGGGTGCGCCGGGCCGCGAGGTCCACGACCGAGGCGACGGACACCGCGACCCCGACGAAGATCGCTATGGCGACGATGTTCTTCGGGTCGGCGATCGTGAGGGTGTGGACGGGCGGCGTGAAGTACCAGTTGAGCAGGAGGGAGCCCACGACCGCCGAGGCCAGCGCCGGGTAGAGGCCGCCGAGCAGCGCCGCCGCGACCGTCAGCGTCAGGTACAGCAGCATGTCGTTGGCGAGGCCGACGTCCGGTGTGGTGCTGGTGAGCAGCCAGGTCAGCAGCGCCGGTCCGAGCACGCCGACCAGCCAGCCCCGGATGACCCGGGAGCGGCCGAGCCGGGCGCCCCGGGCGGCGGGCAGCCCCGGGCCGCGGCCCTTGCCCGCCTCGTCGTGCGTGATGAGGTGCACGTCGAGGTCGGGACCGGACTCGACGGCGACCGTGGCGCCGACGCCCGGCCCGAAGACGTACTGCCAGCTGCGGCGGCGTGAGACGCCGAGGACGATCTGGGTGGCGTTCACGCCGCGCGCGAAGTCGAGCAGCGCGGCCGGTATGTCGTCGCCCACGACGTGGTGGAAGGTGCCGCCGAGGTCCTCGACCAGGGTGCGCTGGTCGGCGAGTTCCTTCGGCGAGGCGGCGCTGAGGCCGTCGCTGCGGGAGATGTAGACCGCCAGCACCTCGCCGCCCGCGCCCTTCTCGGCGAGCCGGGCCGCACGCCGTATCAGCGTGCGCCCCTCGGGGCCGCCGGTCAGCCCGACCACGATGCGCTCGCGCGAACCCCAGATCCTGGAGACCTGGTGCTCGCTGCGGTACTCGGTCAGGTACTCGTCGACCCGGTCGGCCACCCACAGCAGCGCCAACTCCCGCAGGGCGGTGAGGTTTCCGGGCCGGAAGTAGTTGGCGAGGGCCGCGTCGACCTTGTCCGGCCGGTAGATGTTGCCGTGCGCCATGCGGCGGCGCAGCGCCTCCGGGGACATGTCGACCAGCTCGATCTGGCCCGCCCGCCGGACGACCTCGTCCGGCACGGTCTCCTGCTGCCGGACGCCGGTGATCGACTCGACGACGTCGCCCAGCGACTCCAGGTGCTGGATGTTGACCGTCGAGATCACGTCGATCCCGGCGGCGAGCAGCTCCTCGACGTCCTGCCAGCGCTTGGCGTTGCGCGAGCCGGGGATGTTGGTGTGCGGGAGTTCGTCCACGAGCGCCACGCGGGGGCGGCGGGCGAGGACGGCGTCCACGTCCATCTCGGTGAAGACGCTCCCCCGGTACTCGATCTCCTTGCGCGGGATCTCTTCCAGGCCGTGCAGCATCACCTCGGTGCGCGGCCGGTGGTGGTGTTCCACGAAGGCGACCACGCAGTCGGTGCCCCGCTCGATACGGCGGTGGGCCTCCGACAGCATCGCGTACGTCTTGCCGACGCCGGGTGCCGAACCGAGGTAGATCCGGAGCTTGCCGCGTGCCATGTGGTTCCTCGGGGTCATTCCTCGAAGCGGTAGCCCATGCCGGGCTCGGTGATGAGATAGCGGGGGTGGGACGGGTCGGTCTCCAGCTTCCTGCGCAACTGGGCCATGTAGACCCGCAGGTAGTTGGTCTTGTTGCTCTGCGAGACCCCCCAGACCTCCTGGAGGAGGTGCTTCTGGGTGATCAGCCGGCCGGGGTTGGTCACCAGGATCTCCAGCAGATGCCACTCGGTCGGGGTCAGCCGGACGTCCCGCCCGGCCCGTACGGCCTTCTTGGCGAGCAGGTCGATGCTGAAGTCCGCCGTCTCCACCAGGGTCAGCTCGGGGACGAGCGGGGTGTCCTCGGTGCGGCGGACGGCGGCCCGCAGCCGGGCCAGCAGCTCGTCCATGCTGAACGGCTTGGTGACGTAGTCGTCGGCGCCGGCGTCGAGCGCGCCCACCTTCTCGTCGGAGGCCTGCCGGGCGGAGAGCACCATGATCGGCACCCGGGTCCAGCCGCGCAGCGCCTTGATGACGTCGACGCCGTCCATGTCGGGCAGGCCGAGGTCCAGCAGCACCACGTCGGGCTGGCGCGCGGCGGCGAGCCGGAGCGCGGTGGCCCCGTCCGGGGCCGCGTCCACCCCGTAGTGACGTGCCTGCAAGTTGATGACGAGGGCCCGTACGAGCTGCGGGTCGTCCTCCACCACGAGCACCCGGGTCATGGGTGTGTGCCTCCCCTGTCATGCCTGCGGGAGTCGGCACCCGGGGTGTCCCGAGATGCCGACTCCCGACGCGAATCGCGTAAGACCGTCACTTCTTGGCCACGAGGTCCTTGAGCGCGATGTTGAGTTCCAGGACGTTCACCTGCGGCTCGCCGATGAAGCCGAGGGTGCGGCCCCGGGTCTGGTCCTTGACCAGCTTCTCGACCTGGGCGACCGTCAGTCCGTTCTTCGCGGCGACCCGGTGGACCTGGAGCTCGGCGTACTCCGGGGAGATGGCCGGGTCCAGTCCGGAGCCGGAGGAGGTGACCGCGTCGGCGGGGACGTCGGACGGCCTGACGGTGTAGCCGGGCACGGAGTTGTCCTTGACCACGGCGTCCTGGGCGGCGAGCACCTGGGCGCAGAGCGTCTTGTCCGCGGGCTGGGCCGGGCAGACGCCCTTCACCGCGCCGCTGTCCGCGGACAGGTTGGTGGCGCCCGAAAGGATCAGCTTGTACTGCGTGTTGACGCTGTTGGTGCCGAGGCCGTTCTGCGGGCGGCCCTGGAACCACTTCAGGTCCGGGTCCGCGCTGGTCTGCCCCTTCTTGAGCGGCAGGTTGTACGACTGCCCGATCAGGGACGAGCCGACGACCCTGCCGTCCGCCTTGATCTCCGAGCCGTTCGCCTTGCCGGTGAACAGGGCCTGGGCGACACCGGTGACGACCAGCGGGTAGATGACGCCCGTCACCAGGGTCAGCACGAGCAGGGCGCGCAGGCCCGCCCCGAGCAACCGGACGGTGTTGGTAACCGAGTTGTTCATGGCGATCAGCCGATTCCGGGGATGAGGGAGATGAGCAGGTCGATGATCTTGATGCCGATGAAGGGCGCGATCAGGCCGCCGATGCCGTAGATCCCGAGGTTGCGGCGGAGCATCTTGTCCGCGCTCATCGGCCGGTAGCGCACGCCCTTCAGGGACAGCGGCACCAGCGCGATGATGATCAGCGCGTTGAAGATGACGGCCGACAGGATCGCGGAGTCGGGCGAGGACAGGTGCATGATGTTCAGCTTGTCCAGGCCCGGGTAGACCGCCGCGAACAGCGCCGGGATGATCGCGAAGTACTTCGCGACGTCGTTGGCGATGGAGAACGTCGTTAGCGCACCACGGGTGATCAGCAGCTGCTTGCCGATCTCCACGATCTCGATCAGCTTGGTCGGGTTGGAGTCGAGGTCGACCATGTTGCCGGCCTCCTTGGCGGCCGACGTGCCGGTGTTCATGGCCACGCCGACGTCCGCCTGGGCGAGCGCGGGCGCGTCGTTGGTGCCGTCACCGGTCATCGCGACGAGCTTGCCGCCGGCCTGCTCCCGCTTGATGAGGGCCATCTTGTCCTCGGGGGTGGCCTCGGCGAGGAAGTCGTCCACGCCCGCCTCCTCCGCGATCGCCTTGGCGGTCAGCGGGTTGTCACCCGTGATCATGACCGTCTTGATGCCCATGCGGCGCAGTTCCTCGAACCGCTCCCGCATGCCCTCCTTGACGACGTCCTTGAGGTGGATGACGCCCAGGACGCGGGCGCCCCGCTCGTCCTTGACCGCGACGAGCAGCGGGGTGCCGCCCGCCTCGGAGATCCGGTTGGCGATGGCGTCGGCGTCCTCGGCGACGGTGCCGCCCTCGTCCTTCACCCAGGCGATCACCGAGGCGGTGGCGCCCTTGCGGATCTTGCGGCCGTCGACGTCCACACCCGACATACGGGTCTGGGCGGTGAACTCGATCCACTCGGCGCCGGCCAGCTCGCCCTGGTGCCGCTCGCGCAGCCCGTACTTCTCCTTGGCGAGGACGACGACGGAGCGGCCCTCGGGGGTCTCGTCGGCCAGCGAGGACAGCTGGGCCGCGTCCGCGACCTCGGCCTCCGTCGTGCCGCGGACCGGCGCGAACTCGGCGGCCTGGCGGTTGCCCAGGGTGATGGTGCCGGTCTTGTCGAGCAGCAGCGTGGAGACGTCACCGGCGGCCTCGACCGCGCGGCCCGACATGGCGAGCACGTTGCGCTGCACCAGCCGGTCCATGCCCGCGATGCCGATCGCGGAGAGCAGCGCGCCGATGGTGGTCGGGATCAGACAGACCAGCAGGGCGACCAGCACGACCATGGTCAGGTGCGTGCCCGCGTACGTGGCGAACGGCGGCAGCGTGGCACAGGCCAGCAGGAAGACGATGGTCAGCGACGCCAGCAGGATGTTCAGCGCGATCTCGTTCGGCGTCTTCTGCCGGGCCGCACCCTCGACCAGGTTGATCATCCGGTCGATGAAGGTCTCGCCGGGCTTCGTCGTGATCTTGATGACGATCCGGTCGGACAGCACCTTCGTACCGCCCGTGACGGCGCACCGGTCACCGCCGGACTCACGGATGACGGGCGCGGACTCGCCGGTGATCGCCGACTCGTCCACGGACGCGACGCCCTCGACGACGTCGCCGTCACCGGGGATGACGTCCCCGGCCTCGCAGACGACCAGGTCACCGATGGTCAGCGCGGTGCCGGGCACCTCCTCCTCGGACGTGCCGTCCGCGAGCAGCCGGCGCGCGACGGTGTCGGTCTTGGCCTTGCGCAGGGTGTCGGCCTGCGCCTTGCCGCGGCCCTCGGCGACCGCCTCCGCGAGGTTGGCGAAGATCACCGTCAGCCACAGCCAGGCGCTGATGGTCCAGCCGAACCAGTCGCCCGGGTGCTGGAAGGAGAAGACGGTGGTCAGGATCGAGCCGATCCACACCACGAACATCACGGGCGACTTGACCATCACCCGCGGGTCGAGCTTGCGGAAGGCGTCCGGCAGGGACTTGACCAGTGCCTTGGGGTCGAAGAGGCCCGCGCCGACACGGCCCTCGGCGGGCTTGTGCCCGGTGGGGACGTCGCTGTGCGGCGCCCGGGTGGGAGTGGCTGTGGACATCGAGTCCTCTTGCTTGTCTATGCCAGTGGTCATGACGCCAGTCCCTCCGCGAGCGGACCCAGGGCCAGGGCCGGGAAGTAGGTCAGACCGGTGATGATCAGGATCGCGCCGACCAGCAGGCCGGTGAACAGCGGCTTCTCGGTGCGCAGGGTGCCCGCCGTCTCCGGGACCGGCTTCTGCTCGGCGAGCGAGCCGGCCAGCGCCAGGACGAAGATCATGGGCAGGAAGCGGCCGAGGAGCATCGCGAGTCCGGTCATGGTGTTGTACCAGTCGGTGTTCGCGTTCAGACCGGCGAAGGCCGAGCCGTTGTTGTTCGACGCCGAGGTGAACGCGTACAGCACCTCGGAGAACCCGTGCGCGCCGGAGTTCAGCATCGAGTGCGGCGGGGTCGGCAGGGCCATGGAGGCCGCCGTGAAGACCAGCACCAGGGCGGGGGTGATGAGGATGTAGCAGGCGGCGAGCTTCATCTCGCGGCCGCCGATCTTCTTGCCCAGGTACTCGGGCGTACGGCCGACCATCAGACCGGCGATGAACACCGCGATGACCGCCATGATCAGCATGCCGTACAGGCCCGAGCCGGTACCACCGGGTGCGATCTCGCCCAGCATCATGCCCAGCATCGCGATGCCGCCGCCCAGACCGGTGAAGGAGGAGTGGAAGGAGTCCACCGCACCGGTCGAGGTGAGCGTCGTCGCCACCGCGAAGATCGAGGAGCCGCCGACGCCGAACCGGGTCTCCTTGCCCTCCATCGCGCCGCCCGCGGCCTGGAGCGCCGGACCGTGGTGGGCGAACTCGGTCCACATCATGAGGACGGTGAAGCTCAGCCAGATGGTGACCATCGTGGCGAGGATCGCGTAGCCCTGCTTCACGTTGCCGACCATCACGCCGAAGGTGCGGGTCAGCGCGAACGGGATGACGAGGATCAGGAAGATCTCGAAGAGGTTGGTGAAGGGCGTCGGGTTCTCGAAGGGGTGGGCACTGTTGGCGTTGAAGTAACCGCCGCCGTTGGTGCCCAGCTCCTTGATGGCCTCCTGGGAGGCGACCGCGCCGCCGTTCCACTGCTGCGAGCCGCCCATGAACTGGCCGACCTCGTGGATGCCGGAGAAGTTCTGGATGGCGCCGCACGCCACCAGCACGATCGCGGCGAGAGCGGCACCCGGCACCAGGATGCGCAGCGTGCCGCGCACCAGGTCGGCCCAGAAGTTGCCCAGCTCACCGGTGCGCGAGCGGGCGAAGCCGCGCACGAGGGCGACGGCGACGGCGATGCCGACGGCGGCCGAGAGGAAGTTCTGCACGGCCAGACCGGCGGTCTGCACCACGTGCCCCATGGTCTGCTCGCCGTAGTACGACTGCCAGTTCGTGTTGGTCACGAACGAGACGGCCGTGTTGAACGACTGCGCCGGGTTGACCGAGGAGAAGTGCAGCGAGCCCGGCAGGACGCCCTGGAGCCGCTGGAGGAGGTAGAGGAAGAGGACGCTGACGGCCGAGAAGGCGAGGACGCCGCGCAGATACGCGGGCCAGGTCATCTCGGCGTCGGGGTTGGCGCCGATGGCCTTGTAGATCCACTTCTCGACGCGCAGGTGTGTGCGCGATTCGTAGACCCTGGCCATGTAGTTGCCGACGGGGACGTAGACGAGCGCCAGCGCGCCTATGAGGGCGAGCAGCTGGAGCACGGCTGCGAGTACGGGACCCATGTCTGTTCTCAGAACCTCTCCGGGAAGATCAGGGCGAGGACGAGATAGCCCAGCAGGGCGACGGCCACGACGAGGCCGACGATGTTCTCGGCGGTCACAGCTTCGTCACCCCCTTGGCGACGAGGGCCACCAGCGCGAAACCCGCGAGCACGGTGACGACGAAGGCCAGATCGGCCATCGCGAACTCCTGGAGTGAGGTTCGGTTGAAACGGACGTGTACGAGGAAAGCGTCTGTCTGGCCGGATCCGGTCGCCCGTTGACGGCTCTCATACGGCCCTGCTGACGCCTTTGACGGCTCTCTTACGACCCCTGGCCCATACCGGTGGGTAGCCCTGTGATCACAGCCGGAAGCGCAGCCGGCAGATCACCGCGTCCGTCTCCCGGCGTACGGCGTGGGCGACGACCGCGCCCCGCTGGTTCTGCAGCAGCCGCTGCCACAGCCGCTCCGGCTCCGCCTCCGGGATCAGCACGGTGACCCGGGTGCCCGGTTCGGCGGCGGCCACCTCGCGGACGTACGCGGCGATGGGCCTGCCGAGGGTGCGCCGGGCGCAGGACAGCCGTACCAGCTCCACGCCGGGGTCCCAGTCGGCCCAGGCGCGCTCCAGCGCGTGCAGGTGGGCCCGGTCCTCGGGGTCGGGGTAGCAGACGGTCACGGCGCGGACCTCGTCGCCGAGGGAGGCGGCCGCGGTCAGCGCCTCGGAGGTCAGCCGGGACAGCGTGGACACCGGCACGACCACCAGCGAGCGGTCGCGGTGCGGGGCCTGCGGGATCCGGCCGAGCCCGAGGCGCTCGCCGATCCGGCCGTAGGCGCGGTGCACGGTCTCGAAGGCGACGACCAGCAGCGGCAGCGCGATGACGATCAGCCAGGCGCCCTCGGTGAACTTGCTCGCCGTGACGACGACGGTCGCGACGCCGGTGAGGACGGCGCCGAAGCCGTTGAGCAGAGCCTTTCCGCGCCAGCCCGGGCCCTGCTGGAGCCACCAGTGCCGGACCATGCCCACCTGCGCGATGGTGAAGCCGACGAAGACGCCGATCGCGAACATCGGCACCAGGGTGTTGGTGTCGCCGCCGGAGAAGACCAGCAGCGCGGCCGAGACGACGGCGAGCGCGAGGACACCGTGCCGGTGCACCTGGCGGTCGGCCTTCAGGGCGAACACGTGCGGGGCGTAGTTGTCCCGGGCCAGCAGCTTCAGCAGCACGGGCAGCCCGCCGAAGGAGGTGTTCGCGGACAGGGCCAGCAGGAGCATCGTCGCGAACTGGACGACGTAGAAGGCCCAGTGGTGGCCGAAGGAGGCGTCCGCGAGCTGGGCGAGGACGGTGACGCCCTCGACCGGCTGGAGGTGGAAGCGGCCGATCAGCACCGACAGGCCGATCAGCATGAGCCCGAGTACGGCGCCGAGCGCGACCTCGGCCCGCTGCGCCCGCCGGACGCGCGGCACCCGGAAGGAGGGCACGGCGTTGGCGATGGCCTCCACGCCGGTCAGTGCGGCACAGCCGGAGGCGAATGCTTTCAGCAGGAGCAGCGTGCCCACGGAGGAGGCGTTGTCGGCGAGGACCGAGGCGTGCCCGGCCGCCGTCGCCGTGCTCACCGGGTGGGAGCGGAACAGCCCCACGGCGATGAGGACGAAGATCGAGCCGACGAAGACGACGGTCGGCACGATGAACGCCTTCGCGGACTCCACGATGCCGCGCAGATTGACGCCCGTGATCAGGACGAGCACGGCCAGGCACAGCCACAGCCGGTCGGCGTAGAGGGAGGGGAAGGCGGAGGTCAGGGCCGCCACGCCGGCGGTGACGGCGACGGCGACGTTGAGCACGTAGTCCAGGACCAGCGAGGCGGCCGCCACCAGGCTCGTCCGCGCGCCCAGATGCGTCTTCGCCACGGCGTAGGAGCCGCCGCCGTCCGGGAAGGCCGCGATGACCTGCCGGTAGGACGCCACGAGCACGGCGAGCAGGGCGGCGATGGCCAGTGTGACGGGCATCGTGAAGCCCAGTCCGTGCGCACCGGCGGCCGCGAGGACCAGCACGATCGCCTCGGGGCCGTAGGCCACCGACGCCATCGCGTCCAGCGAGAGGGCGGCGAGCCCCGTGACGGCCGTCAGCCGGTGGCGTTCGCCGGTATCAGGCGGCTCCTCGCCGGCGGGGACGGCATCCGGCTGCTCGGTGGTCAGGACGGACATGGGCGTGCTCCTTGTTCGTGCGCGGCCTTGCGTGCGCGGGCGCACCCAGGTTCTGTCCGATTCCGGCCGCATCCGACCGGTCCTTGCGGGATCTTCGCGCCCAACCGGCCCGCCTTGACGTGACCTTGACGGGGGTCCGCGTCAGAACCGTGTCAAGGTGCGCGAGGCGGCTTCCGCAGGTCTGTACCGTGAGCGGCATGACGGGCCCCGGCGCGACCGCGGACGACCAGGACTGGACACGGGAGCGGTGGAGCGCCGTCCGCTGCGCCGCCCTGCCCCTCGTCCTGCTGCTCCTGCTCGACTGGGCCACCGGCCGTGCCGCCCTGTGGCGTACGGCGCTGTGGCTGGCGCTCTCCGTCCTGCTGTTCGCCGTGCTGTGTCCCGCCCGTGTCACCGCCGGCCCGAACTGGCTGTCCTCGCGCCGGCTGGGCCGCGAACACCGCGTCCGCACCGACCTGCTGATCTCGGTCCGCGTCCTGGACGGTGTCTCCCAACGGCTGCTGCTGCGGGACGCGTGGGACGGCCGGGTCGAGATCGACCCCGAGGTCCTGCTCCGCGACCCGCGGCTGTGGCACCACCTCGCCGAGGGCGCACGGCAGGCCACGGCCGACGGACTGCTGCTGTGCGGCGAGACCGCGCTGCACCGCCTGTCGTCCCGGGTGGAGAGGGAGACGGCGCTGGGGGTGTTCAGGGTGTCGGGGCTGGAGTGAGACCTGATCCGGCGGAGTGCACCATGTCCGGCATGAACTCACGAACGGTTCGCCCCCGCTGGTGGCTGGGCCTGCGCAACGCCGTGTGCTTCCTGCTGGCCGGTGGCCTCGGCATCCTCGCGTACGCGGCGGTCACGCACCGGACGGGCGGGCTGCCGTGGGGCGGGCCGCTCTTCGGCGCGGCGGTGTGCGGGGCGCTGAGCGCGCTGTTTCCGCCGCGGCGGCGACCCTGACCCGGCTCAGCCGGCGCCCCCCTGTGCCCCTGGCCAAGAAGTGTCCTGTGACTGCCGGTCATGAGCCTCTGGTGCCGACGCGCTGGGTCGGACAAGCTCCGCACATGGACTGGATGCCCCTGCTCTCGACGTTGGCCGGTGCTGTCATCGGCATCGCGGCCACGCTGATCGCCGATCGCAGCCGGTGGCAACGGGAGGAGGCCAGACACGCGCTGGAAGTACGGCGCGAGGTGTACACGGAGTTCGTTTCTGCCCTCAAAGCCGCAGGTGAAGAGATACGGGCGGTCGCCCTGGGCGATCACATGTCCCAGTCGGCGCGCGATGCGGCTGTGCGGGAAGCCGTCCGCAGCACCGGCATCTATACAGCAAGTGAGCGTCTGTGGCTCGTGGGTCCGCCGCAGGTCGTGGCAGCGGGGAACGAGGCGTTCCACAGCCTGCGCGCGATACGCGACGCCTACGCCCGAGGGGTGGCTGTCGATTCCGCCGAGGCAGCGCCCCTGATAGCGCGAAGGCGCGCGGCCATGGCTCAGATGCGTCACCGCATGCGCGAGGATCTGGGCATCGGGCCCCTGGACATCGAGTGATCGTCACCACCCCGGTGGTGAACGGCTGTTCATGTGAGTTCCGCGACGCCACACAAAGGGAGAGGCCCACCCATGCGCCTCGGGGGAACACAAGGGCGGGTCGCTCGGGAGTCAGACCGACCAGGATTCCCTCGGGTCGTCCAGCCAGGCATGCTCCCCCTGCCAGGTGACGGTGAGGCCGAACCGGGTCACGTCAGGAGACCCCTGGCCCCGCCACCATCGGTGGACGGAGGACACCTCGTCCCACAGGCGGCGCGGGCCTGACTGCCAGACCTCCGCCTCCGGCTCCCCGTCCCTGAACATCACGCACGCCCAGGAGAGATCCGACAGGCCGTAGAACCACACGGGCCGTGCGCCGTCGCGTTTCTCCGCTACGGCTTGGCGACAGGCAGGCACCCGGAGGCCGAGCACGAACGGCAGGTCAGACCATTGCCCGGTCAGGAACTCCGCTTCGGTCAGGGACGTCCTGGACTTGTCGGCATCCCCCAGGGGGCCCACGGACAGGTAGTCGTCGGGAGCGACCTTGGGGCCTCTCTGCGTACGGAGCTTCATGAACTCCACACGTCGGGTGAAACGTCCCGTCGCCACCTCCCCCTTGGCCTCCAGACGGACCATGGCATCCGCGTTGCCGTAGTGCGTGCCCCATGGCGCAACGATGATGCCCCCGGGCCGGGTCTGCCGGACCCAGGCGACAGGGATCTCCCGGACACCCACCGTGGCCAGGATCCGGTCATACGGCGCTGCCTCGGGGTGTCCCTCGAACCCGTCGCCGACGACCACCTCCGGGTACAGCCCATGCAGGCACAGGCGCTCACGGGCCGTCCCGGACACGGCCCCGTCCACCTCGACGGTCGTCACTCTGCCGGGCCCGAGCCGGTGGGTCAGTGCACCGGCCGTCTCACCGGTGCCCGTGCCCACGTCCAGCACGCGCATGCCGTCCTCCACCGCCAGGTCCTGGAGCAGGAGGTAGACCGTGGCGGGCATGGACGACGAACTGGTGGACAGCTTCCCCGGGCCGGAACCGTGGTGGGCGCCGTCGTCCCACTGGGTCACGATGGGGACGTTGCGGTCCGCCGCCGCGTACCAGGCGTCCGGGTCCTCCCGCCTGTCGACGGTCGTACTCGCGCGGGTCTCCAGGTCGTACGGCCACATCAGATCTGGGAGGAACATGGCTCGGTCGACGGCCGCGAAGGTCGGCGCCCAGTCCGAGGACAGCGCGCCGGCCTCCATGAGGACCCGCCCCAGCTCCTTGCGGCCGGGGCGGTCCGTACGAAGAACGTCCGCTGTCACTTACGGTGCTTCCCGTCGCCCTCGGGGCTGGAACCGTCAGGGCTCGGTGGATCCTGCGGAGGCTGCCAGGGCTGGCCGGGGTGACCGTCGTCCTCGCCCGGCTGGTCGTGCAGTTCGATGCGTGCGTTCATCGCCCTCTCCTTCACTTCAGTTGGGTCCTGCCTGACTTCGCTGACCTCGGCCCATGTCGCGCGCGGCCCGTGGTCGTCGCCCTGCCCATCGCCCTCACAGTCGTCGGCGTTGCCCGGTCGTGACAGGCGGGCGCCTCTGCTGTCGGCGATTCGCAACACATCGCCGAGGCACTGTGTAACTGCCCGCAGAGCCAGACGTACCGCGTACTCGCCCGCCTTGCAGTCGTCCAAGACGGCTTGGGCGCCCGTGAGGACGACGGCACCGTCGCGCAACTGGTCCGCCTCGATCCTGTCCGCGATCCGAGCCAGGGCACCGGGTGTGCCGTTGGTGGACAGGAAGCACGACTTTCCGGTGTCGGTCGCCCACGGCAGCAGTCGCAAACGGGGAGACGGCGCGGGGAGGCTGTTCCGGTCGTAGCTCATCAGGTCGGCATCTCCACGCCGTGAATCCGGCGCGGGCCGATGTCGATTCCGTACGTTGCGAGCATCAGCGTCCGCCGCCGCGCTCGCGGTCGCCGTTCCTCCTCGCGCCGCTCGTGCGCGACGAGGTAAGGGCGGACAAGACTGTTGTCCTCACCCCGCAGCTTGGGGATGTGCGGGAGAGAACGGGTGGGCATGTCCCGTGGCGGTGCCACGGAGTGCGAGGTGGGTACTCGGCGGCGCCCAGGTCCGGGGAGCAGTAACCGCAGTAGCAGCCCGACAAGGCGAGCGGTGCTGTGGAACGGCCTGATGGAATGCTCTGCATATCGCTTCGGCTCAGTCATGACAGGGATCGTGCACTTCCCTGGTGGACGTATCTCCGCATACCCGGGGACAGTTGGGCTTTCCGTGACTAGGGTCAAAGAAGGCCCAAACGTCTGCGTCATGGGGGTTGACTTTGAACACCGCTCTGCGGACGGCTTTGACCGAAGCGGGCTTGACGCCGCGACAGCTGGCGTACCGGGTGGGGGTATCGCTGAAGCAAGTGGAACGATGGCTCGGGGACGCGGCGTTGACCCCGCACGCAAGGAACCGTGAGGACGCCGCGCGGGCGTTGGGAGTGGATGAAGAGATGCTGTGGCCACAGACCGTGAAGGATCGCATCAAGACCGGTACCGACCGCGAGATCATTCACAGCTACCCGTACCGTTCGGCCTGCCCCGGGGCCGTGTGGTCCGGACTCATCGACAGCGCCGAATCGGAGATCTTCCTCGCGGGCTACACCAACTACTTCTTCTGGACTCAGATCCCGCAGTTCCCCGAGACTTTGCGCCGGAAGGCCGAAGCGGGCGTGAGAGTGCGGTTCCTTCTCGGCGATCCGGAAGGGGAGGTGACACGACAGCGCGAAGCCATCGAAGATGTCGCGCTGAGTGTGTCCACGCGCATTCGGATCACGCTGGAGCACCTTGACCGGCTCGGGACTCCACCGGGTCTGGAGACGCGCTGCAGCAGCGCCGAGGACGCCGTGAACCACGTGTCCCTGTCCGTGTTCCGCTTCGACGACGACGCACTCGTGACTCCTCACCTGGCCCGCCTGGTAGGACACGACTCCCCGCTTCTGCATCTGCGGCGACAGGGTGACGCGGGCATGTTCGCGCGGTTCGCGGAACACGCTGAAGAGCTGTGGAGCCGGGGCACTCCGATAGGGGAAGAGGTGGCCGACGGGTAGGTGCGACTACGGCATGTGGGCGCTTCCCGGTCACCGGTGTCCGCCGGTCCGGGCCGGCGAGGTCGACCAGCTCCCCATGGTCGCGACCGGCAGCGACACCACCATCGTCAGACCGCCGCCCGGGGTGTCCTCGGGGCTGAGGGTGCCGCTCATCGCCTCGGTCAGGCCGCGGGCGAGAGCGAGGCCCAGGCCGAGGCCGCTGGTGTTGTCGGTGTCGCCGAGCCGCTGGAAGGGCTCGAAGAGGCGGTCGCGGCCGTCGGCGGGCAGGCCCGGCCCGCGGTCCACCACCCGCAGCTCCACCCGCCCCGCCAGCGCGCTGGCCGTGACCAGTACCTTCCGGCCGGGCGGGGTGTGACGGGCGGCGTTGCCGACCAGGTTGGCGATCACCCGCTCCAGCAGCGGCGGGTCGGCCAGGACCGCGGGGATCGCCTCGACGTCGGCCACCTCGACGTCCGGCACGTCCGCCAGCGCCGGCGGCAGCACCTCCTCCAGGGAGGTGGCCCGCAGGTTCAGGGTGAGGGCGCCCGCCTCCAGGCGGCTGAGGTCGAGGAGGTTCTCCACCAGGCGGTTGAGCTTGGCCATCGACTCGTCGGCGGTGGACAGGAGTTCCTCGCGGTCCTCCGCCGTGAAGGTGACGTCGCGGCTGCGCAGCGAGGTGACGGCGGCCCAGCCGGCGGCGAGCGGGGTGCGCAGGTCGTGGCCGACGGCCCGCAGCAGCGCCGTACGCAGCCGGTCGGCCGCCTTCACCGGCTCCACCTCGGCGGCCGCCTGTGCCAGCCGGGCCCGCTCCACCGCCGAGCCCACGTGCGCGGCGAACGCGGCCAGCACCCGGCGCTCGGAGGAGGAGAGGGTACGGCCGTGCAGGGCGAGCCAGGCGCCGGCTCCGGCGGGCACCGCCGTCAACCCGGGCGCCGCGTCCGGGGGTTCGTCGACCAGGTCCGCCGACTCCATGCCGAAGGTCTCGCGGGTGCGCTCCAGCAGGGCCGGGATGGTCGCCTCGCCGCGCACGATGCCGCCGGCCAGGGACGACATGGTCTCCGCCTCGGCCGTGGCCCGGGCGGAGCGGCGCGACAGCCGCAGGGAGCGGTCCACGACCGCGGCGACAGTGGCCGCCACGACCGCGAACACCGTCAGCGCCACCAGGGCGTTGGGATCGTCCAGGGTGAAGGCGCCGATGGGCGGGATGAACCAGTAGTTGAGCAGCAGGGACGCCGTGATCGACGCGATCACCGCCGAAGCCACGCCGCCTATGCAGGCCACCCCGACCACCGCGAGCAGGAACAGCAGGGCCTCGCTGGTCAGGTTGAGCGTGCCGCGCAGCTGGGCGAGCAGGGCCGTGATCAGGACCGGCAGCACCAGTCCGGCCACCGGGCCCGCGATCAGCCGGGCCGTCGAGAGCGTACGGCGGCGGGACGGCAGCAGGGTGCCGAGGCCGGCCCGTTCGTGGGTGACACGGTGGACGTCGATGTCCCCGGACAGCTCGGTGACCGTCTCGCCGGTGCCGGGTCCGGTCAGGAAACGGGCCAGCCGGCCGCGTCTGCTGGTGCCGAGCACGAGCTGGGTGGCGTTCTCGGCGCGCGCGAACTCCACCAGGGCGGTGGCCACGTCGTCACCGACGACCGAGTGGTAGCTGCCGCCCAGGTCCTCCACGAGCCGGCGCTGCCGGGCCAGGGAGGCGTGCGAGACCCCGCCCGCCGCGAGCCCGTCGCTGCGGGCCACGTGGACGGCGAGCAGATCCCCGCCGGCCGACCGGTCGGCGATCCGGGCGGCCCGCCGGACGAGCGTGTCGCCCTCCGGCCCGCCGGTCAGGGCCACGACGACCCGCTCCCGGGTCTCCCACACCCGGCCGATGCCGTGCTGCGACCGGTACTCCTGCAACGCCTCGTCCACCCGGTCGGCCGTCCACAGCAGCGCCAGCTGCCGCAGGGCCGTCAGATTGCCGGGCCGGAAGTAGTTGGCGAGCGCGGCGTCGATCTTCTCGGGGGCGTAGATGTTCCCGTGCGCCATCCGCCGGCGCAGTCCCTCCGGCGGCATGTCCACCAGCTCGATCTGCCAGGCCCGCCGCACCACCTCGTCCGGCACGGTCTCGTGCTGCGGCACCCCGGTGATCTTCTCGACCACGTCGTTGAGGGACTCCAGGTGCTGGATGTTCAGCGCGGTGACCACATCGACACCCGCGTCCAGCAGGGTCTCGATGTCCTGCCAGCGCTTGGGGTTGCGGCCGGCGCCCGGGATGTTGCTGTGCGCGAACTCGTCCACGATCGCCACGTGCGGCCGCCGGGCCAGCACAGCGGCCAGGTCCATCTCCTCGAACTGCCCGCCCCGGTACGAACAGGACGCCCGGGGCACGGCCTCCAGACCGTCGAGCATGGCCTCGGTCTGCGGCCGCCCGTGGCACTCCGCGAACCCGATCACCACGTCCGCCCCGCGCGCGGCGCGGCGCCGTCCCTCGTCGAGCATGCGGTAGGTCTTGCCGACTCCCGGGGCCGCCCCGAGGTAGACCTTCAGTCGTCCGGGCCGTACGTCACTCATCGCCGCCGACGCGCTCCGCTCGCTGATCCGACTGATTCGACTGATTCGCAGGTGCTTCCTCCAAGGAAGCCGCTTCCCCCGACCCGCCCGCGCGCTTGTTAGCGCTTCCTTGGCGAGGGCCCCTGGGACCTTGACACTGTCTTGACGGGGCCTGGCCCGATAGGGTGAGGCCAGGTGTGCCGGGAAGTCTGGTCGGCCGGGGGCCGGAGCGGCTTCCGCAATCCCCTCTCGCATCCCCGGGGGACGGCATGCGCAGCGTCGGTACGGTTCTCGCCCTCGTGGTCCTCGCCACGCTGGTCGCCACGTTCGCGCGCCGCTGGCGGATCCCCGCGCCCTCGCTGCTGGTGGTCGCCGGTCTCGCCGTGGCCCTGCTGCCGGGCACCCCGCAGATCGCGATCAGCCCCCAGATCATCGGCCTCGTCGTGCTGCCCCCGCTGCTGTACGCGAGCGCCGAGGACATGCCCTGGCGGGAACTGCGCGCGGTGTGGAAGCCGGTCGGGATCCTCGCCATAGGGCTGGTCCTCGCCTCGGCGGCGGCCGTCGCCGCGGTCGCCGTGTACGTGACGCCCCTGTCCTGGCAGATGGCGTTCGTGCTGGGCGCGGTGCTGGCCAGCACCGACCCGGTGGCCGTCACCGCGCTGGGCCGCCGGCTCGCGCTGCCGCCGCGGGTGCAGGTCCTCGTACAGGCGGAGAGCCTTTTCAACGACGCGACCTCGCTGGTGCTGGTCCGGGTGGCGGCGGGCATCGCCGTCGCCTCGGCCGCCGCCCACTGGGACTCGGCGGGCGGCGAGTTCTTCCTGCTCGCGGGCGGCGGCACGGTGATCGGCGCGGCGGTCGCCGGCGTGATCACCCTGATCCGGCGGCGCACCGAGGACCCGGTCCTGGAGACGGTGATCGCGCTGGTCACCCCGTACGCCGCCTACCTCCTGGCCGAGGTCGCGCACACCTCCGGCGTGACGTCGTGCGTGGTCGCCGGGGTGGTCCTCGGCGGCCGGGGCGACCGCCTCACCAACGCCCGGATAAGGCTCCAGCTGCACGCCGTCTACGGCACGGTCGTGTTCCTGCTGGAGAGCGTGGTGTTCAGCCTGATAGGGCTGGCCCTGCCCGCCCAGGTGCGGGCCCTGGCCCACGGCGACCGGGCCTGGCCGCTGTACGCCCTCGCGGTCGCCGCCACCCTGATCGCCGTACGGCTGCTGTGGCTCGCGCCGCTGTCGGCGGTCGTGCAGCGCAAGGGCGGGATCAGCCGCATGAACTGGCGGATCCCGGTGGTGCTGACGTGGGCCGGCACCCGTGGCGTGATGCCGCTGGCCGCCGCGCTGTCCATCCCGGTGGCCATGAAGGACGGCACACCGCTCGACGGCCGCCCGCTGGTGCTGGTCCTGACCACGTCGGTCGTGGTCGTGACCCTGGTCGTCCAGGGCTTCACCCTGGCCCCGGTCGTGCGCGCCTCCGGCATCGCCCTGGAGCCCGCCCACACCGCCCGTGAGGAGGCCCGCGCCCGCTCCCACCTGGCCCACGCCGGCCTGGCCCGCCTGGAGGAGCTGGCCGAGCTGGAGGTCGTCTCGGACGTCGTCCTGGACCGCCTGCGCCGCGGCCTCACCGCCCGCCTGGAGGACGCCCGGGACCGGCTGGCCGAGAGCAACGGGGCGGAGGGTACGGCGACCGAGTCGGCCGACCTCGTCTACCGGCAGCTGCGCCGGGACCTGATAGCCGTGGAGACGGCGGAACTGCAGCGGCTGTACGACGGCCACGCCATCAGTGACACCACCCGGCGCCGGCTGCAGCGGGCGCTGGACCTGGAGGAGGCTCGGCTGACGGACGTCTAACGGAACTCCGCCAGCCTCGGGCGCAGGCCCAGGACCGTCAGGGCAAGCACGGCCGACAGACCGACGCCCATCCACGGCAGCAGACCGCTCACCGCCGCCCGCCCCTTGTCCACCGACGCGTCGAAGTGGGCGCGGTTGATGCCCGTGACCTTGTCCAGCGCGACCATCCAGGCCTCGAAGTGGGCGTTGGACGTGCCCGGTTCCCAGCCCGTGCAGAACTCGGCCGCCTCGCGTTCCTCGCCGGCCGCGAGCAGTGCGCGGATCCTGCGGTCGTCGCGCTGGTAGACGGCGTAGGTCTCCACGGTCCTCTCGGCCGCGGCCCGCTCGCCGGGGAAGGTGATGTTGTCCAGCTCGCGCCGGAACTCGCCGGTGAAACGCAGGTCGTGGTGGTCGGTCCGGTACGCCTGCCAGGTGGTGGCCAGTTGTGCGTCGTACGTCGACAGGGTCGCGCCCGTGAGGCCGTACAGCTGCTGGGACTTGGCGAGGAAGGCGTCCGCGTACCGGTCGCGGCGCCGCGGGTCGAGCAGGTAGCGGCTCTCGTCGGCGTTGGCGTCGTAGGCGAGGGCGCGGGCGCGGGAGAGGGCGACGACGGAGTCGAAGGCGTCGTGCCGGGCCACCCGCAGGTGGGACGAGGAGGCCGACAGCAGGTGGGCGCCGAGGATCACCGTGAGCAGAGTGCAGCAGGTCGCCGCCAGCAGCCCGGGATTGAGGACACGGCGGAAGGTGCGGGCCACGTACCACTGGAGGACGCCGAGCACGGCGAGCAGCGCCGCGCCGAGCGCGAGGACGGCGGCGAACTGCGCAAAGAGGGCAGAGCGGGCGGTCGTGTACTCGGCTTCGAAGGCCGTGTCGTTCGACGACACCAAAGCGCTTGCCGCGGGCAGGAGTTGGCCGCGCAGCAGGTCGGTGGCGCGACGGTGGTCGGCGAGGGCGGCCGGTCTGCCGCCGTGGTGGCCGTCGTTCTCCAGAGCCCGGCCGATCAGCTCCTGGTACTCGGCGAAGCCGTCCGTCAGCGACTCGACCGTCTTCTCGTCGGCCCGGCTGCCCTGCGCCGCGACGGCGAGGGTGCGCAGGTCGTGCCCGATCTCGCGCCGGGCGTCGGCGTAGTGGCCGACGGCCTTCGTGTACGGCGTCGTCAGCCGCCCCTGTCCCGCGTCGCCGTTGGACAGCAGGATGTTGGCGGCCTGGGCGTCCATGTCGTTCAGGGCCAGGTCGAGGTCGGCGGCGCTGGTGGTGCGGGGCGCGTCGCGGTCGGCCACGGCGCCCCATGTCCCCGTCAGGGCCAGGCCCGCCACCAGCAGAAGCCCGGCGAGGGCGGCCGCGAGCAGGACCGTGGCCGCGCGCAGAAGGCGCAGCCGTGCCGGCACGGAGGCCCAGTAGCGGCGGCGCAGAGCGGCGCGCGCGGCCTCGGTCTGTCGCCGCGGGCGCAGCCCCGGACCCGGTCCGGCCGTCCGCGAACCCCCTCGCGGGCCCGGTCCGGGGCTGCCCCCGCGCGGGGCGACCGCCGCTCTCCGTGGCGGAGTGCTCTCCCCGGCCTCCTCTTCGGTGCCAGGACTCTGCGCTGATCCGGCCGTGAGAGTCACGGTCCCTCCAACGTCACGCCACGGACGGTGTCGCCCGTCCCCCGTTGACGATCAGTCTGCGACCGGATCCGGCCACCCTTGGCCGGCGTTGACGGTTCCCTGATGCATCCTCAGGTCTGTTTGACGGCCCTTTGACGGCGTCGGCGGCGAAGCCGTATGAGTGCCGCAAATTCCCCGCTGAGCAGGGCGGATCGGGCGGCGGGCGCGGTTAGATTCGCTGCCTCTGTCACCCCCCTCCAGAAGGCACGAAGGTGTCCATGCTTCCCGCCGCCCCCGAGCAGACCCCGTCGGCACACCCCGAGCGCGCAGGCCGGGCGAGACCGGTGCGCGGGGCGCGACGCCGGGCGCCGAGCGGGCTGTTCGAACCCGCCCAGCTCGTCCGCTCCTTGCCCGAGGCCCTGCACAAGCTGCATCCCCGGGTCCTGGTGAAGAACCCGGTGCTCTTCGTCGTCTCCGTCGGCGCGGCCCTGACCACGCTGTCTGCGCTGCTGCACCCGGACGTCTTCACCTGGGTCATCAGCCTCTGGCTGTGGCTGACGGTCGTCTTCGCCAACCTCGCCGAGGCCGTCGCCGAGGGCCGCGGCAAGGCGCAGGCCCAGGCGCTGCGCCGGGCCCGCACGGACACGGTGGCGCTGCGGCTGGAGCACTGGAGCTACGGCACGAACCTCGCCACCGCCCGCACGGAGGCCGTCGCCGCCACCGACCTCAAGCCCCTGGACGTCGTACTCGTGGAGGCGGGCGAGCTGATCCCGGCCGACGGAGACGTCATCGACGGGGTCGCGGCCGTGGACGAATCGGCGGTGACCGGGGAGTCCGCGCCGGTGATCCGGGAGGCCGGCGGCGACCGCAGCGGGGTCACCGGCGGTACGACGGTGCTGTCCGACCGTATCGTCGTCCGGGTCGGCGCCCGGCCCGGGCACAGCTTCCTGGACCGGATGATCGCCCTGGTGGAGGGCGCCGCCCGGCAGAAGACCCCGAACGAGATAGCCCTCAACATCCTGCTTGCCTCGCTCACGGTCATCTTCCTGCTGGTCGTCGTCGCGCTCCAGCCGATGGGCGCCTACGCGGGCGCCGCCCAGTCCACGACCGTGCTGGTCGCCCTCCTCGTCACCCTCATCCCGACCACCATCGGCGCCCTGCTCTCCGCGATCGGCATCGCGGGCATGGACCGGCTGGTGCAGCGCAACGTGCTCGCCATGTCGGGCCGCGCGGTCGAGGCCGCCGGTGACGTGAACACCCTGCTGCTCGACAAGACCGGCACCATCACCCTCGGCAACCGCGAGGCCGCCGCCTTCGTCCCGATGCCCGGCGTCCGGGAAGCGCACCTCGCGGAGGCGGCCCAGCTGTCGTCGCTCGCCGACGAGACCCCGGAGGGCCGCTCCGTCGTCGTCCTCGCCAAGAACCGGTACGGCCTGCGCACGCCGGACCAGGGTGCGCTGGCGAACGCCCACTGGGTCGCCTTCAGCGCGCAGACCCGGATGAGCGGGGTCGACCTGCGCTGGCCGAACGGCGCGGTGTGCGCCGTCCGCAAGGGCGCCGCCGGGCAGGTCATCGAGTGGGTGCGCCGGTACGGCGGCCAGGTGCCGCCCGAGGCCCAGCGGTACTCCGACGCGGTGGCCGCCGGCGGCGGCACGCCCCTGCTGGTGGCCGTGCACGACTGGGACGGACCGCGCGTGCTCGGCCTGATCCACCTCAAGGACGTCGTCAAGGACGGCATCCGCGAACGCTTCGCCGAGCTGCGCCGCATGGGCATCCGCACGGTGATGATCACCGGCGACAACCCGCTGACCGCCCGCGCCATCGCCCAGGAGGCGGGCGTGGACGACTACCTGGCCGAGGCCACCCCCGAGGACAAACTCGCGCTGATCAGGCGTGAGCAGGAGGGCGGCAAGCTCGTCGCGATGACCGGCGACGGCACCAACGACGCGCCCGCGCTCGCCCAGGCGGACGTCGGCGTGGCCATGAACACCGGCACGTCGGCCGCCAAGGAGGCCGGCAACATGGTCGACCTCGACTCCAACCCGACCAAGCTCATCGAGATCGTCGAGATCGGCAAGCAACTCCTCATCACCCGCGGCGCGTTGACGACCTTCTCCATCACGAACGACGTCGCGAAGTACTTCGCCATCATCCCGGCGATGTTCGCGGGCACGTACCCGGGCCTGAGGTCCCTGAACGTGATGGGCCTGCACAGCCCGACCTCCGCGATCACCTCCGCGATCATCTTCAACGCGCTGATCATCGTCGCCCTGATCCCACTGGCCCTGCGCGGCGTGCGCTACACCCCCGCCTCCGCCCACGACCTGCTGCGCCGCAACCTGCTCGTCTACGGCCTCGGCGGGCTCGTCCTGCCCTTCGTCGGCATCAAGGTCATCGACCTGGCCGTCTCCCAGGTGCCCGGCCTCGGCTGACCCGCGTCGCCCGCCCGGCTGACCCCGTCAAGGACACGTATGCGCACGTCAGGGCCCCGTCAGAGAAGGCGTTTCCGGCTTGCCCGGCCCGAGCGGCGCGGCTTCCATGGAGGGCGTGAACAGCGCCTGGCCCCTTTCCGACCGGCCGCCGAGTCCCTCCCCCAGCCTTCGACCGGGGGTGCCCCCATCTCGCTTCGCTCGGCCGCCGCGTCGTACGCCGCGCTGAACGGAAGCGCCCGCGCCGCGCTGGCAGCGCGTCCCGCCGACGCCCGCCGTGCCGACGCCGCGTCCGCCGACGCCGCTTTCCGTGACCCGAGGGGCGCCGTGACCGGCTCCGGCGCCCCTCGCTCCTTCTCCTCCCTCTCCCTCTCCCTCTCCCTCTCCTTCTCCTTCTCCTTCTCCTTCTCCTTCTCCTCCATCCGGACAGGATCATGACCCAGGCATCCCTTTCATCCCGAACCGTCCTGATCACGGGCGCCACTTCCGGCATCGGCCACGAGACGGCACGACAGCTCGCCGAGCGCGGCGCCACCGTGCTGCTGCACGGCCGTACGGCGGCCGAGGCGCGGGCGGCGGCGGACCGGCTGGCCGCCACGGCAGGCGTCGAGCCGGCCCGACTGTGTTCGTACGGCGCCGACTTCGCCCACCTGGAAGAGGTCGAGGCTTTCGCCCGCGCGGTCGTCGCCGAGCACCCGCACCTGGACGTCCTCGTCAACAACGCGGGCATGGCGGCTCCCGAGCGGCACACCGTCACCGCCGACGGCAACGAGATCGCCTTCCAGGTCAACTTCCTCGCCCACTACCTGCTCACGTGCCTGCTGGAGCCGGCGCTGACCAGCGACCCCGGCGGCCGGGTGGTGAACGTGTCCTCCTCGCTGCACCGCACGGCCTCCATCAGCTGGGCGGACCCGAACCGCGCCCGCCGCTACTCGCGCCTCGCCGCCTACGCCCAGTCGCAGCTCGCCCTCACGGTCTTCGCCGCCGACCCGCGCGTCACCGCCGTCTCCGTCCACCCGGGCGTCTGCGACACCGCGCTGCTCCCGCTCTACGCCCACGAGGGCACCACCCCCGCCGAGGGCGCCGCGCACGTGGTCCGGCTCTGCGACCCGGCCGTCGAGATCGTCAACGGCGCCTACTACGACCGCGCCGAACGCGTCGACCCGGCCCCGGCGGCCGCCGAGGACCGCACGGTACGGCGCCTGAACAAGCTGGCGGACCTGCTGGTCGGCCGGACCGTCTGAAATGCGCACCGCAGAGAACTCCCGCGAGGCGTCGGCGCTCAGGAGACCCCGATGATCGAGATCCCGCCGCCGGACGCACGGGCGCTCGCGCGCTGGTTCCCCTCCGGTGCCCCCGGTCCCGCCACGATCGGCGAGCACGCGCTGGCCACCGGCGTCGGCCGGTGGTGGGCCGACCGGCCCGTGCAGCCGCGCGCGGTCGCCGTCTCCTGCGCCGGGCACGTCGTCCTGCGCGGCAGCCCGCGGCGGCTGACGCCGGAACTGCTCGCCCCGCTGGCCGGCAGCCGGATCGAGGCCCCGGACCGGTTCCTGCCCGTCCTCGGTGCCGCCTTCGACCGGCTGACCCCGTGGGAGCGCATGGTCTGGACGCTCCAGGCACGGCCGCAGCCCGCGACCGTCCCGCACGCCGTGACCGTACGGCGCCTGGAGCCGGCCGACACCGGCGCCCTGGACACCCTCGGCCCGGACGCCTCCTGGCTCTCGGCCAGCTGGGGCGGGCCGCTCGGCCTCGCCGCCTCGGGGCACGCCTGGGCCGCGGTGACCCGCGCCGGCCGGATCCTCGCCGTGGCCTGCACCTACTTCCGCGGCACCGGCCACGAGGACGTGGCCGTGTACACCGTCCCCGACCGCCGCCGCCTGCGCCTCGGTCTGGCCTGCGTCACCGCCCTGTGCGCGGACGTCGTCGCCCGGGGCCACACCCCCGCCTGGAACTGCTCCCTGCACAACCGCGCCAGCCGCCTGCTGGCGTGGCACGCCGGGTTCCGGTTGGTCCGCGAGTACGTCCACCACGCCGTGGGCAGCCCGGTACGGCCCGCCCGGCCGAGCGCCCTGGCAGGCGGCGCGTAAGGATTCCGTCAGGATCGGGCCGTACCCCGTCAGGGGAGCGTCAGCAGCGGTCGCCGGACCGCGCGGCCGTGCCTAGCGTCGGCAGTATGCGACGCAGCACAGCGGCCGGGTCCGCCCGCGACCGCCACTGGCGTGGCAGTGCCCGGCTCGCGGTGAGCTGTGCCCTCCTCTTCGGCACGCTCGCCTTCCTGGTCGACTGGGACGCCGGCACCCTGACCGGGCCGCGCGCCCTGCTCTGGGCCGCCCTCGCGACAGCGGTGGGCGTGGTGCTGCTGCCGCAGCGGGTGAGCGCGGGCCCCGGCTGGCTCGCGGTGCGCACCCCCTGGCGCCGGCGCGTCGTCCGCACCGACGCGCTCACGGCCGTACGGCAGTACGACGGCGTCTCCTCCCACCTGGTCCTGCGGGACGTCCACGGCCACCGGCTGGAACTGGACCCCCGGATCCTCGCGGCCAACCCGCTGCTCTGGCACGAACTCGACACCGGGGTGCGCCGCTCCCTGGAGCGCGGCACGCTGCGCCAGGGAGCCGACGTGCTGGACCGGCTCGGCCACCGCATCGACGGCGAGGCGGCCGAGGGCGTACTGCGCGCGTCGGGCCTGTCCTGACCCTCCCGGCGCGGCCCCCGTAGGCTTTCCTCGTAGCACCCCGCAGGAACGTCGTGGAGCCGTGAGAGAGGTCCCGTTGAGCTTCTGGTCGATCTATCAGCACGGCTTCGCACGTGTCGCCGCCTGCACCGGCCACACCGTCATCGCCGACCCGCCCGCCAACGCCGCCTCCGTCCTGCGCCACGCGCGCCGGTGTGACGAGGAGGGCGTCGCGGTCGCCGTGTTCCCCGAGATGTGCCTGTCCGGGTATGCGATCGAGGACCTGCTGCTCCAGGACGCCCTGCTGGACGAGGTCGAGTCGGCGCTCGCCACCGTCGTCGCCGGGTCCGCCGAGCTGCTGCCGGTGCTGGTGGTCGGCGCCCCGCTGCGCCACCGAGGCCGGGTCTACAACTGCGCGGTGCTCGTCCACCGGGGCCGGATCCTCGGCGTCGTACCGAAGTCGTACCCGCCGAACTACCGCGAGTTCTACGAGCGCCGCCAGATCGCCGCGGGCGACGACGAGCGCGGCGGAACGATCCGCCTGTCCGGTGCCGACCTCCCCTTCGGCGTGGACCTGCTCTTCGCGGCGGACGACGTGCCCGGACTGGTCCTGCACACCGAGATCTGCGAGGACATGTGGGTCCCGGTGCCGCCGAGCGCGGAGGCGGCACTGGCCGGCGCGACCGTCCTGCTCAACCTCTCCGGCAGCCCGATCACCGTCGGCCGCGCCGAGGACCGCAAGCTGCTGTGCCGCTCGGCCTCCGAGCGCTGCCACGCCGCCTACGTCTACGCGGCCGCCGGTCTCGGCGAGTCCACCACCGACCTGTCCTGGGACGGCCAGACCCTGATCTACGAGAACGGGGTGCTGCTGGCCGAGACCGAGCGCTTCCCGGCCGGAGAGCAGTACGCCGTCGCCGACGTCGACCTCGACCTGCTGCGCCAGGAGCGCCAGCGGACGGGCACCTTCGACGACAACCGCCGCACCCACGCCGCCCGCACCGCCGACTTCCGCACGGTGTCCTTCGAGCTCGCCCCGCCCACCACCACCGACCTGGGCCTGCGCCGCCGCCTGGAGCGCTTCCCGTTCGTGCCCGCCGACGCCGAGCGGCTCGCCCTGGACTGCTACGAGGCCTACAACATCCAGGTCGCCGGGCTCCAGCAGCGCCTCGCCTCGATCGGCGGCCCCAAGGTCGTCATCGGCGTCTCCGGCGGCCTGGACTCCACGCACGCGCTGATCGTCGCCGCGCGCGCGATGGACCGCGCCGGCCGCCCGCGCAGCGACATCCTGGCCTTCACCCTGCCCGGATTCGCCACCAGCGACCACACCAAGGACAACGCCCACAAGCTGATGCGCGCCCTCGGCGTCACGGCGTCCGAGCTGGACATCACGCCGACGGCGCGGCTGATGCTGAAGGAGATGGGCCACCCCTTCGCCGCCGGCGAGCCGGTCTACGACGTCACCTTCGAGAACGTCCAGGCGGGCCTGCGCACGGACTACCTGTTCCGGCTGGCCAACCAGCGCGACGGCATCGTCCTCGGCACCGGCGACCTCTCCGAGCTGGCTCTCGGCTGGTGCACGTACGGCGTCGGCGACCAGATGAGCCACTACAACGTCAACTCCGGCGTGCCGAAGACGCTGATCCAGCACCTGATCCGGTGGGTCGTCAGCAGCGGCCAGTTCGACGACGAGACCGGCAAGATCCTCACCGCGATCCTCGACACGGAGATCAGCCCCGAACTCGTCCCCGGCGAGGAGATGCAGTCCACCGAGTCGAAGATCGGCCCGTACGCGCTGCACGACTTCACCCTCTGGCACGTGCTGCGCTACGGCTTCCGCCCCTCGAAGATCGCCTTCCTGGCCTGGCACGCCTGGCACGACCAGGAGGCCGGCGCCTGGCCCCCCGGCTTCCCCGAGGCCGAGCGCCGCGCCTACGACCTCCCCGAGATCCGCCGCTGGCTGGAGGTCTTCGTCCGCCGCTTCTTCGGCTTCTCCCAGTTCAAACGCTCCGCCATGCCGAACGGCCCGAAGGTCTCGGCCGGCGGCTCCCTCTCCCCACGCGGCGACTGGCGCGCCCCCTCGGACGGCAACGCCCAGGCGTGGCTGCGGGACCTGGAGCGCTTCGATCTGACGGGGGCGTAGGCGCGTCGCGCGCGTCGGCGGGCGTTCAGTTGTTCCACGTCTCGTCGTACGGATCGTGCGGTACCGGAACCGGCTGTGCCGAGCCGACCTTCAGGAACGGGATCGGCCCGTTGTTGACGGGGTCGCGGCTCAGCCGGGGGCTGTACGTACCGGTCACCTCCAGCCACGCGTCCGGCCGCAGCACGGGCGGCAGTTGACCGGTCAGCCCGATCTTGACCGGCTGGGCGTCCGCGGCACAGCAGTTGAGGGCCATCCGCACCAGATACGGCTGCCCCGAACCGTCCAGGGCGAGGAACCCGGTGACCTGGACCGTCCGTCCGTCCAGGGAACGGCCGTTGCCGTAGGCCGCGCGGGAGGCGTAGTCGACCACGGACAACCGCGCGGGCCCGCTGCCGCCGGGCAACGGCCCGACGCCGTACGGCTTCTGCAGCGCCGTCCCCGAGCGCAGCGCGCTGTACGAGCCGAGGGCGGGCGGCGCGACGAGGATGAGCGCGAGGAGAGGCAGCAACAGGAGCCAGGAGACCCGGGGTTCGGGGTGAGCATGCCCCTCGTGGGCCTGGCCCTCGTTCGTCTGCTGCCGCAGGCGATGCCGCACGCGCTCGTACCAGACGGTCGCCAGCGCCCCCACGATCAGTACCGCGCCCGACGCCAGCAGCAGCGGCTGCAGGCCCGCCTTGACGTAGCGCAGATACAGACCGGTGCTGCCCGCGTGCAGCAGCGCGGCGCCGAGCAGGAACATGACGGCGGCCTGGGACTGGCGGTTCACAGCAGCACCGTCCCGACCACCACGGCACCCGCGACGGCCATCGCGAAGGTGGCGGGGGCGAAGCGCAGGGCGAAGCCGCGGCCGAAGGTGCCGGCCTGCATCGCGAACAGCTTGAGGTCGATCATCGGGCCCACCACCAGGAACACCAGCTTGGCCGTCAGCGAGAACTGGGTCAGGGAGGCCGCGACGAACGCGTCCGCCTCCGAGCAGATGGAGAGGAGCACGGCGAGGACGGCGAGGGCGAGGATCGCGACCAGCGGATTGGCGGCGGCCGTGCGCAGCCACTGTGCGGGAGCCACCGCCTTCAGGGTCGCGGCGGCCATCGCGCCGAGCACCAGGAACCCGCCGGCGTGCACGGTGTCGTGCCGGACCGAGTTCCAGAACGCCTCCCCCCTGGTCGCGCCCTCGTGCGCGCCGTGGGCCGGCGGGCGCAGCCAGTCGGTGCGGCCCAGCCGCTGCCACAGCCAGCCCATCACACACGCCACCAGCAGGCTCGCGGCGAACCGGCCGAGGACCATCTCCGGGTCGCGGGGAAAGGCCACGGCGGTGGCGGTCAGCACGATCGGGTTGATGGCCGGGGCGGAGAGGAGGAAGGCGAGGGCGGCGGCCGGGGTGACGCCCCGGCGCACCAGCGCGCCCGCCACCGGCACCGACGCGCACTCGCAGCCCGGCAGGATCGCGCCCGCGACCCCGGCCACCGGGACGGCGAGGGCGGGGCGGCTCGGGAGGGCGCGCGCGAAGAAGGACGGCGGGACGAACGCCGCGAGCGCCGCCGAGAGCAGCACGCCGAGCACCAGGAAGGGCAGCGCCTGCATGGTCACCGCGACGAACACCGTCATCCAGCTCTGCATCAGCGGGGTGCCGAGGAGTCCGCGGATCGGAGACTGGGCGAGCACGGCGAGGAGCAGGGTCAGGACCAGTACCAGCGGAGAGCTGAGCCGGCGGCCCTCCTGATCCGACGACGCGTCAGCGGGGCGTGCCTGCGCACCGGGTGGGGCGTCTTCGGTGATGGCCACGGGCGGTTACCTCCGGCTGGTGTGCTCCCTCCCCCTCGGTACGCGCATGCTTGCGCAGGTGTTCACACCGTTGCTGGAACCACTCTTCTTCTTGGGGCACTCTTTTCCCTCGTGGTGAGCGTTCCGAATCAGGCAGGCCAGGGTGCCGCGCGCGGCGGGCCGAGGGCCCCGCGTGCGCACATGATGGTGTGCGGTGACGACGGGCTCGCGCACCGGCTGGCCGCCGAGTTGCGCGGGGTCTACGGCGAGCAGGTCACCCTGGTCGTACCGCCGGACGAGCGCACCGCCCGCCCGCCGGTGGTCGGCCGGGCCCGGGCGGCGTCGGCGGCGCTGTTCGACCGCGTGGTCAGCGCGACGGTGGGCCGGGCGGGTGCCGTCGCCGGGGCCGCGACGCCGCCCGCCGCGAGCGGCTCCGGCGGTACGGACGGGCAGGACGGACCCCGGGTGCTGGAGGCCGTCGGCCTCGGTGAGGCCGTGCTCGCCGAGGCCGGGGTGGAGCGGGCCGCCGCGCTCGCCCTCGTCTTCGACGACGACGAGACCAACATCCGCGCCGCCCTGACCGCCCGTCGTCTCAACCCGCGGCTGCGCCTCGTCCTGCGGCTCTACAACCGCCGGCTGGGCCAGCACATCGAGGAACTCCTCGACCAGGCCGCCGCGTTGGCGACCGGTGACGGCGAGGGCGCCGCGGACGCCTCCACGACCGTCCTGTCGGACGCCGACACCGCCGCGCCCGCGCTCGCCGCGACCGCGGTCACGGGCACCAGCAAGGTCGTCCAGACCGAGGGCCTGCTGCTGCGGGCCGTGGAACGCCCGCTGTCCGCGGACGGGCGGGCCGCGGGCTCCGGGCTGTACACGCTGGCCCTGCTGTCGGCGGGCGACCGGGCCGGCGGGGAGGGCCCGGACGGCAACGGGGAGCAGGAGACGCGGCTGCTGCCCGACGACGAGGAGGTCGCCCGGGCCGGCGGGCGCACGGCGCTGGTGCTGGAGCAGGCGTCGGCGGCGGGCGGCCCGGACGCGGACGCGGCCGGCCGCCGGGCGGGCGGACGCGGGATGGCCGGCCGCGGGGTGGGCGGCGTGCCGCCGCTCGCCTCGCTGTTCTCACGCCGGCTGCGCTGGTCGCTGGCGGGCATGGTGGCCTGCGTCGTCGCACTCGCCGTCGCACTGTGGCTGGTCAGCGGGATCCAGCCGCTGCGCGCCTTCTACTACACCCTCCTCGATCTGCTCGCGATCGACGACCCCGCCAAGGAGGCGCCCCTCGGCCGGCAGCTCCTCCAACTCCTGTCCGCACTGGTCGGGTTGCTGCTGCTGCCGGTGCTGCTGGCGGCCGTGCTGGAGGCGCTGGGCACCTTCCGCACCGCCTCCGCCCTGCGCAAGCCGCCGCGCGGCCTCGGCGGGCACGTGGTGCTGCTCGGGCTGGGGAAGATCGGCACCCGGGTCATGACCCGGCTGCGCGAACTGAACGTCCCCGTCGTGTGCGTGGAGTCCGACCCGGAGGCCCGCGGCCTCGCGACCGCGCGCCGCCTGCGGGTGCCGGTGGTCCTCGGCGACGTCACCCAGGAAGGCGTCCTGGAGGCCGCCAAGATCCACCGCGCGTACGCCCTCCTCGCCGTGACCAGCGCCGACACCACCAACCTGGAGGCGGTGCTGTACGCGCGCACCGTACGGCCCGACCTGCGGGTGGTGCTCCGGCTCTACGACGACGACTTCGCCACCGCCGTCTACCGCACCCTGCGGGCCGCGTACCCGCACGCGCTGACCCGGAGCCGGAGCGTCACGCACCTGGCCGCGCCCGCGTTCGCCGGGGCGATGCTCGGCCGGCAGGTGGTGGGCGCGATCCCCGTGGGCCGCAGGGTCCTGCTCTTCGCCTCCGTGGACGTGGCCGGCCATCCCCAGCTGGAGGGCCGCACCGTACGCGAGGCCTTCCAGGCGGGCTCCTGGCGGGCCCTGGCCCTGGAGGGCCGCACCGACACGGCCCCGGACCATGTGCTGGAGAAGGGGGACCGTGTCGTCGTCGCCGCCACCCGCAGGGGCCTCGCGG
This sequence comes from Streptomyces sp. NPDC025793, assembly GCF_055558375.1. Classification (NCBI taxonomy): domain Bacteria; kingdom Bacillati; phylum Actinomycetota; class Actinomycetes; order Kitasatosporales; family Streptomycetaceae; genus Streptomyces; species Streptomyces sp. NPDC025793. Next base: position 525,777 of record NZ_JBVHMR010000002.1, on the reverse strand, counting down.
AACTGCGCTGACCCGTACGGGGGTTACGCCTTGGGCAGGTGCCGCGCCGCGAAGTCCATCTCCAGCCGGACCTGCTTGATGCGCTCGTCCACGACCAGGGAGCCGTGGCCCGCGTCGTAGCGGTAGACCTCGTGGGTGGCGCCGCGGGCGTCCAGGCGCTTGACGTAGTTGTCGATCTGGCGGATCGGGCAGCGGGGGTCGTTGACTCCGGCCGAGATGTAGACCGGGGCCTTGACCGCGTCGACGTACGTCAGGGGGGAGGACGCCTCGAAGCGCTCCGGGACCTCCTCCGGGGTGCCGCCCAGCAGGGTGCGGTCCATGGCCTTCAGGGCCTCCATCTCGTCGTGGTACGCGGTGACGTAGTCCGCGACGGGCACGACCGCGATGCCCACCGTCCAGGCGTCCGGCTGGGTGCCGATGCCGAGCAGGGTGAGATAGCCGCCCCAGGAGCCGCCGGTGAGGACCAGGCGCTCGGGGTCGGCGAGGCCGGAGGAGACCGCCCAGTCGCGGACCGCCGCCACGTCCTCCAGCTCGATCAGGCCGACCCGGTGCTTGAGGGCGTCGGTCCAGGCGCGGCCGTATCCCGTGGAGCCGCGGTAGTTGACGCGGATCACCGCGTACCCCTGGTCGACCCAGGCGGCCGGGCCCGCGGCGAAGGCGTCGCTGTCGTGCCAGGTCGGGCCGCCGTGCAGGTCGAAGACCGTGGGCAGGGGGCCGGTCGCGCCCGCGGGCTTCTGGATCAGGGCGTGGATGCGGCCGCCGGGGCCCTCCACCCAGGCGTCCTCCACCGCCACCGACGGCGGGCACAGCAGGCCCGGGGGGTCCAGGACGACCCCGCCGGACGTGGAGCGCACGGCCGGCGGCTCCTCGGCCGACGACCACAGGTACTCCACGCTGCCGTCGGGGCGGGCCGTGGCGCCCGACACCGTGCCGGGCGGGGTGGGGATGCGGGTCAGCTCGCGGCTCGCGAGGTCGAGGCGGAACAGCTCGCTGCGGGCCTCGAAGCCGTGCGCGACGAGCAGGGCCGAGCCGTCCGGGTACCACTCGGCGCTGACGTCGCCCGGCAGCTCCAGGGCGAGGTCGGTCTCCTCGCCCGTCGCCACGTCCCACACCATGGGCTCCCAGCGGCCGCGGCGCTGATGGCCGATGAGCAGCCGGGTGTCGCCGTCGACGGGGGCGAAGCCGAGCACTTCGAGGCCCAGCTCCACGGTGCCGCCCTTGGTGTCGTCCAGCTCGGCGACCGTCGTGCCGTCCGGGCTCAGCACGCGCAGCGCCGCGTGCATGGCGTCGCCGTGCTCGGTGTGCTCGACGGCGATCAGGGAGCCGTCGCGCGAGAGGTCGCCGACGCCCGCCGACTCGCGGTGGCGGTAGATCTCGGCCGGGGCCTCGCCCGCGCGGGCGAGGTGGATCGTCGTACCGTCCTCGTCGGTGGAGCGGCCGACCACCGCCGTGCGGCCGTCGCGGGCGAGGGCCAGCCCGGCCGGGTAGGAGGGGGCGAGGCCGGGGACCGCCGGCTCGGCCGCGCCGCCCGCGAAGGGCTGGCGGCGCCAGACGCCGAACTCGTCGCCGTCCTTGTCGTCGAACCACCAGATCCAGGCGCCGTCCGGGGAGAGCACGCCGTCCGTCGTGCCGTTCGGCCGGTCCGTCGCCTGGCGCTGCTCGCCCGTCGCGCGGTCCCAGGCGTACAGCTCGTACGTCCCCGTCGCGTTCGACACGAACAGGGAGCGGTCCGGTGCGTCCTCCGCCCAGTCGGGCAGTGACACCCGCGGCGCCCGGAAGCGCTTCTCCCAGTCCGGCAGATCGTGCATGTCGTGCATGTCGTGCATGTCGCTCTCGCTCATCGCCCCAGTCATGCGCCCATACTGCCTGGCCGCGCCGATGATTGTGTGGCGAGTGTCCGCAGCCTGTGGATAACTTTCGGCTCCCGACCGCACGGCGCCCGCCGGTGTCCGTCCCGTCGAACCGACGAGAGGACAATCGCGCCATGTCGGACCGGTCGGGCAGGTCGCTGACGGGCGCCCCGCGGGCGGGGGTCCGGCGGCGGCGCCGTACCGTGGAGGGCGTGTACCGCTTTCTGCTGACACCCCGCTGGTGGGGCATCAACGTCTTCGTGCTGCTCGCCATCCCGTTCTGCGTCTTCATGGGGTCGTGGCAGCTGAGCCGGTTCGAGGGGCGGGTGCACGACAGCCGCGCCGCGACCAAGCAGGCCGCCTCCGACCAGCGGGAGACCGCGAAGCCGCTGGACACGATGCTGCCCGTGGACCAGGCGACCTCCGGCCGCCGGGTCAGCGCGCACGGCCGGTACGGCACCCAGCTGCTGGTGCCCGGCCGGCAACTCGACGACAGGAACGGCTTCTACGTCCTCACGCTGCTGCGCACCGACTCCGGCAAGGCCCTGCCGGTCGTACGGGGCTGGCTGCCGGGCACGGCGGACGCCGCGAAGGCACCGGCCCCGCCGACCGGTGAGGTCACCGTCACCGGCGCGCTCCAGGCCTCCGAGACGCCCGGCGACAACGGGGTCAGCGCGGCGGGCGGACTCCCGGCGGGCCAGACGGCGGCGATCAGCTCGGCGTCGCTGGTCAACCTGGTGCCGTACAAGCTGTACGACGCCTGGATCACCCTCGACACGGCCGGCTCCGGCATGAAGCCCGTCCCCGCGACCGCCCCGTCGGGCAGCGGCCTGGACCTGAAGGCCTTCCAGAACCTCGGCTACACCGGCGAGTGGTTCGTCTTCGCGGGCTTCGTGGTCTTCATGTGGTTCCGCCTGCTGCGGCGCGAGGCGGAGGCGGTACGGGACGCCGCGCTGGGCCTCCTGGTGCCGGAGGAGGAAGAGACCCCGGCCGCGGTGAGCGCTCCGTAGGAGGTGCGCCGGGGTTACGACCCCGCCAGCACCCCGGTGTAGTACACGGTCCCGGCGCAGGCCTGCGGCACCGTCGCCGAGGCCGTCGGCGAGCCGCCCTGGGCGGTGTGCGTGACCACGACACTCCCCGGGGCCGTGCCCCCCTCGGTGCCCAGCTGGGTCGTCGTGCCCGACGTCGTGCCGCCCGTGTCCGAGCCCGCGGTGCCGGAGGCGCCGGCCTGCGGGGTGGGGGTCGGGTCCGGCGACGGGCCGCCGGTGGAGCCGGTGGTGGAGCCGCCCGTGGTGGTGGAGCCGCCGGAGGTGGGGCAGGTCTGCGAGGGCACGAAGGCGAACTTCTCCTCGTACGCCGCGCCGGGCTGCAGCACCAGTCCGGAGACCTCCAGCGACGGGTCGGGCAGCCCGGTCGCCGCGTCCCCGGCCACATGCCGGGCGGTGACGATCTTGGCCGGGTCGGCCGCGCCCTGGGCGGCGGGGGTGACCTTGCCCGCGCCGCCGACGGCGCACGCGACGGAGGAGGTGTTGGTGACATGGAACGTGCCGTAGACGACGCCCGCGGTGTCGGGCGCGGCGGCGCTGCCGGTCGCGGAGCCCAGCTGCGCGGGCTTGCACACCGGGGCGCCGCCCGCGGAGAGCGTGGCGCTCGGGTCGGCGCCCGCGGAGCTGGTGGCGCCGCCGCCGCTCCTGCCCTTCTCGCCGGTCCTGCCGGGCTGCCCACCGGGCTCGGCGCTCGCGCTGCCCCCGCCCTTCTTCCCGGAGGTGCCGCCGGCCGGGGCCGGGTCCTGCCCGGTGCCGCCCTGGGCCTGGGAGGACTGGCCGGCCATGGCGGTGTCGGGGTCGGTGCCGCCGGAGTCCGAGACGTGCACGAGGGCCGGGATCGCGGTGCCGAAGAACAGGGCCGCGGCGGCCACCCCGACGACGGCCTGCCGCCTGCGGGCGCGCCGGGCCGGCACCGCGCGCCGCAGCCGCTCCAGCGAACCGGACCGCGGCTCGATGTCGTCGACGACGGAGTGCAGCATCCGCCGCAGCGCGAGCTCATCGTCCCCGAGCCCGTCGAGATCCGGGCCGAGCCCCTCGGCGTTCTTCTCGTCGGGGCCGTGGTTCACAGTTCCGTTCCCAGCGTGCGATTGCTTGTGCTCGTCCTCGTCGTGCCGCCTCATGCCGGCCCTCGCTCACTCATGCCGGTGCCTCCATGGCCACCCGCAGCGCGGCGATGCCCCGCGAGCCGTACGCCTTCACCGAACCCAGGGAGATCCCGAGGGTCTCGGCGACCTGCGCCTCGGTCATGTCCGCGAAGTAGCGCAGCACCAGGACCTCGCGCTGGCGGCGCTGCAGGCCCTTCATCGCCTTGATGAGGTCGCGGCGCTCCAGCTGGTCGTAGGCGCCCTCCTCCGCGCTGGCCATGTCGGGCATCGGCTTGGAGAGCAGCTTCAGGCCGAGGATGCGCCGGCGCAGCGTGGAGCGGGAGAGGTTGACGACCGTCTGGCGCAGGTAGGCGAGGGTCTTCTCCGGGTCGCGCACGCGTTTGCGGGCGGAGTGCACGCGGATGAAGGCCTCCTGTACGACGTCCTCGCAGGAGGCGGTGTCGTCGAGGAGCAGCGCGGCCAGGCCCAGCAGGGAGCGGTAGTGCGCGCGGTAGGTCTCGGTGAGGTGGTCGACGGTGGTCCCGGCGACCGCGTCCGCCGCGGCCCCCTCGGCTCCGGCTTCGTCTCGCTGACTGGGTATGCGGGCGGGCCGCGCGGCGGGCACGGGCGCGATCACCGGCATGCCGCCGGGCGTGCGGGGCCGCAGCGCCGCACGGGGCGGCCGGAGTGCCGCGGTGCCGCGGGCCGCACTGAGTTCGAGTACCTCTGCCACGCCTGTTGGACACGTCTCCCCCCGCCAGGGTTGTACGTGCCGGACGTCACATATGCGACAACCGACGGTGCTTCGAGAGCCGTCATGCGTCCCGCTCTTCCCCTATGTCCGATGTGGAGCAGGCGTCCCCACGCCCGGTCCGCTCACGGCGTCCCCGCGCCCGAAGAGTGACCGCAAAGACGCTCCCCGCCCCGCGCACGGTTGCGGGGGCGGGGAGGGAAATCCTCTGTCGCCGTGATCCAGTGGATCAAGTGGTTTGGACCATGCTTCCGGCCACATTCCTTACACGGATCCTATAAACCTCTTGCCGTTTTTCGGACTCAGTGGCCGAATCTCTACGCCGTGCTCTCCGCGGCTCTCTCCGCGGCGACCAGTTCGGCGATCTGCGCGGTGTTCAGCGCGGCGCCCTTGCGGAGGTTGTCGCCGCAGACGAACAGCTCCAGCGCGGTCGGGTCGTCCAGGGCGCGCCGCACCCGCCCGACCCAGGTCGGATCGGTGCCGACGACGTCGGCCGGGGTCGGGAACTCCCCGGCCTCCGGATCGTCGTAGAGGACGACCCCCGGCGCGGTCGCGAGGATCTCGCGGGCGCCGTCGACGGTGACCTCGCCCTGGAAGCGGGCGTGGACGGTCAGGGAGTGGGTGGTCACGACCGGCACCCGGACGCAGGTCACGGCGACCGGCAGCTGCGGCAGCCCGAGGATCTTGCGGGCCTCGTCGCGGACCTTCATCTCCTCCGAGGACCAGCCGTCCTCGCGCAGCGACCCGGCCCACGGCACGACGTTCAGCGCGACCGGCTCCGGGAACGGCCCGGTGTGCTCGCCGACGGCCCGCCGCACGTCACCGGGTTTCGTCCCCAGCTCGGTACCGGCCACCAGGGACATCTGGGCCCGCAGCGTGTCCACACCGGCCTGCCCGGCCCCGCTCACCGCCTGGTACGACGACACCACCAGCTCGCGCAGCCCGAACTCGGCGTGCAGCGCGCCCAGGGCGACGATCATCGTCAGGGTCGTGCAGTTGGGGTTGGCGACGATCCCGCGCGGCCGCATCCGAACGGCGTGCGGGTTGACCTCGGGCACCACGAGCGGCACCTCGGCATCGAGCCGGAAGGCGGCCGAGTTGTCGACGACGACCGCACCGCGCGCGACGGCGACCGGCGCCCATGCGGCGGCGACCTCGTCCGGCACGTCGAACAGGGCGATGTCGACCCCGTCGAAGGCCTCTTCGCTCAGGCCCACCACCTCGACCTCCGCCCCGCGCACGGCCAGCTTGCGGCCGACCGAGCGCGGGGAGGCGATCAGGCGGATCTCGCCCCAGATGTCCGCGCGCTGGGACAGGATCTGGAGCATGACCGCGCCAACGGCCCCGGTCGCTCCCACGACCGCGAGCGTCGGCCTGCCGGTCGGTGCCATTACCGGCCCGTGCCTCCGTAGACGACGGCCTCGTCGGTGTCGGAGTCGAGTCCGAAGGCGGTGTGCACGGCGCGCACGGCCTCCGGCACGTCGTCGGCGCGCGTGACGACCGAGATGCGGATCTCGGAGGTCGAGATCAGCTCGATGTTCACACCGGCGTCGGACAGCGCCTCGAAGAAGGAGGCCGTGACGCCCGGGTTGGTCTTCATCCCGGCGCCGACCAGTGAGATCTTCCCGATCTGGTCGTCGTAGCGCAGCGAGTCGAAGCCGATGCCCGGCCGGTTCTTCTCCAGCGCGTCGATGGCCTTGCGGCCCTCGGTCTTCGGCAGCGTGAAGGAGATGTCCGTCAGGCCGGTCGCGGCGGCGGACACGTTCTGCACGACCATGTCGATGTTGATCTCGGCATCGGCGATGGTCCGGAAGATCGCGGCGGCCTCACCCGGCTTGTCCGGCACACCGACGACCGTGATCTTGGCCTCGGAGGTGTCGTGCGCGACACCGGAGATGATGGCCTGCTCCACCTGCTTGTCCCCAATCGGCTCACTGCTGACCCACGTGCCCTGCAGCCCGCTGAAACTGGACCGGACGTGGATCGGGATGTTGTAGCGGCGGGCGTACTCCACACAGCGGTGGAGCAGCACCTTGGACCCGGACGCGGCCAGCTCCAGCATGTCCTCGAAGGAGATCCAGTCGATCTTCTTCGCCTTCTTCACCACACGCGGGTCGGCGGTGAACACGCCGTCGACGTCGGTGTAGATCTCGCAGACCTCGGCGTCGAGCGCGGCGGCCAGCGCCACGGCCGTGGTGTCGGACCCGCCGCGGCCCAGCGTGGTGATGTCCTTCTTGTCCTGGCTGACGCCCTGGAAACCGGCGACGATCGCGATGTTGCCCTTGTCGAGCGACTCCCGGATCCGCCCCGGCGTGACGTCGATGATCCGGGCTTTGTTGTGGACCGAGTCGGTGATGACGCCTGCCTGGCTGCCGGTGAACGACTGGGCTTCATGCCCCAGGTTTTTGATCGCCATCGCCAGCAGGGCCATGGAGATCCGCTCTCCGGCGGTCAGCAGCATGTCGAACTCACGCCCGGCAGGCATCGGAGAAACCTGCTCGGCGAGATCGATCAGCTCGTCCGTCGTGTCGCCCATCGCGGAAACGACGACGACAACCTGGTTGCCGTTCTTCTTCGCTTCCACGATCCGCTTGGCGACGCGCTTGATGCCCTCGGCATCGGCTACGGAGGAGCCTCCGTACTTCTGCACGACAAGGCCCACGTGCGCTCCTCGCTCGGTTCGTTTGTGTCGGCTCAGTCTAACGAGCGCCCGAATTCCACCACCCTGCTCCCGCATGGTGAGACGTCGGACGTCCGCGTTCCGCATCTGCCCAGACTCCGCCGCGCCACGCGGAAAAGTGCCCCGCGTCACAGCGAAGGAGCGGTGCCGGCGAGCGCCGTGAGCGGCCCCCGGTGATCGTGCCGGTCGCTACTTCCCCCGCCGGATCCCCAGCGGCTCGCCGATCTCCTCCGCCATGACGCGGCCCGCCTCGAACTCCAGGGTCTCGTCGCCCATCGTGGCCTGGTCGGTGTCCAGGCCGTCGAGTTCTTCCAGGGGCTGGTTGAGGCGGACGTGGATGAGGACCGACTGGAGGGCGCGCAGGACGGCGGAGGCCGTGGCGCCCCAGTTGGAGAAGTAGGAGAACTGCCACCACCACAGGGCCTCGGTGGTCCGGCCCGCGCGGTAGTGGGCCATGCCGTGGCGCAGGTCGGTGATGACGTCGGCCAGGTCGTCGGAGATACGGGCCGGGACCGGGGCCTTGCGGGGCTCGTAGGGGTCGAAGACCTCCGAGTACACGTCCACCGGCTCCAGCAGACGGGCCAGGTTCTCGCGGAGTGCGTCGACGTCCGGCTCGGGGCCGAGGTCGGGCTCGTAGCGCTCGTCGGGGACGATGTCCTCGTGCGCGCCCAGGCGGCCGCCGGCCAGCAGGAGCTGGGAGACCTCCAGGAGGAGGAAGGGCACGGTCGAGCCGGGCTCGTCGCCTCTCGCCACCTCTGTGACGGCCACCAGGAAGCTCTCGACCTGATCCGCGATCTGGACCACGAAGTCGTCCGGGTTCTGCGTCGAGTCGTGCAGTGTGGCGTCAGACATCTAGGAGTCGTCTCCCCTCGAAGGCGCGGCCGAGCGTGACCTCGTCCGCGTATTCCAGGTCGCCACCCACCGGGAGGCCGCTGGCCAGGCGGGTGACCTTCAGGCCCATGGGCTTGATCATCCGGGCGAGGTAGGTCGCGGTGGCCTCGCCCTCCAGATTCGGGTCCGTCGCCAGGATCAGTTCCGTGACCGTCCCGTCGGCCAACCGCGCGAGAAGTTCTCGTATACGCAGGTCGTCGGGGCCCACACCCTCGATCGGGCTGATCGCGCCGCCGAGCACGTGGTAGCGCCCCCGGAACTCGCGGGTGCGCTCGATCGCCACCACGTCCTTCGGTTCCTCCACCACGCAGATGACCGACGTGTCGCGGCGCGGGTCACGGCAGATGTTGCACAGCTCCTCCTGTGCCACGTTGCCGCAGGTCGCGCAGAAGCGGACCTTCGCCTTCACTTCCAGCAGTGCCTGGGCGAGGCGCTTCACGTCCGTCGGTTCCGCCTGGAGGATGTGGAAGGCGATCCGCTGCGCGCTCTTGGGACCGACGCCGGGCAGCCGCCCCAGCTCGTCGATGAGGTCCTGGACCACGCCTTCGTACACCGGACTGCCTTTCCTGGAGACCTTTCGGTACGTACCGTAGTTGGCCCGGGCTCAGAACGGCAGACCGGGGATGCCCGTGCCGCCGCCGAGCCCCTGGGCCAGCGGGCCGAGCTTCTGCTGCTGGAGCGACTGCGCGTTCTCGTTGGCCGCGTGCACGGCCGCCACGATGAGGTCGGCGAGCGTCTCGGTGTCGTCCGGGTCCACCGCCTTCGGGTCGATCCTCAGCGCGCGCAGCTCGCCCGCACCGGTCACGGTGGCCCGCACCAGACCGCCGCCCGCCTGCCCGTCGACCTCCGTGTCCGCCAGTTCCTCCTGCGCCCGCTGCAGGTCCTGCTGCATCTTCTGGGCCTGCTGGAGCAACTGCTGCATGTTGGGCTGGCCACCACCGGGGATCACGATCAGCTCCTCTGCGCTCTTCTCGGAGTCGTTCTCGGATTTCTCCGCTGAGCATGAGCCTACGTGGTCCACACTGCCGCCGCCCCGCCACTCTTTCGAGTGAGAATCCCGGCAGCCCTATACCTGATCAAGGCCCTCTTCCGGGCGGAAAACCTGGGAAAGGCCCCTCTTCGCCACCCATTGGGCGGTAGGAAGGGTGCCGCGCGTCGACAGAGATCGGCAGGAATTGTCACGCAATGTAATCAACCGTGGTCAGTAGGGTCAGTAGGGAGTGCCGGGTGGGTCAGCCGGATATGCAGCCCGAGGGTCCGCCTCAGGACGGGCGGGGCGAGGGTGCGGCCGGGCTGCGGCCGGGCGACCTGACCGGGCGGCCCTTTCCGCTCGGGGACTGGGGCGAGCCCGCCGAGCGGCTCGACGAGCTGTACCGGTGGGCGGAGCGCGGGGCGCTGCGGACGGCGTCCTGGTATCTGCGCGACCGGGTGTGGAAGCGGCGGGGCGCGCGCATGCTGCGGGTCGGCGCGGCGGCGGGCGTGGCGGCCGGTGCGGCGCTGCCGCTGCTGGATCTGACCAAGGTCGCACACGGGGTGGCCCCCTGGGGCTGCCTGGCGCTGCTCGTCGCGGTCGCGTGCGTCGGCATCGACCGCTACTTCGGCGTGACCTCCGGCTGGATGCGGGACGTCGCCACGGCGCAGGCGGTCGCGCGGCGGCTCCAGGCGTTCCAGTTCGACTGGGCCTCCGAGAGCATCCGGGAGGTGCTGGGCCCGGCGGAGGGCACGGCGGGCGAGGCGGCCGAGCGGTGCCTGGGCGTGCTGCGCCGGTTCTCGGAGGACGTCACCGAGCTGGTGCGCACGGAGACGACCGACTGGATGGTCGAGTTCCGCACCGGGTCCGCGCCGCTGGGCATCCAGACGGCGGCGCCGGCGGCGCCGAGGACGGAGACGGGGGGCGCCGCCGGCCGCTTCCCCCTGCCCCCGGCGAACGGCTCGCGCCCGAACATGCCCAGGCAGCGCCCCCCGGAACCGCGATGACCCGCTGACCGCCCACGACGGGCCCTAGGCGCAGAGTTTCATCCCCTCCGGCGTCCAGCACGGCACGTGCCCGTGCGTCCGTACGACGTCCTGTCCGGTGCCCCGGGTCAGATACGTCAGGAAGCTGGAGGCCAGGGAGTCGGCGGGCGGCCGGCCGTAGGTGTACGCGTACTCGATCTCCCGGTACGGATACGCGCTGTTCCCGTGCTCGATGGCGTCCACCGACGGCGCGTCGTGGTCGAGGTCCAGCACGCGCACCCCCTTCGCGTCGTCGGCGAGGTTCAGCTCGCTGTAGCCGATCGCGCCGGGCAGCTGGGCGACCTCGGTCAGCACCTGCTCGGTGGAGTCGAGTTCGCAGCGGGTCACCGGCGCCGTCGCGTCGTCCTTGTGGGCGCAGTCGACGGAGGAGTTCGCCATCTCGCCGCGCCCCAGGACACGGCGTTGGAAGACCTGCCGGGTACCGGAGTCGGCGTCCCGGCTGACCAGGCGCACGGGCAGCGAACGGCCGCCCAGCTGGCTCCAGTCGGTGACCTGCCCCTGGTACAGCCGCCGTACGTCCGCCGTCGACAGGTTCGTCAGGCCCACGTCCGCGTTCACGACGAGGGCGAAGACCGACACCGCGACCCGGTTCTCCCTCAGTTCGGGCATGTCGTCCGGCTTGGGCCCGTCGGAGAGGGCCACCAGCGGCGGCGACCCCTGCGCCTTCGCCCGCTCTCCCTGCGTCGCCAACTGCCGTACGCCCGCCGTCGATCCGTGCGCGTCCACGGTGACGGTCGACCCGGCGCAGTCGTGCTCGTACTTCTTCGCCACCTCCTGCACCACCGGCGCGAACGCGGTCGACCCGGTGACGGTCAGCTCACCCTTGGCGCAGCCGATCGGGGGCGGCGTGCCGTCGCGGGCCACGACGATCCCGGCCAAAGTGACCACGGACAGGGTGAGCATGACGGTGATGAACCGGGTGGCGCGGCTGAACACCGGCGGTTTCTCGTCCGGGGTGGCGCTGCGGTTGGGATGGACCTCGCCCTCCTTGATCCCGCCGTGGATCCGGATGTCCCGGCCGACGCCGCCGCCGGTCAGCAGCACGAGCAGCTTGAAGTGGTCGCCCTTGTTCAGCGGGACGCGCGGGATGCGCAGGGTGTCGCCCTCGTAGCCGAAGCCGCGCTCGGCGGTGAAGTGGTCCATCAGATGGTCGCGTTCGGTCGCCTGGGTCACCGAGACGCCGCGCACGATCCGGTCGGTGAACACCGCGTTCAGGCCGTGCAGTTCGGGGCTGGTGTAGTCGTCGCGGTCGATGCCGAGCGAGCCGTCGTTCTCGACGCGGAGCAGCACGAGCGTCGCGTCGCTCATGTCCGGCGCCCCGTCGAAGTCGAAGAGCAGGAGACCGAGCCTGCGGTCGGCGCGGCCCGCACGGATGTCGTCCCCTATCGCGTTGTCCATCTGCACGCGGTAGCCCACCCGCTTGCGGCGCGGCACCCGGCGCTCGTACATGACCATGCCCGCCGACGCGGCGATGCCCAGCAGAGCGGTGCCGACCGCGACGACGTTCTCCGTGCTCAACCACGACATGTGGTGCCCCCGCCACTCCCCGGAGCCGGATCGTGCGGACACGGTACGCGGGCGGGGGCGCGGAGAAGGGGACGAAGCGGACAGCGCCCCCGGAGTTCGCCGAGCGTTCAACTGCCCCGGGGAAACGGACGTTCCGTCACTGCTTGGTGTACGTCAGGCTCTCCCCGCCGCCCGCCTGCTCCCGCTTCAGCGCGTCGCCCGGCAGCAGGCTGATCTCGGTGGCGGCGCCCGGTGTGCAGGAGGAGGCGGGTGCGCCGGAGCTGACGGTGGACGGACCGATCTCCAACGGGCCGTTGCCACTGGGCTGTTGGGCGAGCTTGGCCTCGAAGACGCAGTGGTACGTCCCGCCGCCGTCGGTCGGCCCGTCCGCGACCAGGGTCAGCACGGTGTCGCCCACCCGCCCCTGCCGGATGGTCAACTGCCGGATGTTGGGCCCGTTGGCGCTGTCGATGCTCGTCCGCCAGGTGCCCAGATAGCCCGGCGGAACCGCCCCGTCCGAGGACGCGGAGGAGGAAGAGGAAGAAGAGGAGGGGGAGGACGGTGCGGAGGTGCCGGGGCCGGACGAGCCGGACGTCCCGCCGTTCGCGGCCGCCGAGGTCGCGGTCGGCGAGGAGCTCCCGCCGCCCTTGGCGTGCCCGCCGCCGTTCATCAGCGCGTACACCGAGCCACCGGCCCCCAGCGCCACGATCAGCGCGATCACGACGAGCAGCGCGGTGGACCGCCCGCTGCGCCGCTCCGCCTCCTCCTCCGGGGCGGCCCCGGGCCCGCCGTACGTGCCGTAGGTGGGGTACGGCTGCTGCGGGTATCCGTAGCCACCGGGGCCCTGGTGCTGCGGGTACGTGGGAGCCGGCTGAGGAGGCTGGGGGTACGGCGGCACGGGCTGCGGGTGCTGATGTGCCTGCCCGTGACCGAACTGCGTGGGCGCGGACGGGGCCCCGGGCACCGGCGCCCGGCCCGCCACGACGGTGGGCAGCCGGTCGGCGCCCCCGCCGCCGGCCTCGCCCCCGTCCCCCTCGTCGGAGGCGGCGGCATGCTCGGGCGAGCCGCCTCGGCCCCCGCCCTCGACCGCACCGCCCGCGACCGCCGGGGGCGAGGCCGGGGCTGCGCTCTGCGTGGGCTCCTCCACCTCCAGCAACCGCACGGCGTGCCTGCCCAGTTGGGCGACCAGCACCCCCGGCAGCCAGGGGTCCCGGGACCGCCCCCCGGACACGGTGTCCTCCGCCCCGGTCCGCTCCAGGATCACGTCCAGCGACGGCCGGGCCGCGGGGTCCTTGCGCAGGCACTGCCGCACCAGGTCGGCGATCCCCTCCGGCACCCCCGTGAGATCCGGCTCCTCCTGGGCGATCCGGAACATCAGCGCGTGCCCACCGCTGCCCGCGGTCCCGAAGGGCAGGGCGCCGGTCGCCGCGTACGCCAGCACGGACCCCAGGCAGAAGACGTCGCACGCGGGGGTGATCCGGTCGCCCCGCACCTGCTCGGGCGCCATGAACCCGGGCGAGCCCACCAGCGCCCCGGTCCGGGTCAGGCCCTCCTCGCCCCCGCCCGGCGAGGCCGTCTCCAGCGCCCGGGCGATCCCGAAGTCGATGACGCGCGGCCCGTCGATGGTCACCAGCACGTTCGACGGCTTGAGGTCCCGGTGCACGATCCCCGCCGCGTGGATGTCCTTCAGCGCGTGCGCGAGCCCGGCCGCCAGGATCCGTACCGACCGCTCGGGCAGCGCCCCGTGGTCGTGGCCGACGACCTGCTGGAGGCTGGGCCCGGCCACGTACCCGGTCGCCACCCACGGCACGGCGGCCTCGGTGTCCGCGTCGAGCACGGGCGCGGTCCAGTACCCGCCGACCCGCCGCGCGGCCGCCACCTCCTGCCGGAAGCGGGCCCGGAACTCCTCCTCGCGGGCCAGTTCCGCACGGACGAGCTTCACGGCGACGGTACGTCCCCGGCCCGACCGGGCCAGATACACGTGCCCCATCCCACCGGCGCCCAGCCGCGCCAGCAGCCGGTACCCCCCGATGAGCTGCGGATCCCCGGGCCCCAGCTTCTCCATACCTCGCGCCGCCCTCCCCATGCGCCCCTCATGGGCAACGGACCGAGAATAATGCGGTCGCACAAGGAGTCGAGCAGGCCCGCCTCCACGGTTCCGTAACGGGCCGGCCGCCCTGTTCCGGAACCTCCGGGACCTCCCCGTTCGACAATCTGTCGCGGAAACCCCCGTCCCACGGAACAAGACGCCGATAGGCCTTCCGCATCGCGGACATTTACGCTCGGCCGCATGACCCCTCAGCCCCATCCCGAAGCCGGTGCCGCAGTGAAGGCCGCGGACCGCGCGCACGTCTTCCACTCCTGGTCGGCCCAGGACCTCATCGACCCGCTCGCCGTCGCCGGCGCCGAAGGGTCGTACTTCTGGGACTACGACGGCAAGCGCTACCTGGACTTCACCAGCGGGCTCGTCTTCACGAACATCGGCTACCAGCACCCCGAGGTCGTCGCGGCGATCCAGGAGCAGGCGGCGCGGATGACCACCTTCGCGCCCGCGTTCGCCGTCGAGGCGCGCTCGGAGGCGGCCCGGCTGATCGCCGAGCGGACCCCGGGCGACCTGGACAAGATCTTCTTCACCAACGGCGGCGCCGACGCCGTCGAGCACGCGGTGCGCATGGCGCGCCTGCACACCGGCCGCCCGAAGGTCCTGTCGGCGTACCGCTCGTACCACGGCGGCACCCAGCAGGCGGTCAACATCACCGGCGACCCGCGGCGGTGGGCGAGCGACAGCGCCGCGGCCGGTGTCGTGCACTTCTGGGCGCCGTACCTCTACCGCTCCCGCTTCTACGCCGAGAACGAGGAGCAGGAGACCGCGCGCGCCCTGGAGCACCTGGAGACGACGATCGCCTTCGAGGGCCCCGGGACCGTCGCCGCGATCATCCTGGAGACCGTCCCGGGCACGGCCGGGATCATGGTCCCGCCGCCCGGCTACCTCGCCGGTGTCCGCGAGATCTGCGACCGCCACGGCATCGTGTTCGTCCTGGACGAGGTGATGGCGGGCTTCGGCCGCACCGGTGAGTGGTTCGCGGCCGACCTGTTCGGTGTCGTGCCCGACCTGATGACCTTCGCCAAGGGTGTGAACTCGGGTTACGTCCCGCTCGGTGGTGTCGCCATCTCCCAGAAGATCGCCGAGACCTTCGGCAAGCGCCCCTACCCCGGCGGCCTGACCTACTCCGGCCATCCGCTGGCCTGCGCCGCCGCCGTCGCCACGATCAACGTGATGGCGCGGGAGGGCGTCGTCGAGAACGCCCGGCGCCTCGGCGCCACGCTCCTCGGCCCCGCGCTCGCCGAGCTGGCCGAGCGCCACCCGAGCGTCGGCGAGGTCCGCGGCACCGGCATGTTCTGGGCGCTGGAGCTGGTGAGGAACCGCGAGACCCGCGAGCCGCTCGTGCCGTACAACGCGGCCGGCGAGGCGAACGCCCCGATGGCCGCCTTCACGGCCGCCGCCAAGCAGCACGGCCTGTGGCCCTTCGTGAACATGAACCGCACCCATGTGGTCCCGCCGTGCAACGTCAGCGAGGCCGAGCTGAAGGAGGGGCTGGCCGCCCTCGACGCCGCGCTGAGCGTGGCGGACGCGTACACGGTGTAACCGAACCGCGGCTGCCGCCGGGAAGACTCGAACGCGTAAGGTGACGTGCTCGTACGTAAGCAGACGAGTACCGAGTACGTCACCGACCGCGTGAGGAGAGGCCCGACCATGTCCGGCAACGCCGCTGTGACGCGCAGCACGCTGCGCCAGCAGATCGCGGACGCGCTCCGTGACGAGGTGCTCGCGGGGCGGCTGCGACCGGGCCGGGCGTTCACGGTCAAGGAGATCGCCGACCAGTACGGCGTCTCCGCCACCCCCGTCCGCGAGGCGCTGGTCGACCTGTCCGCGCAGGGCATCCTGGAGGCCGACCAGCACCGCGGCTTCCGCGTGCCGGAGTACTCCGTCACCGACTACCGGAACATGATCGAGGCCCGCAGCCTGGTCACCGACGGCATGTTCCAGGCCCTCACCACCGGCCACCCCGCCTTCCGCACCCCGCCGGACGACCCCCGTACGACGGCCGCGCTGACCACCGTCCGCCGCCGCGGCGAGGAGGCCGCGCGGGCCGCGACAGCGGGCGACCTGACCATCCTCATCGGCTACGACCTGCGCTTCTGGCGCGAGCTGAGCGCGTTGTTCGGCAACCCCTACCTCGGTGACTTCCTGCACCGGCTGCGCGTGCAGTCCTGGGTCTGCGCGGTGCAGCACCTGCTGCGCCTGCCCGATCTGCGCGGCCGCCTGTGGGCCGGGCACCCCGAGCTGGTCGACGCGCTGGCCCGCCGCGAGGCCGACGCCGCCCGCCGGATCGTCGCCGCCTCCAACGCCCACTCCCTCGCCCTGCTGGAGCACCTGACCAACGGGTGATCGAGCAGTACCCTTCCCTGACCACCTTCAGTGTGCGAGTGATGTGTGCGAGGAGCCCTCTTTGGCCTGTGACCTGTGGCTGGTGCCGCTCGTGGATGTGTTGTGCCACACCCCGGACAATCCGTTCGCCGACGAACTCGCGCAGTACAACAAGGCACTGGCGGAGGCCGGCCTGCCACCCGTGCCGGTGTACCAGTACATGCCGGGCCTGAACGGCGAGGTCGCCCCGGTGGCCGGCTTCGACTACGACGCCCTGCACTTCCTGCGCCGCGCCTACCTCCTCCAGGCGTGCGGCCTGCCGGTGACCCCGGTCGGCGAACTGGGCAGCGACTACGAGCAGTTGCTGGAGATGTTCGAGTCCACGGCCCAGCAGTCGCACCTGGTCTGGCACTACGACCACGCGGGCGCGTACGTCCCCGTCGACTTCCCGCACCCGCTGTCCAACGAGGAACTCCTCGCGGGCGGCGGCCCGTTGGGCAGCTCGCAGAGCCTGCTGCGGGAACTGGAGTACGTGGCCCCGTCGCTCGGCATCGACCCGGCCAACCCCCCGGCCGCCCCGGCAGCCCCCACGGCCCCCACGGAGCTGGAGGAACCGGCGGTCCCGGCGCCCTACGACCCGAGCCCCTTCGCCCGCGAGCGGCACGTCTGGCTGGGCCTGCACGCGGCGGCGACCCGCTCCCTCGCCCAGGGCTCGATGATCGTCTTCAGCTGACCGGCGGGCCACTGCCCGCGGGAGCAGAGACCCGCCGGTGCACGGCAGGGTGGGCGCGGTGGTCTAGAAGACCGGCGTCCCCGCCTGCGTCAGCTTCCAGTTGACCTTCGCGAAGTCCGCCGGGTCCAGCGTCTTCTTCGCCGTCACGTAGTCGATCATCAGCTGCCGGATCTCGTTGGTCGAGCTGTAGGCGATCGGCGCCGAGGCGATGTGCGGGTAGCCGGAACCGCCGTTCGCCCGGTAGTTGTTGACGGCCACGACGAAGACCTGGTCGGCGGCGACCGGGGTGCCGTTGTAGGAGAGGTTCTTGATCCGGGACCCCTCGGGCTGCGCGATGTCGATCTCATAGTCGACGCCGGCGGCCACGTCGTACATGTAGTCCCAGAAGCTGTTGGCGTTGGTCAGCGTCGCGGTGTCGACCTTCGTGCCGGCCGGGACCTGGTGGTAGTACTTCGCCGCGTACTCCAGGTAGTCCTTGAGCTGGGCGCCCGTCAGCTTCTTGCCGTACAGGGTGTTGTCGTAGATGTAGAGCCCGGCGATGTCCTTGATGGTGACGTTGCCCTTGGGGATGTCGGCGGTGCGGCTGAACGGCGCGGCGACGGAGATCAGCGGCAGGGCGGCGTCGGCCGCCGAGAGGCCCGCCTTGACCGTGTCGGCCTGGACCTTCTGGATGAAGTCCATGATCGGCACGTCCTTCCAGCAGGACTCGGCCGCCGAGAGGTCCTCGGTGCAGGTGCCGACCGCGGTGTTGACGTACTTCACGACCAGCTCGTGGTCGGCCTCCAGGAGCTTCTTGATCTCCGGGTCCTCGTCCACCGTGTTGGGGTTGAGGGTCTGGGCCTTCTTGCCGACGACCTTCCAGCGGCCGTGCTCCAGCTCGACCTCGAAGTCGAAGACGCTGAGCCGGTAGCCCCAGCAGTACGGCTCGGAGAGGAGGACCTCCTCGCCGGTCTCCGCGTTCTTGACGGTGTAGGAGGGCACCTCGACGTGGGTGTGGCCGACCAGGATCGCGTCGATGCCGGGGACCTGCTCGGCGACGATGTTGGAGGCGTTCTCGACGTACGGCAGCGCGTCGCCGTACGAGGACGAGCCGTCCAGGCCCGAGTGGTCGGTCAGGAAGACCACGTCGCAGCCGAGCGCCCGCAGCCGGGGCACGTACTTCTTCGCCTGCTCCACCAGCCCGGGGAAGACCATCTTCCCGCTGACGTTGTCCTTGTCCCACAGGGCGATCCCGGGGTTGGTGAGCCCGAGGATGCCGACCTTGATGTCGGGGGCGCCCGGCACGCAGATCCGCTTCACCGTGTACGGGTGGAAGGCGGGCCGGAGCGTCTTCGCGTCCAGCGCGTTCGCGCCGAGCAGCGGGAAGTGACACTGCTTCTCGAACCTGCGCAGCGTCTCGATGCCGTAGTTGAACTCGTGGTTGCCAAGGGCGGCGGCGTCGTAGCGCATGTGGTTCATGGCCACGGCCATCGGGTGCCGGGGGCCCTTCTTGCCGTCGGTCCCGGTGATCGGGTCGACGCGCGCGAAGTAGTAGGCGAGCGAGGTGCCCTGGATGATGTCACCGGCGTCGACGAGGAGGACGCGGTGCTCGCCCTTGGCCTCGCGCTGCTGCTTGATGAGCGTGGCGACCCGCGCCACACCCACGGAGTTGCCCGCCTTGTCGCTGTAGGCCGCGTCCTTGTAGTAGTCCCAGTCGAAGACGTGGCTGTGCAGGTCGGTGGTGCCGAGGATCGAGAACGACCAGGTGCGCGGCGTGTGTCCGCGCTGCTGCTCGGCCGCCCGGGCGGGCGCGGCGGCGACGGTCCCGGCCGCGGCGACGGCCGCTCCGGTGACGGCCGACTTCTTCACGAACTCCCGGCGGTTCATGGGACTGACGGGCATTCAGGGCTCCTGGAGGGAGGATGAGAGGAAGGAATGGGCGGAACGCGGCGGCAACTACCCGCGTAGATGCTTGCCTTGGACTCTTCCCCTGAGAACCACGAACAACCCAAGGGCCGGTCAAGGAACTTCATGTCCATGACCGGCCCGTGACGTGGGGGCGAACTGTGGGGAACTACCAGGAATTATGGAACTGCGGAACTACAGGAACGAGTTGATCTCGATCGTCTCGTCCCGGCCCGGGCCCACGCCGATCGCGGAGATCGGGGCGCCGGACATCTCCTCCAGCGCCTTGACGTAGTTCTGGGCGTTCTTCGGCAGGTCCGCGAAGGACTTCGCCTTGGTGATGTCCTCGCTCCAGCCCGGCAGCGTCTCGTAGACCGGCTTCGCGTGGTGGAAGTCCGTCTGCGAGTAGGGCAGTTCCTCGACGCGCCTGCCGTCGATCTCGTACGCCACGCAGACCGGGATCTGCTCCCAGCCGGTCAGCACGTCCAGCTTGGTGAGGAAGAAGTCGGTCAGGCCGTTCACGCGGGTCGCGTAGCGGGCGATGACGGCGTCGAACCAGCCGCAGCGGCGGTCACGGCCGGTCGTCACGCCCCGCTCGCCGCCGATCCGGCGCAGCGCCTCGCCGTCCTCGTCGAACAGCTCGGTGGGGAACGGGCCGGCACCGACGCGGGTCGTGTACGCCTTCAGGATGCCGATGACCCGGCTGATCTTCGTCGGACCCACGCCGGCGCCGGTGCAGGCGCCGCCGGCCGTCGGGTTGGAGGAGGTGACGAAGGGGTACGTGCCGTGGTCGATGTCGAGGAGGGTGCCCTGACCGCCCTCGAACAGGACGACCTTGTCGTCCTCCAGCGCCTGGTTCAGGACCAGGACGGTGTCGGTGACGTACGGCTTGATCTGCTCGGCGTAGCCCAGCAGTTCCTCCACGACCTGGTCCACGGCGATCGCGCGCCGGTTGTACAGCTTGGTCAGGAGCTGGTTCTTGACGTCGAGGGCCGCCTCGACCTTCTGGGTCAGGATCGACTCGTCGTAGAGGTCCTGGACCCGGATGCCGACGCGGTTGATCTTGTCGGCGTAGGTGGGACCGATACCGCGCCCGGTCGTGCCGATCTTCCTCTTTCCGAGGAAGCGTTCCGTCACCTTGTCGACGGTGACGTTGTACGGCGTGATGATGTGCGCGTTACCGCTGATCAGGAGCTTTGACGTGTCGACGCCTCGCTCGTTCAGACCGCTCAGCTCGGAGAGCAGGACCGACGGGTCGACGACGACACCGTTGCCGATGACCGGCGTACAGCCGGGGGAGAGGATTCCGGAAGGGAGAAGGTGGAGCGCGTACTTCTGGTCGCCCACGACGACCGTGTGGCCGGCGTTGTTGCCGCCCTGGTAGCGCACTACATAGTCCACCGAGCCACCGAGCAGGTCGGTCGCCTTCCCCTTGCCTTCGTCACCCCACTGAGCACCGAGCAGCACAAGTGCGGGCACGCGCGTACACCCCTTCCGGGCGGGGCATGTCCAAGGTCGGGGGCGTGGGCGTAAGGTTCACCGCCGCGTGCCACAGCGACCGCCGTTGGTCGCACAACCGTCGGACCGGATGCCCCGGAATAGACGAAGCCCCTGGCGCAATAGCGCAAGGGGCTCTTGCACAAAGATGCTACCCGAGGAAGCGAGGCAGGACCGAGGTGGCGACTTTCGCGATGTCCGACCAGCTGCTGGTGATCATCGATCCGGCGGCACGGCAGACGGACGGCGAGTCCGTTCGGATCGCGAAAGACGTGCTCAGCGCGGGTGCGGCGGCGAAAGTGTGCCTCCCGGACGGCCCGGAGGAATTCGCCCGGGCGCTGGGCCGAAGGGGTTCGCGGCGGCCGGTCGTCATCGGCGACGACCACGCTCTGCTACGAGCCGTCACGCTGCTGCACCGCGGGCGCGAACTTGCCGGATGCGGTCTGTCGGTGGTGCCGGTCGGCGGGGCGGGAGAAACGTCCCTGACGGAGTCGCTGGGCGTGCCCGGCGGCGCGGTGGCGGCGGCCCGGGCGGTCCTGGAGGGCACGGAACGGCGGCTGGACCTGCTGGTCGACGACAGCGACGGGGTCGTCCTGACCGGGCTGGCGATCCCGCCGGCCCGGCGCGTCCCCGCGCCCGTGCCCGAACCGGTGGCGCCCGCCGCCGGCCGCTGGTACCGCACCCTGCTGGCCCGCACCCTGCCCGCCCGCCCGCCCCGGCTCCCGGCGGTCCCCTCCCCCGGCCCCACCCGGCTGCGCGTCCAGCTCGACGGCGAGACGCTCGTGGACCTGGACGAGCCGCTGGAGTCCCTGACGGTGACTCCCGGAGTGCCGGCAGTACCCGGGGCGTCCGGCGCCGGCACGGCCGAGGTGGAGTGCCGCCCCCTGTCGGTGGGCGCCGAGGCGACCCCGCTGCGGGCCTGCGGGCGCACGGTGACGGTCACGGGACCGGACTTCCGCTACCGGGCCGACGGGACCGTCTCGGGCCCCGTACGCAGGCGCACCTGGCGGGTGGCGGAGGCGGCCTGGGGGCTGGTCCTGCCGTCCTGAGGAACCCCGACGCGTCACCCCTAAAGGTCTGGTGACAAATATTTAACCCGGCCGACCCCTTCCCGCGCCCCCGGCTCATCCACCATCCTGCTCCATCAGGACCCACCAGGACTCACGGACCGGACACGGAGGGGGCCACCCGATGGCAGTGGACGAGGGCGTTGCCCCGACGGCGGAGGCGGATGGCTCGGATGCGGTTCACCGGCTGAAACCCAACGCCGTCGGGTTGCTCGGGGTCGTCTTCATGGCCGTGGCGACCGCCGCGCCGATCACCGCGATGACCGGGAACGTGCCCTTCATGGTGTCGTCCGGCAACGGGATCGGGGCGCCCGCGAGTTATCTCGTGGCAATGGTCGTCCTGGCAATCTTTTCCGTCGGTTTCACCTCGATGGCGAAGCACATCACGTCCACGGGCGCCTTCTACGGGTTCATCTCGTACGGGCTGGGGCGGACCGTCGGGCTCGCCTCCGGACTGCTCGCGACCTTCGCGTACGTCGTCTTCGAGCCCGCGCTCATCGGGATCTTCTCGACCTTCGCGACCACGACCCTGAAGGACCAGACCGGCGCGCACGTGCCCTGGTGGGCCTTCGCCGTGCTGATGCTCGCGATCAACGCGACCGGCACCTGGTTCGGGGTCAGCGTCGCCGAGAAACTGCTGGTGGTGCTGCTGGCGACCGAGGTGACCGTGCTGGCCGCGATGGCGGTGTCGGTCGCCCTCCACGGCGGCGGCCCGCACGGGTTCACCTTCGCGCCGGTCGACCCGGTCAACGCCTTCAAGGGCACGTCCGCCGGGCTCGGGCTGTTCTTCGCCTTCTGGTCCTGGGTCGGCTTCGAGTCGACCGCGATGTACGGCGAGGAGTCCCGCGACCCGAAGAAGATCATCCCCAAGGCCACGATGATCAGCGTCCTGGGCGTCGGCGTCTTCTACGTCCTCGTCTCCTGGATGGCCATCTCCGGCAACGGCGAGGCCGAGGCCGTGAAGGCGGCCTCCTCCGCCAACCCGCTCGCGATGTTCTTCAACCCCACCGAGCGCTACGTCGGGCACTGGGCGGTCGACGTCATGCAGTGGCTGATGATCACCGGCTCGCTGGCCTGCGGCATGGCCTTCCACAACTGCGCCGCCCGCTATCTCTACGCCCTGGGGCGGGAGGGCGTCCTGCCGTCGCTCCGGCGCACCGTCGGCCGCACCCACGCCCGGCACGGCTCCCCGCACATCGCCGGGCTGGTGCAGACGGCGGTCACCGCGGTGCTGCTCGGCGCGTTCTGGGCCGCGGGCAAGGACCCGTACACCGGCACGTACGTCCTGCTCGCCATCCTCGGCACCATGGCGATCCTCGTCGTGCAGGCCGTGTGCTCCTTCGCGGTGATGGCCTACTTCCGCTCCCACCACCCCGAGAGCCGCCACTGGTTCCGCACCTTCACCGCGCCGCTGCTCGGCGGCATCGCGATGCTCGGTGTCGTCGTGCTCCTCGTGTCCAACATGGGCGCGGCGGCCGGTCCCGAGTCCGGCTCGCTGGTGCTGAAGGCGACGCCGTGGCTGGTGGCCCTGGTCGCGGCGGCGGGGATCGGGGGCGCGCAGTACCTCAAGCGGCGGGCGCCCGAGCGGTACGCGCTGCTGGGGCGGACGGTGCTGGAGGAGACGAAGGAGCGCTGAGCGGGCTCAGTCCCCGAACCTCTCCTGCCGGTACACCCGCCACCGCTCCATCATCAGGGCCACGTCCTGCTCGATGAACTCGAAGAAGGCCAGCGTCTGCGCGAGCCGGCGGCCCGAGGGGGTGTCGGCTCCGAGACTGGCGACGCCCTCGCGCAGGGCGTCCTCCCAGCGCTTGATGATCGCCTCGCGGCTGGTGAGCGCCTCGTACCACTGGTCGCTGTGCACCCGGTAGCGCTCCCGGCGCGAGCCGGGCTCCCGCTCTCTCGACACCATGTGGACCTGGGCGAGATAGCGCACGGCGCCGGAGACGGCGGCGGGGCTGATCCGCAGTTGCTCGCTCAGCTCGGCCGAGGTCAGGGTGCCGGTGTCGGAGGCGAGCAGGGCCGCGAAGACGCGGGAGGGCATGCGCTGCATCCCGGCCTCGACCAGCTGCGCCGCGAACCGCTCCACGAACCGCGAGACCGCCTCGGGGTCCCGCGCGCTCCCTGACTCCGTCCCGCTCCCTGGCTCCGTCATGTCGCTCACCCTATCCGGCGTTCATGCGCTTCCTTAACTTCACAAATTTCTGAAAGAAGCGTACGTTCTGATGCATGACCAAGGCAATCACGGTCTCCGGGCTCCACAAGTCCTTCGGCCGCACCCACGCGCTGGACGGCCTCGACCTGGACGTCGAGGCCGGTGAGGTGCACGGCTTCCTCGGCCCCAACGGCGCCGGCAAGTCGACCACCATCCGCGTCCTGCTCGGACTGCTGCGCGCCGACGCGGGCGCCGCCCAGGTGCTGGGCCGCGACCCCTGGCGGGACGCGGTCGAGGTGCACCGCCGCATCGCGTACGTCCCCGGCGACGTCACCCTGTGGCGCAACCTCTCCGGCGGCGAGGTCATCGACCTCTACGGCCGACTGCGCGGAGGCCTCGACCAACGGCGCAGGGCGGAGCTGATCCAGCGCTTCGAGCTGGACCCCACCAAGAAAGGCCGCACCTACTCCAAGGGCAACCGGCAGAAGGTCGCCCTGGTCGCCGCCTTCGCCTCCGACGTCGACCTGCTGATCCTGGACGAGCCGACCTCGGGCCTGGACCCGCTGATGGAGGAGGTCTTCCAGGCTTGCGTGGAGGAGGAACGCGACAGGGGCCGCACGATCCTCCTCTCCTCGCACATCCTCAGCGAGGTGGAGGAGCTGTGCGACCGGGTCAGCATCATCCGCAAGGGGCGCACGGTGGAGAGCGGCTCGCTCACCGACCTGCGCCACCTCACCCGCACCAGCGTCAGCGCCGAACTCGCGGGCCCGCCCGACGGACTGGCCCACCTGCCGGGCGTGCACGACCTGGACATCCAGGACCACCGGGTCCGGCTCCAGGTCGACACCGACCGGCTCGACGCCGTCCTGCGGTCGTTGAGCGCCACCGGAGTGCGCTCGCTGACCTCGACCCCGCCGACGCTGGAGGAGCTGTTCCTGCGGCACTACACGGAAGAGTCGGCGCGGACCGAGGGGGCGTCGGCCTGATGCCCCGCCAACTGGCCGGTACCGGAACCCTGTTGAGGTTCGCGCTGCGCCGCGACCGCGTGATGCTGCCGGTCTGGGTCGCGGTGAACGCGCTGATGGTCCTCTCCATGCCGAACACCCTGAAGACCCTGTACGTCACCCCCGCCCAGCGCGCCGACCTCCGGCACCAGATGGCCGGCAACGCCTCGCTGCGCGCCATGGTCGGCCCGGTCTTCGACGACTCGCTCGGCGCGCTGACCGCCTGGCGCGTCGGCGTGTACGCGGGCGCCCTCGCCGCCGTCATGAGCCTTCTCGTCGTCGTCCGGCACACCCGCGACGAGGAGGAGAGCGGGCGGCAGGAACTGCTCTCCTCCGGGGCGGTCGGGCGCCGGGCTCCCCTGACGGCGGCCCTGCTGGCGGCGGCCGTCGCGAACACGGCCCTGTGCGTCCTGATCGTGGCCGGACTCGCCGCGCAGGGCACGGCAGGCGCCCTGGCCTTCGGGCTCGGGGTGGCGGGCGCGGGCATGGTCTTCGCCACGGCGGCGGCGATCGTCGCCCAGCTGACCGAGAGCGCCCGGCTGGCCCGGGGGCTGACGGCGGCGGTGCTCGGCGCGGCCTTCGTGCTGCGCGCGGCGGGCGACTCGGCCTCCTCCGACGGCTCGTCCGTCCTCACCTGGCTGTCCCCGCTCGGCTGGCTGGAGAACCTGCGCGCCTTCGCGGCCGAACGCTGGTGGGTGCTGCTTCTGTTCGTGGCGGCGACGGCCCTCCAGGCCTTCCTCGCCTACGCGTTGGCGGGCCGCCGGGACATCGGCATGAGCTTCCTGCCGACCCGGCCGGGACCGGCGGCGGGCCGGCTCGGCACCGCCGGCGCCCTGGCCTGGCGGCTGCAGCGCGGCAGCGTCCTCGGCTGGTCGATCGGCTTCTTCCTCGCCGGGGTCGTCTACGGCGGGCTGACCGACGGTGCCGCGAGGCTCGTCGGCGACAACGCCCAGGCCCGGGAGATCTTCCAGCGCATGGGCGGCCAGTCGGGGCTGACCGACGCCTTCCTCGCCGCGATGGTCGGCATGCTCGGCCTGGTCGCCGCGCTCTACGTCGTCTCCTCCGTGCTGCGGCTGAACGGCGAGGAGAGCTCCGGCCGCGCCGAACCGGTCCTGGCCGGCGCGGTGGGCCGGCTGCGCTGGGCAGCCGGCCACCTGCTGATCGCCTTCGGCGGCTCGGCCCTGATCATGCTGCTCGCCGGACTGGGCTTCGCCGTCGGCTACGGCCGGCAGATCGGCCCGGTGCTGGGCGCGTGCCTGCTCCAGGTCGCCGCCGTCTGGGTGATCGGCGGCCTCGCCGTCCTGCTCCACGGCGTCCTGCCGCGGGGCGCGACGGCCGCGTGGGGCGTGGCGGGCGCGGCCCTGCTGATCGGCTGGATCGGCCCGGCGCTGAACGTCCCCCGTGCCGTCCTGGACCTCTCCCCCTTCGGCCACCTCCCGAAGCTCCCCGGCGGTCACCTGGACTGGACTCCCGTGGGCGTCCTGCTGGCCCTGGCGGCGCTGCTGGTGACGGGCGGCCTGGCGGGCCTGCTCCGCCGGGACCTGGCCGGCTGACCGCGCCGGTCAACCGGCCACCACGGGCAGCGCTTCCAGTCCGCGCATGACGAAGTGGGGCTTCCGCTCCGGTTCCGAGGCCAGGGCCAGGCCGGGAGCCCGCTCCAGCAGGGCCCGCATCGAGGCGCCCAGCTCGATCCGGGCCAGGGGAGCGCCGATGCAGTAGTGGATGCCCGCGCCGAAGGAGATGTGCGGGTTGTCCGCACGGGTCAGGTCCAGGCGGCCGGGGTCGGTGAAGACCGCCGGGTCATGGTTGGCGGACCCGAAGAGCATGGCGATCTCCGAACCCCTCGGGATCGTCGTGCCGCCGATCTCGATGTCGTCCAGCACCCAGCGCTCGAAGAGCTGGAGCGGGGTGTCGTAGCGCAGCAGTTCCTCGATCGCGGACGGGATCAGCGCGTGGTCAGCTCGGAGCGCGGCGAGCTGGGCGGGGTTCCGGAACAGCGCGAACCAGCCGTTGACCGTCGCGTTGACCGTGGCCTCGTGCCCCGCGTTGAGCAGCAGCACGGCCGTGGAGATCATCTCCTGCTCGGTCAGCCGGTCGCCCTCGTCGTGAGCGGCGATCAGCCCGGAGATCAGATCCTCCCCCGGCTCCCTCCGCCGCGCCGCGATCAGCTCGCGCAGGAACTCCGAGAACTCCATGGAAGCCCGGACGGCACGGGCCGCGGTCTCCTGCGACGGGTTCAGCTCGTACATCCCGCAGATGTCCGCCGACCAGGGCCGCAGCGACGCCCGGTCCGCCTCCGGAATGCCCAGCATCTCGGCGATGACGGCGACGGGCAGCGGCTCGGCCACCTCCGCGAGCAGATCCCCGCCGCCCTCCCGGACCAGCCCGGCCACCAACTCGTCCGCCAGCCGGCGCACATACGGCGCCAGCCGCTCGACCGTCCTCGGCGTGAACGCCTTCGACACCAGGCGCCGGATCCGCGTGTGGTCCGGCGGCTCCAGATCGAGCATCCCGTGATCGTTGAGCGTGTGGAACGGCTCCTGCTCGGGCGGGGGCGCGCCGCGCCCGAAGTCCTCGTGCGAGAACCGGTGCCGGTACGTCCGCCCGAGCCGCCGGTCCCTGAGCAGCGCCGAGACGTCCGCGTGGTGCGGGACCAGCCACTGGTCGGTCGCCTCGTACCGGATCACCCTGCCCCGCGCCCGCAGATCGGCATAGGCCGGGTACGGGTCGGCGAGGAACGCCGGGTCCCAGGGATCGAAGGTCACATCGGTAGCGCCAGCCATGCGCGGACGCTAACCCGCCGAGCGGGCCCGTGACCAGGGCGACCGACGGAGCGATACGAAGCGATCACCCCCGCTCCCCGCGCCGGACGCCGTAATAGTCCCTCCCGCCCACGAGGACGGACGTGACGTACGACGGCAGACCGCCGGCGTCCCGGGGAACCTCCTGGGAGGTCTGCCGGGTGAAACCCAGCGACACACCGGGGATCACCGGGTACTCGGGCGCCGAGGTGTCGACCGTCCAGCCCCGCGCGGCGGCACGCCGGAAGAGATCCTGGGCGGGCGTTGCGAACACGTCGTCCCCGTCGAGCAGGACCCGCGTACCGGACGTCCGGCCCTCGCCGGGCCACCACAGCTCGACCGCCGTGACCGTGGGACTGCTCTCCAGGAGGGCCTGCACCCCCACCCCGTCCACGGACCAGGAGACGCGCGCCGAAGTCCGTCGCCCGGCCACCCTGGGCTCACCCCAGCCGCGCCCCGCCGCGACGGCCTCGTCGAGCGTCATCCCCAACCGCAACGGAGCGACTCCGCGCGGCGGGTCGAGTGTCAGATCCATCCTGCTCCGTCCAGACGACAAGCTCGGAGGTGACCGGCACGTAGCGATCTCGACGCCCAGGCGGCCCCCGCCCTCAGATCCGGTCCGCGACCAGGACGTAGTCGTAGAAGATCGGGTCGCCCTCTTCGTCCACCGGGTATGCGTAGCTGCTCTGGTTCGCGAGAATCACGTTGAGTTCCGGCAGGGCGTCGAAGCCCAGGTCGTTCTCCTCGATGGTGTGGCCCCGCTCCGCGAGCTGTTCGAAGAGGTCCTCGCCCGGAGTGCGGAAGACGTCCAGTCCGTCGAGCAGCACCCGCACATCGGCGTCCTCGTTCCGGAACCGGTACAGCTCCACACCGCTCAGCGCGCCCTTGGTGAACCCGAGCACCACGTTCATCTCGGATGCGTCGTGCGTGAGCACGATCTGCCCCGGCTCCTCGTCGCTCGAAACGGTCCGGAAAAGACCCCCCTGCGCCACCGCGGCGCGCGCGTCCTCGACCGACATGCCGAGCCGGAAACGCCCTGTGCCGACGTGCGGCACGAGTTCCAGTTCCATGTTCACTCCCTTGGTTACGCATCCCCGGCCCTCAGGCCAGCAGGGCGTTCGTGTCGATGCTCCATCCTCGCTTCTTGAGCATCTCCTGGAGGGGCTTGTTGTCCTTCAGGCCGGCCACCATGTCCTTGATGTGCTGATCGTATTTGCCGGGGAATCGCCGCTTGATGTCGTCGATGTCCATGCGCATCGCCTCGGTGATGCGCCCCTGGTTGATCAGCTCACGCTGGTACTGCTGCCACGCCTGGGAATGCAGCGAGTACCCCGTGCTGTAGAGCTTCTCGTGGTCGGCCTGCTCCATGCGGATGGCCGGACCGTTGTTGACCTTCTGCTTCTTGTGGGGCTTGTTCGCGATGTAGAAGCCGGGCTCGATCACGTCCTTGTACGCCGACTTGGCCGGGATGTGGTTGACCTCCATGGCCTGCGGATACTTCTTCCCGTTCGCCATCCGGTTCGAGGGCAGCAGTCCGCCGTACCAGCCGCCGATCTGCGTGCACCCCTTGGCCACCAGGCCCTCGGGGTCCATCCAGGTGCAGGGGTTGACGACATACGCCGCGGGATTGGGCGCGGGCACGAGGCCCAGGGGGTCCGCCGAGAGATAGCGGGCCGTCTCGGGGTCGTAGTGGCGGTTCAGGTTGTAGTGCAGGCCCGTCTCCGGGTCGGCGTACTGGCCGGGGAAGCGCAGGGGGGTCTGGGCGCGTGCGTCGCGGTTGCGGGCGGTGATGCCCCAGACCGTGGAGCGCTTGTGCCAGGCGATGTCGCCCTGTTCGTCGACGAGTTCGGTCGGAGTGCCGATGACGTCCGTGACGATGGCGAAGAACCGGCTGTCCACCTCTCCCTGGCCCGCGTCGGCCGACAGCCTGCGCTCCCACTGCGCCATCGGCTGCGGGCCCTCGTACTCCCAGGTCATGGTGACACCCGTGGCGGTGTCGGTCTCCTCAGCCAGCTGGGTGCCGTCCCAGGCGAAGCGGACCGTAGCGACGGCGGTGCGCCCGTCGACGCTCATGCGGTACTTGGCGGTACGGCGGCCCAGCGCGTCGTAGGTGTAACGCCACTCGGTGCCGTCGGGGGTGGTGCAGGAGACCAGGCGGTCCTCGGCGTCCCAGGTGTAGCGCCAGGTGTCGGGCTTGCGGGACAGCCGTCGCTTCTGTCGCAGTACGACCCGGCCGGCGGCGTCGTGCTCGTAGCGCATCCCGTCCGCACCCAGCAGGCGTGTGCCGTCGTACGTCCGCTCGCCGCGGCTCTCGGGGTGCCGGGCCCGGTCGGGCCAGTGGGCATCGATCTGGTTCCCGGTGGCGTCGTAGGCGTAGCGCTCCGACCAGTCTGCGGCGGTGACCCCGAGCGGACGGCCCACGGGGTCGAGCTCGAAGTGCCGGTCCACGCCGCCCTGTCGGTCCGTGACACGGGTCAGGAAGCCGTCGGCACGGTAGCCGTAGGAACGGTCCCGGAGCATGCCGTGGGGCGTGGACAGCGACCGGGCTGTCAGTCGGCCGGTCGCGTCCCACCGGGAGGCGAGCGTCACCGGTGCGTGCGGGGGACCAAGAGTGCGCCGGGTCTCGCGGCCGAGCACGTCGTGCGCGAAGCCGAGTGCGTGCCCGCCGAGGTCCACCCGCACCCGGTTCCCGGCGGTGTCGTACGTGTACGCGGTGGTGGCGCCCGTGGGCGTCGTCCGCGAGACCAGTTCGCCGTGCGGGTCGTAGCCGTAGCGCATGCTGTGCCCGTCGACCGTCTCCACGAGCAGGCGGCCCATCGCGTCGCGTTCCAGGGCGAGCGAGGACGTCGGCGACACGGCGGCGACCAGCTGGTCGTCGGCGTCGTACGTGTAGCGGGTGAGCACGCCGTCGGCGTTCTTCTCCAGCACGTTGCCCACCGTGTCGAAGGTGAAGGCGATGCGATGCCCGAGCGGAGTCGTCCGGGCGACGAGGCGGCCCGCCGCGTCGTACTCGTATCGAGAGGTCCGCCCGTCGAAGTCGGTCTCGGACTCCGTCAGGCCCGACGGGCCGTACCGGTAACTCCACGTCCTGCCCAGTGGGTCGAGTACCGAGCTGACCCGCAGTTCGGTGTCGTACGTGAACTCGTAGCGCGCCCCGTCCCTGCCGGTGCGGGCAGCGAGCAGGTCGAACCGCGTGTACTCGAAACGGGTCACACCGCCGAGCGGGTCGGTGTGGGTGAGGCAGTTGCCTTCCTCGTCGTATGTCCACCGCTCGCTCGCGCCGTCGGGTGCGGTGCGCCGGGTGAGCCAGCCGTCCGCCGTCCACTCCAGGCGCGTGACGGAGCCGGCCGGGTCGACGCACTCGTGCGGCCGCCCGAAGGCGTCGCGGTGCAGCCGGTACGTGGCACCGTGTCCGTCGGAGACCGAAAGAGCCAGCCCCGCCGGGTCGTTGGTACGGCTCTCCGTCTCGCCGGCCGGGAACGTCACCGTCACCGGGGCGCCCGTCGCGTCGTGGGTGAACGTGGTCGAGGTGCCGTCCGGCGCGATCACCGCGGTGCGGTTGCCGTGCTCGTCGAAGGTCTGCCGCCACACGCTGCCGTCCGGACCCGTCATGGTCTCCGGCAGGTGCAGGGCGTTGTACGTGGTCGACGCCTGCCGCCCGTCCGGGTACCGGACGCTCAGGAGGTTGCCCGCGTCGTCGTAGGTGAATCGGGAGGTGTGGCCCAGCTCGTCGGTGCGGGACAGCAGGTTGTCGTAGCGGTCCCACTCGAAGCGGACGGTGTTGCCGAGCGGGTCGGTCTCGTCGAGCGTCTGGCCCAGCTGATTGAAGCGGGTGACGGTGACCGCACCGGTGGAGTCGGTGAAACGGGTCGCGCGGGCGGCGGTGTCGTAGGCAAAGCGTGCGGAGAGCGCGCCGTCGGGCCCGATCGTCTCCACGACCCGTCCGGCCGCGTCGTACACATAGCCGTAGGTGTGGCCGTTGCGGTCCGTCCACGAGGTGACGCGGCCCTCCTCGTCGTAGGTGAAGCGCAGCGGCACGCCGCGGGCACCCGACACTCCCACCAGGTTGCGGGCCTCGTCGTACGCGAATGAGGCCACCCGTACCCGGCCTTCGGGGGTCTCCAGGTCGAGCGCCGTGACCCGGCCGAGGCCGGTGTCCCTGGTGACGCGGAGGCGATAGCCGCCCTCGTGCAGGACCGTGGCGGCCAGGCCCTCTTCGTCGCGCCCGATCTGTATGCCGTTGCCGTTGCGGTCCTCGATGTCCCCCAGCCAGTACAGGCTGTTGGAGCTGTACGGGTTGCCGCTGAAGCGCCGGGTCAGACCGGTGCGGACGTCGGTCGTGGCGTACGTGACGTCGCCGAGTGCCGACCGCCCGACGTACGTCAGGGGGACGCGCTCACCCTCCCGGGGCAGCACCTCCTCGCCCGCCTCTCGCGGCAGCCGGGGGTACTGAAGGAGCGAGCCGTCCTCGCGTGCCCATATCGCGCCGCTGCCCGTCAGCTCCAGCCGCTCGTCGAGCGTGGAGGCCCAGCTCCGTCCGAAACAGTGACCGTAGTGGTAGCCGGATATGTGCGTGCGGCGCAGCAGCAGGGGGAGGACACCTGGAAGGGCGAGGTCGGTCTGGGACAGCACCATCTCGCCGCTCGCGACGTCGACCGGGTCGGTCTTGCAGCGGCGCTGCGTCAGCGCGACGGCCTTCTGCCGGGCGCTGTCCAGCGTCGTGCGCAGCGACTGGGGCAGTCTGCGCCGCGATCCGCCGTCGCTGCCCTTCTTGCCGCCGGTGATGGCGTTGATCCGGTCGCGGACATCGAGGTCGATGCCCTTGTGCAGGCGGGACGTGGCCTTGACCCGCTCCGGAACGGTCTCCTTGATGTGCGTGGCGACCTTAGCGAGCGCCTTCTCGGAACCCTTCAGGGCGCCTTCGAGGACGGAGTCGAAGGCCTGGGTGAAGGCGTCCTTGCCACGGGCCCGGCCGAACGAACCCCTCGCCCTCGCCAGTGAGCCCGAACCGGCAAGGTGCAGTTCACCGCCGTGGAGGGAGACCTTGCCGGCCCCGTCCTCGAACTCGACGTGATCGATGACTGTCCGCTTGCCCGACCCGGCTCCCGCACCGCCGTCACCGCTACCGGCGGAGGCCAGCTGCATGCCGCCGTGGTGCTTGCCGCCCGAGTCCCCCGACCCTGCTGGCGCGCCCGACTTCCCGTCGTCCGGCACCGGGGGCAGCTTGAAGGCACCCTCCACCAGATCGAAGACCGCGTCCTCGACCATCGCCTCCAGCTTCCCGGTGACCGGCTGCGTCACCCGGGCCATCAGCTCGTCCACGATCCGGCCGACGGCCTCGTCGACGATCCGCTTGACCGCCTCGCGCATCGCCGCGGTCTCGGCGGCCCCGATCAGCGCCGACAGCCCGCCCGTGGCAATGGCCAGTCCCGCCGAGATACCCAACGACGCGGCCATCGCGCCGAGTTCGATTTCGGCCTTGGTCTTCATCCCGAAGATGATGTCCGCGACCACGTCGCACGCGTCGGCGAACAGGCGGGCTATCTCCGGGATCTTCTCCAGATGTCCGGCCTTGACATGGGACCAGTGCTTCTCCATCGCGTCGACGGCCCAGCCCTGCGACGACGCCAGGATGCGAGACACCGCCGCATGCGCCTCGCCACCGTGTCCCTCGAACTTGTCGGCGAAGTCCCGCATGGCGTCCGCCATGTGGCGGTAGTCGTCCTCGTCGACATTCGGCCAGTTGATTCCGATGAAGTCCAGGAGCTCATCGGCCCATCCGGGCAGAACGTAGCCCATCCCCCGTGCGCCTCCCCGTTGTCGCAAAAACCTTCGCACTTGCGCAGCTTCAGATGCTCATGCTCGAACATTAGGCGATGGAAGGCCTGTTCATGAGCAACGTGACGCCGCGTCAAGCCGGCGTGACCAAACGTGCCTCGTACGCGAAGACCGCTGCCTGGGTGCGGTCTCTCAGGCCCAGTTTCACCAGGATGCGGCTCACATGGGTCTTGATCGTCGACTCCGCCACCACCAGGCGCTCGGCGATCTCGGCGTTCGACAGGCCCTGGGCGATCAGGATCAGGACCTCCGTCTCGCGTTCGGTCAGCTCGCCATAGGCCGCCTGGGCCGCCGGGATCAGGCGCGGAGGTTCCGAGAGGCGGGAGAACTCCGTGATCAGACGTCTGGTGACCGAGGGAGCGAGCAGAGCCTCGCCGGCGGCCACCACCCGGACACCGTCGGCCAGTTGCCGGGCCGAGGCGTCCTTCAGGAGGAAGCCCGAGGCGCCGGCGCGCAGGGCTTGGTACACGTACTCGTCCAGGTCGAACGTCGTCAGGACCAGCACCTTCGCCGCCGCGTCCGCCGCGACGATCTCCCGGGTCGCCTCGATGCCGTTCAGCTCCGGCATCCGGATGTCCATCAGCACGACGTCCGGGGCCAGCTCGCCAACCCGGTCCACCGCCTCCCTCCCGTTGACGGCCTCGCCGACGACCTCGATGTCCGGCATCGCGTTCAGCAGGACCGAGAAGCCCTCGCGGACCATCATCTGGTCGTCCGCGATCAGTACGCGGATGGTCATGCGTCCCCTTCGCTCGCGGCGGCCGGCACCGGCAGGAACACCGTCACCTCGTAACCCCCGTCGTCCGTCGGGCCCGCCGTCATCTCGCCGCTCAGCATCGAGACCCGCTCCCGCATGCCCGTCACCCCGTGCCCGGCACCGATCGAAGGGTGCGGGCGAAGCCCTCGTTCAGGGGTGGTGGCCGGGTGGCGGGCGGGATTTATCAGGTGGGTGGCCGGCGGCGGGGCGTTGACGATGCGCAGGCCCAGGCCACCGAGAACGTAGCCTATTTCCACCCGGGCGTCCGCTCCGGGGGCGTGCCGCAGGGTGTTGCTCAGCGCCTCCTGGACGATTCGGTACGCCGACAGCTCCACGCCCTGCGGGAGTTCGCGGACCGCGCCCGTCACCGCCTTGTCCACCACCAGGCCGGCCTCCCGCACATTGGCCAGCAGCCCGTCCAGGTCCGCGAGCGTGGGCTGCGGGGCCTCCGGCGCCTCGTAGTCCTCCGCGCGGACGACGCCCAGGACCCGGCGCAGCTCGGTCAGGGCCGCGACCGCGTTCTCCCGGATGGTGGCGAACGCCTTCTCCAGCTCCGGCGGCGGATTCTCCACCCGGTACGGCGCCGCCTCCGCCTGGATCGCGACCACCGACATGTGATGGGCGACCACGTCGTGCAGCTCGCGGGCGATGGTCGTGCGCTCCTCCAGCAGCGTGCGGCGCGAGCGTTCGTGCGCCGTCACGGTCTGCTGCGCGGTCATCTCCTGCTGGGCCTCCCTGCGTATGTGCCGGACCGTGACGATCAGCAGGAGCAGCGCCGACAGGAACAGCATCGGGGCGGTGTCCGTGCCGTACCCGTCCCCGCCGAGGACCATGTCGCAGAAGACGCCGAACACCGCGGTCAGCGCCCACATCCAGGCCGCCGTGCGCGGGCGGGTGCGCAGCGCGACGACCGTCAGCACCAGCAGGTGGGAGAGGAAACTGGCCGGTGCCCACGGCCAGCTGCCCTCTCCCCTGCCGATCACGGACATGACGACGGTGCCCGCGAGGGACGCCCAGAACGCCCCCACCGGACGCACCAGGGTCAGCAGCACCGGCACCAGCGCGCAGAGCCCGCACAGCAGGGCGAGCAACGGCGCTTCCTCGTCCGCCATGGCGACGAACAGGGCCACCGCACCGCCGAAGGCCACCAGCAGGTGCCGGGACCAGGCGCCGTACTCCCGCATCCGGCCCGGCAGGCGCCGGGTGAGCGGGCCCGCCTCGCCCGGCCGGGGCAGCGGCTCGTACCTGAAGGCGTCCTGGAACAGTTCCTGCCGCAGACCGCGCAGGGCGTCCGCGGCCAGCCGCATCTCGGGGCTGCGCCGCCGGCCGGCCCGGCCCGGCGGTGTCGTCTGCGTGTGCGTCGTCTCGGTCACGTACAGAACGGTAGGCCGAGGCCATGGTCGCGGTCGTCCCCTTGGAGAGGGGTCCTGCGGGGTCCCTCTCAGGTACTACGGGTCGCCCCTCCCGGGCGGACCAGGCCCGACTCGAAGGCGAAGACCGCCGCCTGCGTGCGGTCGCGCAGGCCCAGCTTCACCAGGATCCGGCCGACGTGCGTCTTCACGGTCTGCTCGGCCACGACCAGCCGCTCGGCGATCTCCGCGTTCGACAGACCCTGGGCGATCAGCGCCAGCACCTCCGTCTCCCGTTCCGTCAGATCGCCGACGCGCTGCTTGAGCGGGGCCCGGTTCCTGCCGTCCATGCGGGAGAACTCCGCGATGAGCCGGCGGGTGATGCCGGGCGCGAGCAGGGCGTCGCCCGCGGCCACCACCCGCACCGCCTCGGCCAGCTTGTCCGCCGAGGCGTCCTTGAGCAGAAAGCCGGAGGCGCCGGCCCGCAGCGCCTCGTACACGTACTCGTCCAGGTCGAACGTGGTCAGCACCAGCACCTTGACCGCAGGGTGCTCGACGGTGATCCGCTGGGTCGCCTCAAGGCCGCCCATCTCCGGCATCCGGATGTCCATCAGCACGACGTCCGGGGCCAGTTCGGCGGTACGGGCGATCGCGTCCAGCCCGTCCACCGCCTGCCCGATCACCTCGATGTCGGGCTGGGTGTTGAGCAGCACGGTGAAACCCTGCCGGACCATCTCCTGGTCGTCGGCGATGAGTACACGGATGGTGCCGGCACCGCTCGTCATGGGGACTGCTCTCCTGTCGGGGGCTCGGGACTGTGCGGGTCGAGGTCGGGGCCGGACGCGGAGGGGCGGGCCGGGTTCGCCGGCTGCGGGGTGCCCTCGCGCGGCAGGAACGCCGTCACGCGGAAGCCGCCGTGCCGGTCGCCCGTCGCGACGACGTGTCCGCCCAGCATGGCCGCCCGCTCCCGCATTCCGAGCAGACCGTGGCCGCTGCCGGGTGAGGGCGGGGCCGGGCGGGTGGGGCGGGAGTTGGTGACGTCCAGGCATATCCCGTGCGGGTAGTGGAGGACCTCCACGGCGGCCGACGCGCCCGGGGCGTGCCGCAGGACGTTGCTCAGGGCCTCCTGGACGATCCGGTACGCCGACAGCTCCACGCCGGGCGGATAGCCGCGCGGCTCGCCCTCCGTCTTCATGACGACCTCCAGACCGGCCGCCCGGGTGTTCTCGATCAGCGCGTCCAGCCGGGCGAGGTTCGGCTGCGGGGCGTCGGGGGCCGGGCCGGTGCCGGGGGCGGACAGCCGGTAGGTGTCGTCCAGGGCCTCCGGGTCGTCCGGGCCCGCCGACCGCAGGACACCGAGCACACGGCGCAGCTCGGTCAGCGCCTCCAGGGCGTTGCTGCGGATGCCCGCCAGGTTCTCCTTCAGCTCCTCGGAGGGGTTCTCGACCAGGTGGGGGGCGACCTGGGCCTGGATCGAGATCACCGACATGTGGTGGGCGACCACGTCGTGCAGCTCACGCGCGATACGGCTGCGCTCCTCCAGCAGGGCGCGGCGGGCCCGCTCCTCCGCGGTGATCGTCGTCTGCTGGGCCAGCTCCGCCCGGGCCTCGCTGCGGCTGCGCAGGGCGGTGCCGATCAGGACCGCGACGGCGAAGAGGGCGACGGCCACGACACCGGTCGGGGAGTATCTCCGGGCACCGATCGGGGCCTCCAGCACCCACGTCATCACGACGGTGATGCCGAGCGCGGCGAGCGTGCCGCGCAGGCGGGTGCGCAGGGCGAGGAGGGCCAGCACGACCATCTGGGCCAGCAGGGCGGGCGTCGTCCAGGGCCAGCCGGAGTTGGCGGTCGCGTCCGTCGCGAGATGGGGACGGGCGAGGAGGGCGGTGAGCACCGCGGCGGCCAGGGACGCGGCCCAGGCGGGCACGGGGCGCCAGATGGCCACAACGACGACGGCCCCCTGGACGAGGCCGAGGAGCCAGCCGGCGACGGCCGTCAGCCCGTACTCGTTCGCCAGCTGGTCCCCGCCGCCCAGGCCGATCCCCAGCGCGGCGTACGCGATGAACAGGTAGATGAGGAAGCGGAGCCAGCGGTGCCGGGCGAAGGGGGGTGACTGGGAAGAGGGGTTCTCGCCCAGCCAGGTGCGCAGGCGGCGCCGGGTCGGGGTGGGCGTGACGGGTTCGGGTGTGGGGCGGCGCTGTCGGTCGTTCTCGTCGTCGGCGGCCGCGGGCTTCACGAGGTCAACATTAGGCATTGCGCGGGGTCTTTGCCGGGGGCAGGTGGCGGCGGACCACGTGCGACGTGCGGTCCCGGGGGCGGCGCGGGCCCTGTTCGTGGTGGCGGAAGGCCGTCCAGCACAGGGCCAGGACCAGAGCGAAGACGGGGAGCCAGGCCAGGCGGTACATCACCCAGTCCGGCGAGTCCGGTGCGGTGTGCAGACCGGGCAGGCGGCCCGCGGTCAGACCCGTCGCGGTCGTGGCCATCATGGCCGTCTGGTGCCACAGGTAGACCGTCATCGCCGAGAGGTTGACGAGGGCTGTTGCCGACCAGAGCAGCGGGCGCGTCATCGCGCGGCGCAGCCGGTCGCGCAGGAGCAGGGCCAGGCCGCACTGGGCGAGACCGAAGGCGACGGCCGCGAGTGTCGGCGGGTCGAGGTTGGAGATCCTCGCGCCGGGGACGCCGACCATCGACGCCGGGTAGCCGGCGAAGCCGACGAGCAACGCCGTCGCCGTCGTACCGCCGAGGAGCAGGACCCAGGCCGCGCGGCGGGTGTCCAGCTCACCCCGGGTCCAGGCCGCGCCCAGCGTGTACGGCACGAGCCAGCCCGCCGGCAGGTTCAGCCAGGCGAGCCAGGCGGGGCCGAGGTGCAGGCCGAAGCGGAGCAGGTCGACGTGCAGGACGACGGCCAGCGGCCAGAGGGGGTTGAGGCGGGTGAGGAGCGGGGTGGCGGCCGTCAGGGCGGCCAAGACCAGCAGGAACCACAGCGGGGACAGGGCCAGTTTGACCAGGGTCTCGATCGTGGCCGGCGGGGTGCCGGTGAGGAGGAGGGCCGTGGCGGCCACCGCCCACAGGCACAGCAGCGCGGCCACCGGGCGCAGCAGGCGCGTCAGTCGGGCACGCAGCCAGGCGCCGTAACTCTCGCCCCGGGCCCGGGACGAGGCGAGGCTGCGCGTGGCCACATGGCCGCCGACCAGGAAGAACACGGCCAGGGTCTGGAACAGCCAGGAGACCGCGGCCAGCCACGGCATGTGCTGGAGCGGGCTGGTGGTGTGCAGGCCGCCGTCCCTGGCCACCAGCGCGGTCACCAGCCAGTGGCCCAGGACGACGCCGAGGATCGCGAAGGCCCGCAGGGCGTCGACCGCACGGTCACGGTCGGCCGGAGTGGCGGAGTCGACCTGGCGGGCGCCGCGGCGAAGAGCGCGGACGGGGTGCGGGACGTGCGGAGGGCGAAGCAGGCGGCGTCGCGAGGGGCGGACGGGGTCGTGAACGGGGTGGAGTACGGCTGGCTCAGGCACGGGTCACCTCCGAGGTCTCGCCGAGGGTGATCCGGGCCAGGTTGGCGAGGGAGGCCGAGCCCGGGGTGAAGTAGCCGCTGTGCTGGGCGTCGCCGGCGTCGAAGACCCGGGCGCCGAAGGCGCGGGAGACGGGGTCGGTGGCGAAGCCGACGGCGGTGCCGAACAGGTGGACGCTGGTGTGCGGGACGTGCGCGATCCAGTCGTCGCCGCCCCGGGCCGCCCAGACGCGGGCGCGGGTGTGCAGGGCGGCGGCGGAGCCCGCTCCGGTGCCGGGGCTGCCGACCAGGGCGATGTCGTCGGCGTCCAGGCCGGGGGCGGCCCGGCCGCAGACGACCGAGCCGTAGGAGTGGCAGAGCAGGGAGAGGTGGGCGTGCGGCTCGGTCGCCGCGCGCAGGTCGCGTACGAAGGTGCGCAGGTGGGGGGCGGCTTCGCCGGCTCGGGTGGTCGTGGTGACGGTGGTGCTGACCGTGGCCGGGGTCTCGTAGCCGAGCCAGGCGACGACGGCGACGCGGGTGCCGTGGGGGGCGCGGTGGGTGAGGTCCGCGTACAGCGCCGCGGCGGTCTTGTGGAAGCGGGCGTAGGTGTCGAGGGAGGTGTCCGAGCCGGGGACCAGGACGGCGATGTGGTCGGCGCGGGGGAGGTCGCCGAGGACCTCGGCGGCCCGGCCCGCGCCTCGGCCGTCGAAGGAGAGGAGGTTGCGGGAGGCGAGGGTGCGGTCGGCGGCGGCGCGGTCGGTGTCGCCGTGCGCCGCCGCCATGGCGGCCGCCGCGGTGGCGTCGGCCCGGTTGGCCTCGTAGGTCTTCTGAAGGGTGCTCGCCGTGAGTGGGGGCAGGGCGGAGGGGCGGGGGGCCGGGATCCGGGGGTGGGTGGTCGCGGCGGAGAGGGGGGCGGCGATGGCCGTGGTGAGGAGGGCGGCGAGGAACGCGCGACGCCAGTGTCTGCGACGCCTCGGCGGGAACAGCCCGCGCCGCGGCTTCGCCGTCGGCGCCGTGCTTCCCACCCGCCCCCCCGGTGACCGCTTCGTCGCCGGGTGCGGACGCCCCTCGTGGGGCGCACTCGCCATCGGCGGCTGCGGGTGGGAGGAGAGACAGGGGTCGGGGGTGTGCGGGGGATGCTGCCCCATGGTCGGCTTCCTTTCAGAAAGCCCGGCCATCGGGCCTTTCTGACAAGGAAGTTATGGATCGGGTGCTGTCGTCGGCGTCCCGCCTGAGAGCGGTCCTTCGGGGTAGCTCTCAGGTATTACGGGTATGACCGGGGCGGCCCCCAAGGGGCGGCCCCGGCTGTCGTCCGGGGCCCGACCACCCGCATCACCAGGCCAGTTGGGCGATCTCCTCCGCCACCACCGCGCACGCGTCCGCCGCCGGGTCGATCAGCGGGAAGTGGCCCACGTCCTCCAGCAGGGTCAGGCCCGCCACCTCGCCCGCCTTCGCCGCGGCGTCCGCGTACGACTCGGCCACCGCCTGCGGCACCACCAGGTCCGTACGCCCCTGGACGAGCGTCGTCGCGATGCCCGTCGGGAGGAGGAGCACGGGGTCGGCGTACGGGCGCCGCGTAGCGAACACCTCGTGACCGCCGAGGAGTTGCAGGCTCGCGTTGCCGCAGACGTCCAGCTTCTCCGCCACCTCGAAGTCCGCGATCGGGGCGAGGGCGACGACGCCGCGGAGCAGGGCCGGGCCCGCGGTGCGCCACGGGGCGTCCGCGGGCAGGACGTGCCGGGCCGCCGCCCACAGCGCCAGGTGGCCGCCGGCCGAGTGGCCCGTCAGCACCGTGCGGCGCGGGTCGGCCTGCGGCAGCGCCGTGCGGACGAGGTCCGGCAGGGCGTCCAGGGCCGCCGCCACGTCGTCGAACGTCTCCGGCCAGCGGCCCGCCGAAGGGGTGGCGCCGCCCCCGGCGCCACCGTCCGCCCCCGTGCCCTGCCCCGGGATCAGGGGAGGCTCCCCGCCCCGGCGGTACTCGACGTTCGCCACCGCGAAACCCCGACGGGCCAGGTAGTCCGCGAAGGGGGTGATGTGCCGGCGGTCGTAGCGGGCCCGCCAGGCGCCGCCGTGCAGGACCACCACCAGCGGGGCCGGGGAGTCCGGGGCGGTGGACCGGGGGGCGTAGAAGTCGATCACCTGGTCGGGGTGGTCGCCGTACGCGGAGCTGATGTCGGGGTCGACCGGGGGGTGCGAGAAGGCCGACTCCTCTTCGGCGGCGGCGCGGGCTGCTGCTGCGTCGTCCGGCATGCTCCAACCTCTCAGCGATGGAACGTTTTTGGCGTGTGGCGGACCAGCGGGGGGAACTCCGCGTCCACCGTTGGCGGGGACGGTATCAGGCCGGTGACGTGCGCGGACATGGGGTTGTCACGCAGGGTGAGGGCGGAGCGGTCCGCACGGTGCCCCACGGCCCCCAGGGGGAGGGACCGGCTGGACCGGACCCCTCCCCCGGACCCCTTTCCCGGGGCCGTCGCCTACGCCAGCTCCTCCCCCAGGATCCGCGCCGCCCGCTCCGCGTCGGCGAACCCGACGTACAGCGGGGTGAAGCCGAAGCGGAGCACGTCAGGGTGCCGGAAGTCGCCCACGACACCCCTGCTGATCAGGCGTTTCATCACCTCGCCTGCGTCCGCGCAGCGCAGTGCGACCTGGCTGCCGCGCTCCTCGTGGCGCTCGGGCGTCACGGACTCGACGCGGCCCGGCTCCGTGTACGCCCGCACGCAGCGCAGGAAGAAGTCCGTCAGGGCGAGGGACTTCGCGCGGACCGCGGGGACGGAGACGCCGTCCCAGACCTCCAAGGCCGCCTCCAGGGCGAGCATGGAGAGGATGTCCGGGGTGCCCACCCGGCCGCGCAGCGCGCCCGGTGCCGGTGTGTAGGACGGGCTCATGCCGAAGGGTTCGGCGTGGGAGTTCCAGCCGGGCAGCGGGGAGTCGAAGCGGGGCTGGAGCTCCCGGCGGACGTAGAGGTACGCCGGTGAACCCGGGCCGCCGTTCAGGTACTTGTACGTGCAGCCGACCGCCAGGTCGACCCCGTGCTCGTCCAGCCCCACCGGCAGCGCGCCCGCGCTGTGGCACAGGTCCCAGACGGCGAGGGCGCCCACGGCGTGGATCGCGGCCGTCAGACCGGGCAGGTCGTGCAGGCGGCCCGTGCGGTAGTCGACGTGGTTCAGCAGGACCGCCGCCGTACGGGTGCTCAACGCCCCCGGCACCTCCGCCGGGGTCACCGGGCGCAGGGTGCGGCCGGTCAGGCGGGCCGCCGACTCGGCGATGTAGCCGTCCGTGGGGAACGTCGTCGCGTCGACGAGGATCTCGCTCCGGCCCCCGCCCGCCTCGTCCGCCATCCGTGCCGCCGCCACAAGTGCCTTGAAGACGTTGACACTTGTGGAGTCGCCCACGACGATCTGCCCGGCGTCCGCGCCGACCAGCGGGGCGATCCGGTCGCCGATCCGCTCGGGCGCGGTCCACCAGCCGCTCTCGTCCCAGGAGCGGATGCGCAGCTCGCCCCACTGCCGGCGCACGACGTCCGCCACCCGGTCGGGGACGTGGGCCGGGAGCGCGCCGAGCGAGTTCCCGTCCAGGTACACGCCCGCGGCGTCAGCCGCGTGATCGGACACGGCGTCGAGGACGAAGCGGTCCCGCAGCGGCGCCAGCTCGTCCGCCGCGTCCAGCGTCTCCGCCTGCAGCGCAAGCTCAGACATGGGACCTCGCCGTCCACAGCTCCGGGAACACGTTCTTGCGGGCGCGCTTCTCCAGCCAGGCCACGCCGGCCGAGCCGCCCGTGCCGGGCTTGGCGCCCATCGCGCGGCGGGTGGCGACCAGGTGGTCGTTGCGCCAGCGCCACACCAGTTCGGCCACGTCGGTCAACGCCTCGCCCAGACGCGCGAGTTCGGTGTCCGGATCGCCGGAGTAGACCGCCGCCCAGACCTTTTCGACCTGGTCGGAGGGCTCGTAGCGCTGGGAGACGTCCCGGTGCAGGACCGTGGCCGGGACGGGGTGGCCGTGCCGGGCCAGCAGGCGCAGCACCTCGTCGTACAGGCTCGGCTCGTGCAGCGCCTTCTCCAGCTCCGCGTGGGCGCGCGAGGCGCCGCGGTGCGGTACGAGCATGGACGCGGACTTCTCGCCGAGCAGGAACTCCATGCGCCGGTACATCGCCGACTGGAAGCCGGAGCCCTCGCCGAGGGCGGAGCGGTAGGAGTTGAACTGGGCGGGGGTGAGCTGGGCGAGCGGGGTCCAGGAGGCGTTCAGGGCCGCCAGTTCCCGCACGGAACGCTTCAGGGCGGCGATCGCGGTCGGGACGTCGTCCGCGCGCAGGGCCTTGGCGGCGGTCTCCCACTCGTGCACGATCACCGTGAACCACAGCTCCATGACCTGGGTCGTGACCAGGAAGACCATCTCTCCGGGATCGTCGGAGAGGGTGTGCTGCAGGTGCGTGAGGACATCCGCGCGGACGTAGTCCTCGTACGGCGTGGTGCCCTGGAAATCGAGATGCGGGGTCTCGGGCTCAGCGGCCTCGTGGGGGCGAGCCTGTTGGGACATCGCTGTCTCCTGTTGTACTCCGGGTAGCGGTCCGCCCCTGCCGATTCCGGCACGGGGGCCCCGGTCCCCACCCGCATCCTCTGTAATCGGCTCCTGTACGGCAAGGCCCGTCCGTTGCGGGACGGGCCACACCGGCCCCGTCCGGGAGGTCGGCCCAGGGTCGAGCGGAAGATGTACCCGAAAGTCCGGGAGGGGATGGCCGGTATGACCGGGCAGGAGTGGCTTGGCAGCCTCGCGGCACAGCTGCGGGAGCGGGACCTGGAATGGGTGCAACGAATCGATTAAAGGTCCTGGCCATGGCGTGACGGGTGGTTTCGGGCACTGCTCAGGTGTCCGGAACCACGAGGTCAGAGCACATTCACGGCGCCGGGCGATCTACCTCATGACGGCATGTGCGACACCGTCCGTGCCCGCGTCTCGCGCTGCTGGCGTGCGTGCAGGGCGGCGTGGACGTGGTCGAGCATGCCGTTCAGAGCCGCGCCGGCCTGCCCGACCTCGGTACGAGGGTTCGTCTCTGGTTCGCGGACCAGCTCGCTGCGAAAGCGGTATGACTCGTCGCAGACCGTCGGTGCCGTGGGCAACGCCGCCTCACTGCGCCAGGCGGGTGAGGTGACAGAGCCTCTCGTGGTTGGCGTGGTGATCTCACTCGTCACACCGGCGACCGAGGGGCTTTGGTGTCTCTCACCGCCTTCACGGGCGGCGAGCCGCTGTCGGAACGAACTGCCAGCCAGTCCGATACGAGTCTCCGTTCTGAGCGGGGCCTTTGTGGCTCGGTCCCGAGGGGTTGCTGGTCAGGAGGTCAGTGGTGCTGGATTCCGAGCTGGTGCGGACCGAAGGGAGGCGTCGTTGGTCGGCCGGGCCGCAGGCTGTCGTCAGTCGTCCAGCCAGCCGGCCCGCCGGGCGTAGCTGCCCGCCTGGAAGCGGCTCTGGGCGCCCGGTTCGGCCAGGAGCTCTGAGACATGGCAGCGGTAGGTGGTGGTGGACATGGAAAGCCGGCGGGCGGCCGTCTCGTCCTTCATGCCGGACTCCAGCATGCGCAGCACCTCCCTGCGCACGTCGTCCTTGGGGGCGGCCGAGGGGTCCCCGTCGGATGCCGTGAAGGGCCGCCCGTCCTCCCGCATGCTCTCCCAGGAGCGGTACGGGAAGCGGACGAGCGAGCGGTCCCGCACGACCAGCGCGCCCCGGTTCGGGGGCCGGCCGGGATCGGCCACGACGGCCGTGTCCGCGTCGAAGAGGATGATCCGGTCCGGTATGTGGCCGGTGGTGCGGAACTGCACGCCCGCTCCGGGCGCCGTGCCCATGTGCTGCCGCATGGAGGGGTGGGACAGCACGGAGTGCGGGTTGCGTAGCCGGAGGCCACGCTCGGCCTCCGTGGTGCGTCCCCGGCCCTCCTCGATCACCGGCTGGCGGGCGGCGAAGGGTGAGCGGAGGCGATCTCGACGCCCGCGGTCAGTGTGAGCCGTTCCAGGACGCTGCGGATCACGTCGATTCCGGTCAGCCGCTCCACCCCGGTGCGGGTGACGTGGCTCCGCCACGCCTCCTCGGCCACCCCACGCGTGGTCATCACGTGGTTGGTCTTCGGCGTCGGCCTGTGGGGCGTGG
This sequence comes from Streptomyces sp. NPDC025793, assembly GCF_055558375.1. Lineage (NCBI taxonomy): Bacteria > Bacillati > Actinomycetota > Actinomycetes > Kitasatosporales > Streptomycetaceae > Streptomyces > Streptomyces sp. NPDC025793. The sequence goes on along the minus strand of NZ_JBVHMR010000002.1, from coordinate 480,816 downwards.
TCAACCTCGCGGTGAAGGCGGGCGTGTCCGCGGGCATCGCCTCGCTGGTGCTGCAGCTCAGTGCGTTCCTGACGATCCTCCTCGGCGCTGTCGTCTTCCGGGAGAAGCTCGCCCGTCACCGGATCGCCGGCACCGTCATCGCCCCCGGCGGCCTCGCCTGCACCGCGTTCCTCACCGACGGCAGCGTCACCGCCGCGGGCCTCGCCCTGGTCGTCCTCGGCGCGTTCTCCTGGAGCACGGCCAACGTCCTGCTGAAGAAGGCGGCCCCCGACCGGGTCGCCGCGTTCCCGGTGTGGTCCTGCCTGTTCTCGCCGATACCGCTGTTCCTGCTGGACCTCGCGGTGGGCGGCGTCTCCGGCTTCGAGCGCCTCGGCTCCGGGCCGGACCTCACCGCCGTGGCCTCGATCCTCTTCCAGGCACATCCCAACACGCTGTTCGCGTACGCCGTCTGGAACTGGCTGCCGAAGCAGTACCCGGTGTCCACCGTCGCCCCTCTGTCCCTGCTCGTACCCCTCTTCGCCATCACCGGCTCGGTGCTGGTCTTCGGTGAACAGCTGCCCGCGCTCAAGGTGCTGTCGGGTCTGCTGATCATCGCCGGGCTGTTGGTCGGCCGGTACGGCGGCCGCCTTCGGGCCGCCGTGTTCCGGCGCCGCGCCGCCCAGGCATCCGGCGCCGCGTCCCCGTCCGAGGAGGCCACGGCATGACGACGCCCTCGATGATCCCGGGGGTGGTGGACGGAACGGTGACGGCGTCGACAGAAGTGGACGGAACCGTCTCGTTGCGCATCACCATCGGCGACCGCACCGGTCACGGTGACTACGTGGAGCTGATCATCGCGGGCGAGCACGCCGGCCGTATCGCCGTGACCCTGCTGGGCCCGGCAGACACCGCCGCGCCCACAACGGCACCCTGCTCGGTCGGGGTCCGCCTCACCGCCGGTACTGCAAGGGCGCTCCGGAGGTGAAGGTGCCCCCGCGACCGCGCGACCGCTTCGAGCCGCAGATCGTCCAGAAGCACCGGCGCCGCCTGGTCGACGCGTTGGCCAACGCGTCAGGCGCCTACCGGGTGTTCGTCCCGCCGCCGGCCTGCACCGGGCGGCGCTGGGACGAGGCATGGACCGCCGGTCGTGAACGAACGAAGCCGGGTCCCCGACCACGACGGGGCCCCGGCTTCCCCTTGTCACCTGAGCACCGGCTCGATGTCCGCCGGATCGAAGATCGGCCCGTTGGACGCGGGCTTGACGATGACCGCGCGGAAGACCTTGAGGACGGCGGCCCGCTGCTGCTCGATCGTCAGTTTCTCCCACCTGCCGCGTATGTCGATGGGGCCGGCCACGAAGGTCGCCACCTCGGCGCGGTGCAGGGCCCGTTCCCGGTGCAGTTCCGCGATCTGCTTCTCCAGGTCCTCGGTGAGCGCGATGTAGCGAGCGGCCGACATGCGCTTCTCCTGCCACGCTTGCTTGAACTCGGCCATATCCCGTTCCAGGGAGGCCAGTTGCTCCTCCTTGGTCCATTTCGGCGCGCGCTCGCGGACGTTCGCCAGTGCCTTGTCCGAGCGGAGGAACACGGCGTTCCTGATGAGGCGGTCGACGGGTTCGCCGGCCCTGGCCACTCCCGCGCATCCTCCGTCGCTCTTGCCGGGGCACGCGTACGTGAACTGCGAGGACGTCTTCGACTTCCGGTACGACGGGAAGGCCCGCATCTTCGTACCGCACCGCCCGCACCGGGCTATGCCGGAGAGCAGGTACTTGGTGGCGTTGTCCCGTACGTCCCGCCCCTCCGACTCCCGCCGGACCTTCTCCGTGAGCAGATACCACTCCTCCGGGGTGATGATCGGCTCCCAGTCTCCGACGACGGGCTCACCGCCCTCGTCCAGGAACAACTCGCCCTGATGCATCCGGTAGCCGCAGATGCGCGGGTTCATCAGCATCCGCTTGATCTTGGAGTCGTCGAAGAAGCCCCCGCTGTGCGATCTGACCCCCTTGTCCCGCCAGTCGCGCGCGATCGACGCCCAACGGATGCCGCCCAGGAAGTCCTTCACCGCCTTGCGGAGGTGCTCGGCCTCCTCCGGCGCCAGCGTCCTGCGGTCCTCGCGGTTCCATCCGTACGGTGCCCGGCCGCCGGGGAGCTTGCCCTGCGCCGCCAGTTCCAGGTGCGTGCGCTTCGTACGCCGTGAGGTGTCCGCCGAGGACTTGTCGGCGATGGTGACCTTGATCCTCGCGATGAACCGGCCGTTCTCCGTGGACAGGTCGATGTCCGACGCCGACACGGAGTCGAAGACGAGCCGACGGTCTCGGCGCTCGGCCTCTTCGTACTCGTCGATCCACGCCTCCAGTTCGCGCGGCCGGCGCGTGAAACGGTCGATGTCCCAGGCGACCACCCCGTCGATCCGCCCGGTCTTCAAGTCTTCCAGCATCTGCCGGAACTCGGGGCGTACCGTCCTGCGCTTGTACGCGGAGAGGTCGTTGTCCTCGTAGACCTCGGCGACCTCCCACCCCCGGGCGGCACAGTGCAGTCGGCAGTCCTCCTCCTGCCGTGCGACGCCGAGCCCCTCCGCCTCGTCGTCCTTGCCGATCCGGGTGTAGATGCCCACCTGAATGGTCCCGGAGGACCCCCGCCGTGCCGCCATGCGCCGGATCGTCGCACATCGCGATCGATGACATCAACCGCCGTTCTCACATCGCCATGGCCCACGGTCGTTTTCCCTCAGGAGCATCCCGAAGCCCCGGCCACAGGTGGCAGACTGCTGCCATGACGACGCACAAGAACCTGCTCGGCGGCCCGGAGCCGACGTACCTGCCGGAGAACGAAGAGGCGTACCGCCTGCTGGGCGAGGAGTCCCAGCCGCCGACCGAGGTCGCGGCGAAGTACCCCACGTTCTCGCTCGCCTGGGCCATGCTCGCGGACGACGCCTTCGAGGCGGGGCGAGTGGTCGAGTCGTACGCGTACGCGCGTACCGGCTACCACCGCGGCCTGGACGCGTTGCGTCGGGCGGGCTGGAAGGGGCATGGCCCCATCCCTTGGGACCACCGGGCCAATCGCGGGTTCCTGCGCTGCCTCGCCGCCCTCGCCCGCGCCGCCGGCGAGATCGACGAGAAGGACGAGACGGAGCGTTGCTGGCAGTTCCTCAAGGACAGCAGCGCCGAGGCGTACGCCGAGCTGAAGCGGTAGTCACCACGGCAGAAAGGACTGTGCCGCCGTCCCTCAACAGGAGACGGCGGCACGGGATGCACGATTACATGTGGCGCCCTTCTCCCAGGGCACCGGGCCGTGCCCCTTCCAGCCGCCCCGGCGCAGGGCGTCCAGGCCCCGGTGGCAGCCCGTACGGGCGTAGGCGTACGACTCCACGACCGCGCCGCGCTCGAACGCCTCGTCGGGGAGGTGCGTCGGCGGGCCGCCGAGGAGGTTCTCGTGAATCGTCATGGAGTCCGGTGTGGCTGTGGCTCACCGGGCGGCGCCGTGGCGCACTGAAGGGGCGCGGTGAACTGCGCGAGCGACCCACCTCGACCCGCACCCGGAAGACCGGGCCCGGTCACCGCTCCCCCTCCAGCGGCGGCACCGTCACACTCCCATAGGTCCGGCATTCCGGTCGCGCACACCCCGGACCCGGTCGGCGGACCAGCGCGAAAGCCAACGCCGAGCCGACGAGCAGCGTGCCCGCGCAGATCGGCATGGCGCGCCGGAACGCCGCGTCGAACGCCGACGGCAGCCGGTACGCCTCCGGGCCCATCCCCGTCAGCAGCGGCAGCGCCGCCACCGCGATCAGGCCGGCGGCCCGCGCCGCCGCGTTGTTGATGCCGCTGGCCAGGCCCGCGCGGGCGGTGTCCACCGAGGCGAGGACCGTCGCCGTCAGGGGGGCCACCAGGGTGACCATGCCGGCGCCCATCACCAGCAGGGCGGGCAGGACGTCCGTCAGGTAGTCGGCGTGCGGCCCCACCCGCAGCATCAGCAGCATCGCCGCCGCGCACAGGAGCGGACCGACCGTCAGGGGCAGCCGGGGGCCCGTGTGGTCGGCGAGGGCGCCGGAGCGGGCCGAGAAGAGCAGCATCAAGGCCGTCGTCGGGAGCATCGCCGTACCGGCCGCGAGCGGGGAGTAGCCCGCCACCACCTGGAGCTGGAGCGCCGTCAGGAAGAAGAACCCGCCGAACGCGGCGTACACGCACAGGGTGACCAGGTTGACCGCCGTGAACTGGCGCGAGGCGAACATGTCCGGCGGGAGCATCGGGTCCGGGCGGTGCCGTTCGACGTACCCGAAGGCCACCGCCGCGGCCATCCCGGCCGCCGCGCTCACCGCCACCACCGCCGAGCCCGCCCGCGCCTCGATCAGCGCGTACGTCAGCAGGGCCAGGGCCAGGGCGCCCAGCACCGCGCCGAGGACGTCGAAGCGGCCGTGCTCGGCGCTGTCCCGGGACTCGGGGACGTGCCGGAGGGCGACCGGTACGCACAGCAGGGCCAGCGGGACGTTGAGCAGGAACACCCAGCGCCAGCCGGGGCCGGTGACCAGCCAGCCGCCCAGGAACGGGCCGATGGCCGCGCCGATGCCGCCGAAGCCCGACCACAGCCCGACCGCCCGGCTGCGGTCGTCGGGGTGGAAGGAGGCCTGGATCAGCGCCAGGGAGCCGGGCGTGAGGAGTGCCCCGCCGATGCCCTGCAGGGCCCGCGAGACGATCAGCACGGCGGAGTTCGGCGCCAGGCCGCACAGCAGGGATGCGGCGGCGAACCAGACCACGCCCAGCACGAAGATCTTCCGGCGCCCGTAGTGGTCGCCGAGCGAGCCGCCCAGCAGGATCAGGCCGGCCAGCGTGACCATGTACGCGTTGACCGTCCACTGGAGTGCGGCGAGGCTCGCACCGAGGTCGCGGCCGATGCGCGGCAGCGCGACGTTGACGACGGTCGAGTCCAGCAGGGCCATGCTGGAGCCGAGGACCGTGGTGAGCAGGATCCACCGGCCCCGGGGCGAGGCCAGCCGGACATCGGGCATGTCCTCAGGTATACAGCGGGCCCGGCGCCGTAGACAGCCGCCGGGCCCACCGAGAGGTGCCGCTTACTTGATCTTGTTGCCCGCCGAGCGCAGGTTCTGCGTCGCCTCGACGACACGGGCGGCCATCGACGCCTCGGCCAGCTTGCCCCAGGTGCGCGGGTCGTAGGCCTTCTTGTTGCCGACCTCGCCGTCGACCTTCAGGACGCCGTCGTAGTTGGCGAACATGTGGCCCGCGACGGGACGGGTGAAGGCGTACTGGGTGTCCGTGTCGAGGTTCATCTTCACGACGCCGTTCTCCAGCGCGGTGGCGATCTCCTGCTCGGTGGAGCCGGAGCCGCCGTGGAAGACGAAGTCGAACGGGGACTGCTTGCCGAACTTGGCGGCGACGCCGTCGTTCAGCTCCTTCAGCAGCTCGGGGCGGAGCACGACGTTGCCCGGCTTGTAGACGCCGTGCACGTTGCCGAAGGACGCGGCCAGCAGGTAGCGGCCCTTCTCGCCGAGGCCCAGGGCCTCCGCCGTGCGGATCGCGTCGTCGACCGTGGTGTAGAGCTCGTCGTTGATCTCGTGCGAGACGCCGTCCTCCTCACCGCCGGTCGGGGTGATCTCCACCTCCAGGATGATCTTGGCGGCCTGGGTGCGGGCCAGCAGTTCCTGGGCGATGGCGAGGTTGTCGGCGAGGGTCTCGGCCGAGCCGTCCCACATGTGCGACTGGAAGAGCGGGTTGCGGCCGGCCTTCACGCGCTCCTCGGAGATCGCGATCAGCGGACGCACGTACCCGTCGAGCTTGTCCTTCGGGCAGTGGTCCGTGTGCAGCGCGATGTTGACCGGGTACTTCTCGGCGAGGATGTGCGCGTACTCGGCGAGCGCGACCGCGCCGGTCACCATGTCCTTGCTGTACTGACCGCCGAGGAACTCGGCACCGCCGGTCGAGATCTGGACGATGCCGTCGCTCTCCGCCTCCGCGAAGCCGCGCAGCGCCGCGTTCAGGGTCTGGCTCGAGGTGACGTTGATGGCCGGGTAGGCGAACTTGCCTGCCTTCGCCCGGTCGAGCATCTCGTTGTAGACCTCGGGGGTTGCGATGGGCATCTGTCCGCTCCTTGTGTTGCGGGTTGGCGTTGTGCGTGAAGGCCCTGACCTAGACCTGGGGGGTTCGACGCCGTCGTCGGCCCCATCTTTCCAGACCTGGCGCCGTCGTCGGCGCACCGGTCAAGTCCAGGTCGAACCGCCCGTTCAGTCCAGACCCAGTTCATCCTTCGAGAAGGCGAACCGGTACGGAACGCCCGCGCCGGCCTCGATCTTCTCGGCCGCGCCGGTCGCCCGGTCCACGATCGTGGCGACGGCGACGACCTCCGCGCCCGCCTCGCGCACGGCCTCGACGGCGGTGAGCGGGGAGCCACCGGTGGTGGAGGTGTCCTCGACCACGAGCACGCGGCGGCCGGTGATGTCCGGGCCCTCGACCCGGCGCTGCATGCCGTGCGCCTTGGCCGCCTTGCGGACGACGAAGGCGTCGAGCCGCTTCCCGCGCGCGGCGGCGGCGTGCAGCATGGCCGCCGCGACCGGGTCGGCGCCCATGGTCAGGCCGCCGACCGCGTCGAACTCCAGGTCGGCCGTCAGATCCAGCAGCACCTGCCCGACCAGCGGGGCGGCCTCGCCGTCGAGGGTGACGCGGCGCAGGTCGACGTAGTAGTCGGCCTGCAGCCCCGAGGAGAGCGTCACCTTGCCGTGCACCACGGCCTTGTCCTTGATCTGCTGCAGCAGCGCGCCGCGTACGTCCGTCATGCCGACCAGCTTAGAGGCGCCGCCAGCTCCAGGTCGTCGATGCCTCCAGCGGGTCCACGGGGGTGACCAGGCGCGCGGCGGTGTTCAGGCCGTTGGGCGGGCCGGTCTGCGGCTCCACGCACACGGCCTCGGCCTGCTCGTCGTAGACGACGACCCACTCCTCGCGGCTGGTCACCCTCAGCTCCAGCTGTCCGGGCCAGGTGAGGGTCACGTCGACGCCGCCGGGCATGCCGAAGCAGTCGTCCCAGGGGCCGGGCGTCGGGTCGATGCGCTTGCCGGTGGGCAGGTGGTCCGCGCCGCGTTCCTCCTGCCAGGCGGGCTCGAAGGCGAGGGTCGCGCCCGCGCCGACCGCACCGTCCTCGCCCGTGAGGGTCCGGTTGAACCAGGGGTGCCAGCCGATCTGCGCCGGGAAGGAGTCCGCCGTCGCCTCGACGCCCATCGTCAGGGTCAGGCTGTCCTCGGCGATCTCCACGAGCTGGGTGACCCGGCCCGGGTAGGGCCAGGGGGCGACCAGGTCGTACGTGATCGCCGCCGTGTCCTGCGTGACCTTGGCGACGCTCCAGGCGCCGTCGCGGGCGGTGCCGTGGATGGCGTGCGGCGGGGAGTTGAGCGGCATCTGGTGAACGGTCCCGCCGTCCAGGAAGCGACCCTCCCTGATCCGGCCGCACCAGGGGACCATCGGGAAGCAGCCGAAGCGGTCCCCCTGGCGGAGCAGTTCCGTGGAACCTACCTTGAGGCCGCTGATCCGGCCGCCGTCGGCAGGGCTGACGCGTACCTGTGCGTCGCCCGCTGTCAGCGTGATGTCTTCGTTACTCACGGGATGACAGTACTGGGGACCGCCCCGGGGTCCTCCGGGCTCACCGGCGTTTGCGCAGTGCCCGGGTGACGACGATCGCCGACGCCACGGCCAGCGCCGCCGCCGGGGCCGCCCAGCGCAGGGCCTGCTTGCCCCCGACCGTCTGGGGGGCCGGGACCGGGGCGTAGCGGCCGCGCGGCGGGGCGTGGTCGACCTCCTCGGCGCTGCGGCCGATCATCGTGCGACGGGCGTGCGCGGCCTCGGCGGGGGGTTCGCCGGTGTCGGCGAAGTCCTCCGCGAGCCGGTCCGCCTCGGGGTCCAGGGACGGCGGCGGCACCTCGGTGTCGTAGACCGAGGTGTGCGCCTCGTCCGCTGACTCCCCTGACTCCGCCGGCTCCCCTGTTTCCGCCGGCTCCGGCTCCTGCTCCGGTTTTTCCGGCGACGGCTCCGCCCCCAGGTTCTCCACGAAGCGGCCGAGCAGGCGCACGGCCGCCGAACTCACCGCGTCCGCGGGGAGTTCCGCGATCCGGCCGGCCGCGTCCGCCGTGCCCTCGGCCGTGACCGTCGTACCGCCCTCGGTGTCCGCGAGGCGCAGGGTGAGGGCGAGTTCGACGGTGCCGGTGCCGCGGGCCTCGGTGGCGTCGCCCGCCACGTCGTACCCGCCGTCCTCGCGAGGCGTGATCCGGACCGTCCCCCGGTAGGTGACGGAGTGTCCGCCGACGCGCAGTTTCAGGCGGCCGGCGACGGGTTCGGCACCGGCGTCCTGCTGAAGGCCGGGGACCGCGCGGGCGACGCGCGCGGGGTCGGCCAGCGCGGCCCGCAGTCGCTCGGCGGGGACCGGAACGAAGACCTGGTGCTCCATGTCGGCTGAGCCTACCCACGCGTGGCCGGAACGTACCCTCGCATCGCGGTCCCCGCCCGCCCCACCGTCAGTAGCGCGGATGGACCAGCGTCGACGCCGGCAGTCCGGGGATCCGGGTGCGCCGGGCCGCCGCCGCGTCCGCCGTGAGGCCGGCCTGGGTCAGGAAGTGCGGCGGGCCGGGGTCCAGGCGCAGCGGCGGCGGGGCGGCGGGGGCCGGGGCGGCCAGCAGGAAGCCCCAGTCGTGCGGGGCGCGGGAGGCACCGGCGGCCGAGCGGTCGGGGCCGGCCGCGAAGCCGCAGTCGCGGCCGAGGACCCGGTAGGCGGAGGTGGCGAAGCCGGCCGCGCGCAGCGTCGCGGCGACCGTCCAGAAGCCGCGGGGGCGGGTGGTGACCGCTCCGGCGTGGACGACGAGCCGGCCGCCGGGGGCGAGGACGCGGCGGGCGAGGCCGTAGAACTCCTGGGAGTACAGCTTGGTGCTGGCGGTGACGCCGGGATCGGGCAGGTCGGCGATCACCACGTCGTACGCCGCCGTGGGCGCCCCGCGCAGCCAGTCGAAGGCGTCGGCCGTGACGACGTGGACGCGCGGGTCGTCGTAGGCGTGGCCGTTGGCCGCGGCGAGGCCGGGGTCGTGGCGGGCGAGCCGGACCAGGCCGGGGTCGATCTCGACGAGGTCGACCCGGCGCACCCCGCGCTCGTCCAGCGCCTCGCGGGCGGCCATGCCGTCGCCGCCGCCGAGGATGAGCACGCGCGCGTGGGCGCCGCCGGACAGGGCGGGATGGACGAGGGCCTCGTGGTAGCGGCGTGCGTCGCGGCCGCCGGCGCGGAGCCGGCCGTCGAGGAAGAGGTCGAGGGGTCTGCCGTCGGTGCCGCCGGCCAGGACGACCTCCTGGACGCCGGTGCGCACGGCGACCCGGACGTCCTCGCCGTAGACGGCGTGCCGGGCGGCGCGGTCGAAGTCGCCGGCGAGGGCGGCGGCGGAGGCGAGGACGCCGAGGACGGTGAGGCCGACGAGGAGCAGGGTCCAGCGGGCCCGGCGGGACAGGTCGCGCCGGAAGAGGCCGAGGACGAGGGCGCCGCCCGCGACCACGTTGACCGTGCCGGTGACGAGCGCGCCGGTCAGCTGGCCGAGAAACGGCAGGAGAAGGAAGGGGAAGGCGAGGCCGCCGACCAGCGCGCCGACGTAGTCCGCGGCGAACAGGTCGGCGACCGCGCCGCCCGCGTCCTGGCGCCGGATGCGCTGGATCAGCTCCATCAGCAGCGGGACCTCGGCGCCGATGAGCAGGCCGATGGCGAGGGAGAAGGCGACCAGCAGGAAGCGGGGGCCGTCGGCCCACATCCCGCCCCAGCCGCCGGTCCAGGCGAAGACGGCGTACAGCGTCATCGCGCTGCAGCCGCCGACGAGCGCGAGGGCGATCTCGATCGCGCCGAAGCCGGCGGCCGCGTGCCAGCGCAGCCGCTTGGCGGCGAGCGAGCCGATGCCCATCGCGAACACCATGACGGACAGCACGACGGAGGACTGGGTGACCGGGTCACCGATCAAGTACGAGGCGAACGCGACGAGTTCGAGTTCGTACACGAGTCCGCAGGCCGCGCAGACGAAGACGCACAGGAGGACCAGGAACCGCCCGGTCCCGGGCCGCACGGGCAGCCGGGCGGGGCCTGTCCAGTGGGGCGGGGCGCCCGGGGGCGCGGGGGCGTGCGGTTCGATCACGGTGCGACGTTACGTCACGCGCTCGGCACGCTTCGTCACCCACACGTGTGGATCTGGGGCGAGTTGGAGCCGATCATGTTTATCCGCCTCACTCGGTCGGCGTCGACACCCGCACGCCCACGCGGGTGCGGGTGGCCACCAACTGGCCGTCCTGCGGGTAGGCGTGCCAGGTCCGCCAGTGCACCTGGCCCTCGTGCCGTTGGGCGAGCATCGCGGTGAAGGCGTGCGGGCTGCCCGGGAAGACGCCCGCGAGGCCGTGCGGATGGTCCGAGACGAGAGCGAGCAACTCCTGGGCGCGGCCCGCGAACGAGCCCGGCGTGAGCAGTTCGACGCGGGCGGCGAACTCGTACTCCCAGTCGCCGACGCGTTTGGCGACGCCGAGCGGCAGCGGGGTGCTGGAACCGGGGATGCACGCGACCGTCTCCGAGCAACTGCCGTGCTCCTCCTCCAGCAGCACTTGGTGGGATGCGCCGAGAAGTCTCAACTGGAGCTGCGCACCGGTCAGTTCGAGGTCGAGCGTGGCCAGGGCGGGCAGCGGCTCGCGCCCCAGGGCCCAGGCGAGGTCGGCGGCGCGCGTATCGGTGTAGGAGGTGTTCAGGGTCGTGAGCATGGATCGGCTCCGCTAACACACGATGAGGGGGAGATCAGCCATGGCAGACAGGTCGGCGCCCCGGCCGTCCCGGCCGGAGGAGGGGTTCTGCGGGACGTCCGAGGGGCTGCGTTGGCGATTTAGAGGGAATCATGAACAGAGCAGCCGCCACAGCGTTTTTACCCAACTTCGTGGGCTTTCCATCCCTCAGAGGGCTCCCCTGCTCAACTGTTCAACCATGGCGTACGCCTGGCGCGCACGAACAACGGCCGGGCGCCCGCCGGCCGCCCTCGCCGACGCGCGCCCGTGGTGCGGCCCGTCCCCCGATCCCCCTGGCCTCCCCGATCCCCCTGGCTCCCCGGGAAGCTCAGCTGCCCCGTGTCAGCTGCCTCCCCCGCATCCGCCCCCGCCGCACGAGGAGCCCCCGCCGCAGGAATGCCCGCCCCCGCAGGAGTGGTGGCCGCCGCCGCACGAGTGGTGGCCGCCGTGGTGTCCCCCGTGACCTCCCGAGGACGACGAGCCCGAGTCACCGGCCCACCAGCTCGCGCCGCCGCCCGCGTACCCGGCCGAGGACGACGACGCCGACGAGCGGCTCGACCGGGACCGGCCGCCGCGCTTGCTCAACGACACCTGCGCCCGCCGGCGGCTCCGCAGCGCCCCGATGGTCATGAACCCGACGACTGCCAGCACGACCACGATGACGATGCCCATGGGCGTCACCTTCTTTCCGTTCCCCCGGGTTTTCCGTTGCCCCGCGCAGGCCCCCGTGGGCCGCGGTGAACGGGGGATGCCCGGCCGCCCGGGGGCTCAAAGCAGAGTTGAGGAACTCCAGAGCTTGGGCGCAGGATGACCGGCATGACCTCCACCGCGCGCCCCCACCTCAATCGCCGCCTCGCCGAGTTCGGGACGACGATCTTCGCCGAGATGTCCGCGCTCGCCACCGCGACCGGCGCGATCAACCTCGGCCAGGGCTTCCCCGACACGGACGGCCCCGAGGAGGTCCGCGAGGCCGCCGTACGGGCGCTGCGCGAGGGCCGGGGCAACCAGTACCCGCCGGGTCCGGGCATCCCCGAGCTGCGCACCGCGATCGCCGCACACCAGCGGCGCCGCTACGGGCTCTCCTTCGACCCCGACACCGAGGTGCTGGTCACGGCCGGCGCGACGGAGGCCGTCGCGGCCTCGATGCTGGCGCTGCTGGAGCCGGGCGACGAGGTCGTGGCACTGGAGCCGTACTACGACTCCTACGCGGCGTCCATCGCCATGGCGGGCGGCCGCCGCGTCCCGGTGACCCTGCGCCCGGACGACACCGGCTTCCGCCTCGACCTGGACGAACTCCGCGCCGCCGTCACCGACCGCACCCGCCTGCTGCTGATCAACACCCCACACAACCCGACCGGCACGGTCCTCACGCGCGCGGAGCTGACCGCGATCGCCGAGCTGGCGGTCGAACGGGATCTGCTGGTGGTGACGGACGAGGTCTACGAGCACCTGGTCTTCGACGGCGCCGAGCACCTGCCGCTCGCCACGTTCCCGGGGATGCGCGAGCGCACGGTCACCATCGGCTCGGCCGGCAAGACGTTCTCCTTCACCGGCTGGAAGGTCGGCTGGGTGACGGGCTCGCCCGAACTGGTCACCGCAGTGCGCTCGGTGAAGCAGTTCCTGACGTACGTCTCCTCGGGCCCCTTCCAGTACGCGGTCGCCGAGGCCCTCGCCCTCCCGGACTCCTACTTCGAGGACTTCCGCCGCTCCATGCAGACCCGCCGCGACCTCCTCGCCGAGGGCCTCACGGCGGCCGGCTTCCGGGTCTTCGCCCCGGCCGGCACGTACTTCATCACCACCGACATCCGCCCCCTCGGCGAGAAGGACGGCTTCGCCTTCTGCCGCGCCCTGCCCGAACGGGCCGGCGTGGTGGCCATCCCGAACGCGGTCTTCTACGACGACCGGGACGCCGGGGCACCGTTCGTACGGTTCGCGTTCTGCAAGAGGGAGGACGTGCTGCGGCAGGCGGCGGAACGCCTGCGCGCGATGTGAGAAGCCCGGCCCGGGCAGCCGCGCGGCACGCCACGGCGGGCCCGCAGACGGGCGACGGCGGGTGGACCCTCGGCGCGTCACCGCACGGCCGAACGGCACTGTCGCGCAGGGTGCTCAGATGTGACCACCGCCAGTCCCGTCCGCACCGTCAGCACCGTCCTCGCCATGCCCAGGCAGGCCCAGCGTCTCGTCGCCGTAGGCCTCTTCCTCGGTGCCCGGCTGGTCGGCGCGGCCGTGCTCACGCTCGTCGCCCAGCACGCCGGCCGACACCCGCTCGCGCTGCTCGGGAGGTCCTGGGACTCGGTCTGGTACCTGGGCATCGCCGGCCACGGCTACGGCCACGACCTGCCCTCCCCGGCGCCGGGTGTGCACAGCGACCGCGCGTTCTTCCCGCTGTACCCGGCGCTGGTGCGGGCGCTGACCGCGGTGCTGCCGCTGAGCGGGGGCGCCGCCGGACTGGTGATCTCGTGGGCCGCGGCCATGGTGGCCGCCGCCGGGATCCACGCGGTCGGCGCACGGCTGTACGGCCGGGCGACCGGGATCGCGCTGGTGCTGCTGTGGGGCCTGCTGCCGCACTCGGTGGTGCTGTCGATGGCGTACACCGAGCCGGTGCTGACCGCGCTCGCGGCCTGGGCGCTGTACGCCCTGCTGGCCGGGAACTGGCTGTGGGCGGGCGCCCTGGCGGCGCTCGCGGGGCTGGCCCGGCCGAACGGGTTCGCGGTCGCCGCCGCCGTCCTCGCCACCGCCGGCTGCCAGGTGTGGCGGCGGCGCGGCGAGCTCTCCCGGGTTTCCCACAGGCTGTGGACGGGCACGGCGCTCGCCCCACTGGGCTGGACGGCGTACGTGCTGTGGGTCGGCCGGTGCGAGGGCGACCTGCCGGGCGGCTACTTCGAGGTGCAGCGGGCGTGGGGCTCGACGTTCGACTTCGGGCGGGGCTCGCTGCACTCCGTGCATGTGATGCTCACGCACGGCAGCCGGTTCGAGTTCACGACGGCGCTGCTGACCGTGGCGGCCGCGACGGTGCTGTACGCCCTGCTCCTGCTGGACCGCGCCCCGCTGCCGCTGCTCGTGCTCAGCGGGGCGCTGCTGCTGGTCGCGCTCGGCGGGTCGGGCTTCTTCGAGTCCAAGCCGCGGTTCCTGCTGCCGGCGTTCCCGCTGCTGCTGCCGCTCGCCCGGGGCCTGGCACAGACGGCGAAAACCCGGCCCTGGCACGCGATCGTGCTGGTCGCGACCCTGGCCGGGTTCAGCTGTCTCTACGGCGCGTACCTGCTGGTGTACGCGGACGCGCCGCTGTAGGACCCGCCGGAGGACTACTCCGCGTCGCCCTCGGGCGTCTCGCCTTGCTCACCCTGGTCGGCGTCCGGCTCCAGGCCGAGCTGCTCGACGAGCCACTTGTCGAACTCGATCGCGGCCCGCACCCAGCTGACCGTCGAGGAGACGAAGTGGTTGATGTCGACGCCCGTGCCGATCAGCATCTGCGCCTCGCCGATGAGGCGGACGGTGCCGTCGTCGTGGGTGTGGGTGTAGACCTTGGGCCACAGGGTTCGGCGGTTCCAGTCGTCGACGGACTCCAGCAGCTGGGCCTTCTCGTCGATCTTGTGCGGGCGGTCGTAGAAGGTCCGCACCGAGAAGACGGCCTGGTCGGCCTCCCCGCGGAACATGAAGTACGTGCGGAACTGCTCCCACGGGGCCGCGAGGTCGCCCTCCTCGTCGACGACGTACTTCAGCTCCATCTGGTCGAGGAGCTGCTTCACGAGGTCCTGATCCGGGAGGACGGGGCCCGCCGGTCCCTGGGGCTGCGGTTCGGGCTGGCCCCCGAAGTTCGGAATCGAGGACGGGTCGATGCTCACCGTGAATTTCCCTTCATTGGATTCCGCCATCCTCCCCCATCCGGGGAGGGGGGAGGCAAGCCCCGGCGCCCCGTGTCAGCCCAGGGCCGACAATCCACCTCCCTTAGAGCGTCTTGCCGGTGGCCGGGCCCACCAGCAGGCCCTCGCCGAAGCGGTCCACCCGCACCGTGTCACCGTCCTTGACCTCGCCGGACAGGATCTCGCGGGCGAGCCGGTCGCCGATGGCGCTCTGCACCAGGCGGCGCAGCGGCCGGGCGCCGTACGCCGGGTCGTTGCCCTCCTCCGCGAGCCAGGCCAGCGCCTCGGGCGTGACGTCCAGGGTGAGCCGGCGCTCGGCCAGCCGCCGGCCGAGGCGGTCGATCTGGAGCTGTGCGATCCGCTCCAGCTCGGACTTGTCGAGCGCGGAGAAGACCACCAGGTCGTCCAGCCGGTTGAGGAACTCGGGCTTGAAGGAGGCCCGGACGGCCTCCAGTACCTGCTCCTTCTTCACCTGCTCGCTCGTCGTCGGCTCGACCAGGTACTGGCTGCCCAGGTTGGAGGTGAGCACCAGGAGGGCGTTGCGGAAGTCGACCGTGCGGCCCTGCCCGTCGGTGAGCCGGCCGTCGTCCAGGACCTGGAGCAGGATGTCGAAGACCTCGGGGTGGGCCTTCTCCACCTCGTCCAGCAGGACGACGGTGTACGGGCGGCGGCGGACGGCCTCGGTGAGCTGGCCGCCCTCCTCGTAGCCGACGTACCCGGGGGGCGCGCCGACCAGGCGGGCCACGCTGTGCTTCTCGCCGTACTCCGACATGTCGATGCGGACCATGGCCCGCTCGTCGTCGAAGAGGAAGTCGGCGAGGGCCTTCGCGAGCTCCGTCTTGCCCACGCCCGTCGGGCCGAGGAAGAGGAAGGAGCCGGTGGGGCGGTCCGGGTCGGCGATGCCCGCGCGGGAGCGCCGTACGGCGTCGGAGACCGCGCGGACGGCCTCGCTCTGGCCGATGAGGCGCTTGCCGATCTCGTCCTCCATGCGCAGCAGCTTCTGCGTCTCGCCCTCCAGCAGGCGGCCGGCCGGGATGCCGGTCCAGGCGGCGACGACGTCCGCGATGTCGTCGGAGCCGACCTCCTCCTTGACCATGGTGTCCCTGGCGGCTTCCTCCTCGGCCTCGGAGGCCTCCTCCAGCTCCTTCTCCAGCGTCGGGATCTCGCCGTAGAGCAGCTTGGCCGCGCGGTCGAAGTCGCCGTCGCGCTGGGCGCGTTCGGCCTGGCCGCGCAGGTCGTCCAGCTTCTCCTTCAGCTCGCCGACCCGGTTGAGGGACTGCTTCTCCTTCTCCCAGCGGGCGGTCAGGCCGCGCAGTTCCTCCTCCTTGTCGGCGAGGTCGCGGCGCAGCTTGTCCAGGCGGGCGACGGAGGCCGGGTCGGTCTCCTTTGCGATCGCCAGCTCCTCCATCTTCAACCGGTCGACGGCGCGCTGGAGTTCGTCGATCTCCACGGGGGACGAGTCGATCTCCATGCGCAGGCGCGAGGCGGCCTCGTCGACGAGGTCGATGGCCTTGTCGGGCAGGAAGCGGGAGGTGATGTAGCGGTCGGAGAGGGTCGCGGCGGCCACCAGCGCGCTGTCCGCGATCTGCACCTTGTGGTGGGCCTCGTAACGGCCCTTCAGGCCGCGCAGGATGGCGATGGTGTCCTCGACGGTCGGCTCCGCCACCAGCACCTGCTGGAAGCGGCGCTCCAGGGCCGGGTCCTTCTCGATCCGCTCGCGGTACTCGTCCAGCGTCGTGGCGCCGACCATGCGCAGCTCGCCCCGGGCGAGCATGGGCTTGAGCATGTTGCCCGCGTCCATGGCCGAATCGCCGCCGGCGCCCGCGCCGACCACCGTGTGCAGCTCGTCGATGAAGGTGATGATCTGCCCGTCGGAGTCCTTGATCTCGGCGAGCACGGACTTCAGCCGCTCCTCGAACTCGCCCCGGTACTTGGCGCCGGCGACCATCGCGCCGAGGTCGAGGGAGACCAGCCGCTTGTCCTTGAGGGACTCGGGGACGTCGCCCTTGACGATGCGCTGGGCGAGGCCCTCGACCACGGCGGTCTTGCCGACGCCGGGCTCGCCGATGAGGACGGGGTTGTTCTTCGTACGGCGGCTGAGCACCTGCACGACCCGCCGGATCTCCTGGTCCCGGCCGATCACCGGGTCCAGCCGCCCCTCGCGGGCGGCGGCGGTGAAGTCGGTGCCGAACTTCTCCAGGGCCTTGTACTGGCCCTCGGGATCGGCGGTGGTCACGCGGCGTCCTCCCCTGGCCTTCCTGAAGGCCTCCAGCAGCTTCTTCGCCTCGGCGCCCTGCGCCCGGAGCACCTCGGCCACCCGGCCGCCCCTGGCGGCGATGCCGATGAGCAGGTGCTCGGTGGACAGGTACTCGTCGCCGAGTTCCTTGGCGCGCTCGCCGGCGTCGGCGAGCACGGCCAGCAGTTCACGGTCGGGCTGCGGCGGCGCAACGGTGGATCCGGCCACACTCGGCAGCGAGGCGAGGATCTTCTCGGTACCGGAGCGCACGGCGGCCTGGTCGGCGTCGACGGCCGCGAGCAGATCGACGATGTTCTCGTTGTCCTGGCCCTGGAGCAGCGCCAGCAGCAGATGGCCAGGGGTGAGGTCCGGGTGTCCCTCGGTCACGGCCCGCTTGCTCGCCGCGTTGATCGCGTCCCGGCTCCTGTTGGTCAGCTCGGCGTCCACGTGTCCGTTCTCCTCCTGCGCGACTCTTCTCTCCAGTGCTGACTTAGTCAGCGTACACAAAGTTGAGTCTATTCCGCTCAAGGTGAGGGGAGACCGTGCGGGGACTAGGTTGCGGGGCATGGCGAAGCACTCTGAGGAGTACCTGACGTTCTGGCGGGAACGCCACCTGTGCACCCTGACCACGCTCCGGCCCGACGGGAGCCCGCACGTGGTGCCGGTCGGTGTCACGTACGACGCGGAGGCCGGGCTGGCCCGGATCATCACCAACGGGACCAGCGTGAAGGTGCGGCATGTGCGCGCGGCCGGCGCGGCGGGCGCCCGGGTGGCGGTGTGCCAGGTGGACGGCCGGCGCTGGGCCACCCTGGAGGGGCGGGCCCGGGTCCGGACGGAGCCGGAGCGGGTCGCGGAGGCGGTACGGCGCTACGCCGAGCGCTACGAGCGGACCCCGGGGCCGAATCCGGCGCGCGTGGTGATCGAGATCGAGATCGAGCGGGCACTGGGGCACGGGTGAGACGCGGGACCCCGGCGGTGAGCGGCGGGGCTTTGACGGCGGGACGCGGGGCTCGGACGGAATGGGCGAGATGACCGAGCATTTTCAGCCACCGTGGAAGCGCGCCCATACCCCGAAATGTCCCCAAAAACTACAGCGGCGTCACCGTGTTCAGGTCACGGTGACGCCGCTGCGGGGGGAAGCACCTGAGCGATCTTTTACGACGGGGGAATCGCGTCAGGCACTGCGGGGGGTGGCCGAGATGGTTCGCAGGTCAGGCTCCGCCGGCTCGGCAAGCCGGTGGTCCCGCTGGTCCAGGTTCACAAAGATCATTCCGTACCGGATGGCGCAGCGCACCGGCTGGGGCGCGCCACGCGGCTTGCGCAGGCACCGGTACGCCCGCAGATCCCCGTCCTCGTCCCGCGTCACGACCACCGGCTCTCCGAACACCGTCACCATCAACGAGTCACCGCTGTGGGGGATGGCGGTGACCAGGTCGATGAAGTGCCAGCCGGAGCGGTAGGCCGTGGCCATCTCGCGGCGAAAGGATCGGTCGTCGGGTGGAGTGGTCACGTCAGCTCCCGGCTCCATCGGTCACGGAATCGGTACTGCTGGTCGCGGAGCTCGCGACGGGCCACGTACTGTTCGCGGGGTTCGCAACCACCGCGGGCCAGGTGCTGTTCGCTCGAACCTCGCTCTTTCCTGCGGCGGCGAAGCCACTCAGCGCACCGAGGGCTGCAACGGCGGAGAAGGCGGCGACAAGCACCGAGCGAAGCAGTCTGTTACGCATAATCGGCTTCGTCCTCACTTGAAGGTCCCCTTTTCCCCCGTCACGTACGACGATGGCTCATTCGGGCACGTCATGGCCACACAATCGGTGCATCATGTTCCTGCATGTTCAGGACCCTGGGGGGTGGAGATTTGACAACGAATCACTCAAAAGCGACACATCCCCACCCCGTGAACGAGCTGTGTGAGGAAGGCAGTCGCCTGTATGCGGCCGCGCTGCGGGCGGGACGGATCGCGCGCGCGGAAGCGGAGCCCGCTCCCTGCCTGATGGACTTCGCCCTGCTGCATCCCGATCCGGACGATCCGGACTGGCTGCGCCCCGTGCCGCCGGCCCTCGCCCTCGCCCAGCGCCTCAACCCCCTCGAACGCGAGATCACCGAGCGCCGCCAGCTGGCCACCGACATCTCCACCGCCTTCGAGCCGTTCATGTCCATCAACGGCCAGTCGGCGCCGGGCGGCGGCTCGATCACGGTGCTGGAGGGCGGTGAGCGCATCAACACCGCGCTCAACCTGGCCACGGCCCAGTGCCACACGGAGATGCTCACCGTCCAGCCGAGCGACCGCGTCTCCGAACGCAGCGTGCTGCGCGGGCTGGAACGCGACAGGCCGCTCATAGAGCGGGGCGTGCGGATCCGGACGCTGTATCAGCACACGGCCCGCTACAGCCCGGAGAAGCTGGCCTACGCGGCGGAGCTCGCCGACGGCAAGGTGGAGTACCGCTCCATCGACGAGCTGGTGGAACGCCTGATCATCTGCGACGAGACGGTCGCCTTCATCCCGACCCGGGACGACCAGCAGGTCGCGCTGGAGCTGCGCCATCCGGGCCTGGTCCGCTACCTCATCAAGGTGTTCGAGTTCATGTGGGGCCGGGCGGTCCCGCTGAGCGCCGGCGGCCGCTACGAGACGGCGCCCGACGGCATCACCGAGATCCAGCACTCCATCGCCAAACTCCTCGTGGAGGGACACGTGGACGAGGCCATCGCCCGCCGCCTGGGCATGAACGTCCGCACCTGCCGGGCCCACATCGCCAAGCTCGCACAGGCCCTCGGCAGCGGCAGCCGCGCCCAACTCGGCTACCTCATCGCCCAGTCCGGCATCCTCGACCGGGAGCGGTGACGGCCGAAAGGAGCACGCCCCGGCCCGTTCAGCGCACGGTCGGGGACTCCTGGTCGGGAGTGGTGAAGGCCGCGGGCGCCGACGGCGGCCCGGGCCGGTGGACGTCCAGGCCCACCTGGGCGATGCGCACACCCAGTTGGGTCCGGCTGGCGGCGCCCAGGGTCTCCGAGAGGCGGGCGATGTGGGCGCGGCAGGTGCGGACGCTGATGCCGAGGCGTTCGGCGATCACCGCGTCCTGGTGCCCCTCCGCCAGCAGGGCCGCGATGGACTGCTCGCGGTGGGAGATGCCCTCGATGCCGGTGTCGGGGAGCGGGGCCGTCAGGGGGATGGCGAGGCGCCAGAGCCGTTCGAAGACCGTGACCAGGTATTCCACCAGCGCGGGATGACGCAGCTCCAGGGCCATCGTGCGGTCGGCGTTGGCGGGGATGAAGGCCACCGTGCGGTCGAAGAGGATCAGCCGGTCGATGACCTCGTCCAGGGTGCGGGCCTCCACCGTGTCGCCCATCAGCTCCAGGTAGTTGAGCAGGCCCTGGCCGTGGCGGGCCACATGGGTGTAGAGATCGCGCATGCGCACGCCCCGGCCGCGCAGGGCCAGGGCGCGGTGCAGGCCCTCCGTCAGTTCCGCCTCACGGCGGATGCCGCCGGGCTGCACGGTGAGCACCTCGGCCGTGCACGCCTCGGTCGCCTCGTCCATCGCCGCCTGGATCCGGGAGAGGCCGTCCAGCACGCGGATCGCACTGCCCTCGGCGGGGCCCCTCAGCGCGTGCAACTGACGGCCCAGCCCGGCGTACCACTCGAACGCGGCCACCGCCGAGCCCATCCGGCGCTGGCTCGCGCTGACCTCGTCGTAGACCCCGCGCAGCAGCCGGGTCATGACCTCCTGCGGGGAGGTCGGCACCAGCCAGTCCATGTCGTCGGGGTCCGGGTGCAGCAGGGCCAGCTCCAGCAGGCAGGGCACCGTCTCGACGTCATCGCGGGGCACCCGCCCGCGGCGTACGGCCCGGGAATACAACCGGTCGCCGGCCGCGCACAGTCGGTCGGCGCCGTGTGGATGCTCCTCCGCCCCGCGCCCGGCCATCGCCCATTTCACCCCCGGTGTGCTGCCACTTCCGCAGCGCAACTATGCGCGGCGCCGACCGGGTCCGCAACACGGCTCTCCCCGACAGGGCTGCCGGAAACGGCTGTTATGCCCGTATATCGACCGGGCTCCGGCTCTTGCCTGCGCAGGAAGACGAACGGGCGGACGACGAACGGGCGGAAGGTGAACGGGCCGAGGATGAACGCCGGGGCGGTGACCGCTACCTCAGACCGATCGCCGTGCACGCCGCCCTGAACTTCACCGTGCAGATGTCGCCCACGGTGTAGATGCCGTCCGAGATGACCGTGGACTTGATGTTGCTCTTGGTCAGCGCGATCGGCTGGATCAGCTTGGCCGGGATGTTCTTGGTGGTGGGGCTGTCGGCCTTGTCCTGGGTGAGGGCGTCGAACTGGATGTCCTTGCCCTGGACCTTGGCGACGGCCATCTGGGCCGCGGCCTGGGCCTCGTCCGGGTAGGACTTGTAGACGCTCATGTACTGCTCGCCGGCCACGACCCGCTGGACGCCCTCCAGCGAGGCGTCCTGGCCGGTGATCGGCGGCAGGGAGGTGACGCCGGCCGCCTCCAGGGCCTTGATGACGCCGCCGGCCATGTCGTCGTTGGCGGAGTAGACCGCGGCGATGTTGTTCTTGCCGATCTGGCCGATCGCCTTGGCCATGTTGGCCTCGGCGTTCTCCGGCTTCCAGTCGGTGGTGTCGTACGACGCGGCGATCGTCACCTTGCCGTTCAGCTCGGAGAGCGCGCCCTGCTTGAACTGCTTGGCGTTCGGGTCGGTCGGCGAGCCGTTCACCATGACGATCTTGTCGGAGGTGTCGGCGTGCGAGCCCAGCGCCTCCAGCAGGCTGCGGCCCTGCACCTCGCCGACCAGTTCGTTGTCGAAGGAGACGTACGCCTCGATCGGGCCCTCGGCGAGCCGGTCGTAGGCGATGACCGGGATGCCCGCGTCCTTGGCCTTCTGCACCTCGGGGGCGATCGCGTGCGCGTCGACCGCGTCGAGCAGGACGACGTCGACCTTGTCGTCGATCATCGTCTGGAGCTGCTGGGCCTGTCTGGACGCGTCCGCGCCGGCGTTGGCGTACTCGACCTTGCCCCGCTTGTTGGTGAGCTCGGCGACCTGGGACTTGATGATGGGGTAGTCGAACTTGTCGTAGCGGGTGTTCGTCGTCTCCGGCAGCAGCAGGCCCACGGTCAGGTCGTTGCCCTTGCTCGGGCTCGCGCTCGCCCCGCTCCCCGTCGCGTTCAGCATGCCGCAGCCGGCAAGCGAGAGGGTCATCGTGGACGCGGCCACGGTTATGGCGATACGACGCATGCGAGGGCTCACTTCAGGTGCGTTTGAGGTGTCTGAAAAGACAACGCGGAGGGCATACCCGGCGTCAAGAAGAACTACTTAACGAGTGCGCAACACCACGCTCCGCTGCACCTGTGAAGGAGCAGCGGAATCACCTTCAAACGCCCTTTACGGACCCTCCATCCAACGGGAGTTCATGAGAAGGCAAAGAAAGGGGCCCGGAATCCGGGCCCCTTTCGGAGGTGTCTGCGCGCGGACGCGTCAGTCGTTGCGCTGCCGCTTCGGCCGCCACACCACCAGCGCGCTGGTCTGCTGCACCTCCTGGTACGGCACCAGGTCGCGGCGGTAGGAGGCGTGGACGGCGGCCTCGCGCTGCTGCATCGCGGCCGCCGCGCCGTCCAGGGCCGCCTCCAGCTCCGCGACGCGGGACTGGAGCGCGACGACCTGGTTCTCCAGTTCGATGATGCGCTTGATTCCGGCCAGGTTGATGCCCTCGTCCTGCGACAACGCCTGCACCTGGCGGAGCAGTTCGATGTCGCGGGCCGAGTAGCGGCGGCCCCGGCCCGCGGTGCGGTCCGGGGAGACCAGGCCGAGCCGGTCGTACTGGCGCAGCGTCTGCGGGTGGAGTCCGGAGAGCTGGGCCGCCACCGAGATGACGTAGACCGGGGTCTCCTCGGTCAGTTCATACGGGTTACGTCGACGGCCGTCCATCTCTCTCAGTCTCCCTTCGCCGCCTCGAACAGCTCCGCCCGCGGATCCTCGCCCGCGGTCGCCTCGCGATACGCCTCCAGCGCATCACGAGCCTTCCCCGACACGTCCTTCGGGACACGCACCTCGACGGTGACCAGCAGATCGCCGCGGGTGCCGTCCTTGCGGACCGCACCCTTGCCGCGGGCGCGCATCGTCCGGCCGTTGGGCGTGCCGGGCGGCAGTTTCAGGGTGACGGCCGGGCCGCCGAGGGTCGGCACCCGGACCTCGCCGCCGAGAGCGGCCTCGGCGAACGTGACCGGCACGGTGACCGTGAGGTTGTCGTCCCTGCGCCCGAACACCGGGTGCTCGCCGACGTGCACGACCACGTAGAGGTCGCCCGCCGGTCCGCCCCGCTCGCCGGGCGCGCCCTTGCCGCGCAGCCGGATCCGCTGCCCGTCGGTGACACCCGCCGGGATGCGGACCTGCATCGTGCGGGACGACTTCGCCCGCCCGCTGCCCTTGCACTCCGCGCAGGGGTGCTCGGCGATCAGGCCGCGGCCCTTGCAGTCGGGGCAGGGGTCGGTGAGCGAGAAGCCGCCGCCCGAGCCCCGCGCGACCTGGCCGGTGCCGACGCAGGTCGGGCACACGCGCGGTGTGCCGTTCTTGTCGCCGGTGCCCGAACAGGCCTTGCAGGGGGCCTGGGAGGACATCCGCAGCGGCACCGTGGCGCCCTCGATGGCCTCCGTGAAGCTGAGCGTCACCTCGGTGTCGATGTCCTGGCCGCGGCGCGGCTGGGTGCGGGTCGCACCGGTGCCGCCGCGGTTGAACAGACCCCCGAAGACGTCACCGAGCCCGCCGCCGAAGCCTCCGCCCTGGGTGGTGGTGCTGCCCGCGCCCCCGAAGAGGTCGCCCAGGTCGAAGTTGAAGGAGCCGCCGGCGCCCGGCCCGGGGCGGAAGCCGCCGTTGCCGAACAGGGCGCGCGCGTCGTCGTACTCCTTGCGCTTCTTGGGGTCGCCGAGCACGTCGTTCGCCTCGGAGATCTCCTTGAAGCGCTCCTCGGCCTTGGCGTTGCCCTTGTTGGCGTCCGGGTGGAACTCGCGGGCGAGCTTCCGGTACGCCTTCTTGATCTCGGCCTCGGTGGCGTCCTTGGGGACGCCGAGGACCTTGTAGAAGTCCTTCTCGATGAAGTCCTTGGTGCTCATCCCCGACGTCC
Organism: Streptomyces sp. NPDC025793; assembly: GCF_055558375.1. Lineage (NCBI taxonomy): Bacteria > Bacillati > Actinomycetota > Actinomycetes > Kitasatosporales > Streptomycetaceae > Streptomyces > Streptomyces sp. NPDC025793. Next base: position 456,835 of record NZ_JBVHMR010000002.1, on the reverse strand, counting down.
CTCCTTCCTGTCTGCGGTGATGACGTCAGCCCTCCTCCGGGCCACCGTTCTCCTTGTCGTCGCCGACACCGGTCTTCTTCGCCTCGGACGTGTCCTCGGCTCCGTCGGCCTTGACGGTCTGCGCGCCGGGCTGCGGCTCGGCGACGGCCACCCGCGCGGGGCGGATGGTGCGCTCGCCGATGCGGTACCCGGGCTGGAGAATCGCCACGCAGGTCGTCTCGGTGACGTCCGGCGCGTAGGAGTGCATCAGGGCCTCGTGGATCGTCGGGTCGAAGGGCTCGCCCTCCTTGCCGAACTGCTGGAGGCCCAGCTTGGCCGCCACGGTCTCCAGCGACTCGCCGACCGACTTGAAGCCGCCGACCAGTTCGCCGTGTTCCCGCGCGCGGCCGATGTCGTCGAGCACGGGCAGAAGCTCGGTCAGGAGGTTCGCGACGGCGATCTCCTTGACCGTGATCCGGTCCCGCTCGACCCGGCGGCGGTAGTTCTGGTACTCGGCCTGGAGGCGCTGGAGGTCCGCCGTGCGCTCGCCGAGCGCCGTGCGCACCTGGTCCAGCTGGGCCACCAGGCCCACGTCTGCGGTTCCGTCCCCGGCCGGGGCCGCCCCCTTCTCGGGGGCGGCCTTCGACTCGGCGTCGTCGGGGGTCGCGCCGGAGGGGACGTCGGGCTTCTCCTCGAAGCCCGGGGTCTCCTCCGACATCACGCGGCACCCTTCGGCTTCTCGTCGTCCACGATCTCGGCGTCGACAACATCGTCCTCGGCCTTGGCCTGCTGGGCGCCCTCGGCACCCGCAGCACCCTGCGCGGCCTGGGCGTCGGCGTACATGGCCTGGCCCAGCTTCTGCGAGACGGCCGCGACCTTCTCGGTGGCCGTGCGGATCTCGGCGGTGTCGTCGCCCTTGAGCTTCTCCTTCAGCTCGGCGACGGCGGCCTCGACCTCGGTCTTGATCTCGCCCGGGACCTTGTCCTCGTTGTCCTTGAGGAACTTCTCGGTCTGGTAGACGAGCTGCTCGCCCTGGTTGCGGGACTCGGCGGCCTCGCGGCGGCGGTGGTCCTCCTCCGCGTACTGCTCGGCCTCCTGGCGCATCCGGTCGACCTCGTCCTTCGGCAGCGAGGAGCCGCCGGTGACGGTCATCTTCTGCTCCTTGCCCGTGCCCAGGTCCTTGGCGGTCACGTGCATGATCCCGTTGGCGTCGATGTCGAAGGACACCTCGATCTGCGGGACACCGCGCGGGGCCGGCGGCAGACCGGTCAGCTCGAACATGCCGAGCTTCTTGTTGTACGCCGCGATCTCGCGCTCGCCCTGGTAGACCTGGATCTGCACCGACGGCTGGTTGTCCTCGGCCGTCGTGAAGATCTCCGAACGCTTCGTCGGGATCGTGGTGTTGCGCTCGATCAGCTTGGTCATGATGCCGCCCTTGGTCTCGATGCCGAGGGACAGCGGGGTCACGTCGAGGAGCAGGACGTCCTTGACCTCACCCTTGAGGACACCGGCCTGGAGCGAGGCGCCGATGGCGACGACCTCGTCCGGGTTCACACCCTTGTTGGCCTCCTTGCCGCCGGTCAGCTCCTTGACGAGCTCGGCGACGGCGGGCATACGGGTGGAGCCACCGACGAGAACGACGTGGTCGATCTCGTTGATGGAGATGCCTGCGTCCTTGATGACGTTGTGGAACGGCGTCTTGCAGCGCTCCAGCAGGTCGGCCGTCAGCTGCTGGAACTGGGCGCGGGTGAGCTTCTCGTCCAGGTGCAGCGGGCCCTCGGCGGACGCCGTGATGTAGGGCAGGTTGATCGAGGTCTCGGTGGACGAGGACAGCTCGATCTTGGCCTTCTCGGCGGCCTCACGCAGGCGCTGGAGGGCCATCTTGTCCTTGGACAGGTCCACGCCGTGACCGGACTGGAACTGCTTGACCAGGTAGTCGACGACGCGCTGGTCCCAGTCGTCACCGCCGAGGTGGTTGTCGCCGTTGGTGGCCTTCACCTCGACGACGCCGTCGCCGATCTCCAGCAGGGACACGTCGAAGGTGCCGCCGCCGAGGTCGAAGACGAGGATCGTCTGGTCGTCCTTGTCGAGGCCGTACGCCAGCGCGGCGGCGGTCGGCTCGTTGACGATGCGCAGGACGTTCAGGCCCGCGATCTCGCCGGCCTCCTTGGTCGCCTGACGCTCGGAGTCGTTGAAGTACGCCGGGACGGTGATGACCGCGTCGGTCACCTTCTCGCCCAGGTAGGCCTCGGCGTCGCGCTTCAGCTTCTGCAGGATGAAGGCGCTCATCTGCTGCGGGTTGAACTGCTTGCCGTCGAGCTCGATCTTCCAGTCCGTGCCCATGTGGCGCTTCACGGAGCGGATGGTCCGGTCCACGTTCGTGACCGCCTGGCGCTTGGCGACCTCGCCGACGAGCACCTCGCCGTTCTTGGCGAAGGCGACGACGGACGGCGTGGTCCTGGCGCCCTCGGCGTTGGTGATGACGGTGGGCTCGCCGCCCTCCAGAACGCTGACGACGGAGTTAGTCGTGCCCAGGTCGATGCCGACCGCACGTGCCATGGTTGATTCCTCCAGCTGACTTGAGTGGAACGGACTCAAGTGTGCACGACTCCCCGCGCACGGTCAACAGACCTGAGTCGATAGGGCTCAAGTCTTATCCGTTCCTTACACGCAACTGGCCGCTGACCTGCATGGTTTCCGTCCCCCGGGACCGCTGGACAGGGATACGAAGGAGTACGCCGACGACGAGCAACGCCCCTCCGGCCACCCACAGCGCGGCCTCCTCCCCCGTCCACCCGGTGTGCACGAGCACCCCCACGAGCACCGTGGAGAAGGAGCCGGCGCCCAGCAGCACGACGGCGCCCGCCGGAGTGAGCCCGAGCCGGCGCAGCCGGTGTGCGAGATGGTCGGGACCGCGCCGCAGCAGCGGCCGGCGGGCCAGCAGCCGGGCGAGCGCGACGAGCAGCGCGTCGGCGACGGCGACGGCGCCGAAGCACGCCGTCACGGCCGAGCTCGCCGCGAGGCCGTAGCCCGCGCGCGTGAGGACGAGCGACGACGCCAGCAGGAAGCCGGTGAACAGCGCGCCGCAGGAGCCGAGCCCGATCCGCGCGGGCGGCCAGTTGTGCATCAGGAAGCCGGTCAGGGCGGCGGCGAACACGCTCAGCAGCGCGGCGAGCCCGTCCAGCACCTCGGCGGCGGCACAGGCCCCGGCCCCGAAGGCGGTGATGACCCCGACGGTTCCCGCCAGCCCGTCCACGTGGTCGAGGCCCTTGAAGGCGAGGGAGGCGGCGACGATCCAGCCGATGGCGAGGAGCCCGCCCGCCGCGCCCGTCTCCTCGTACGGCACGACACAGACCGCCGCCACGGCCGTACCGGCGACGAGCACGCGCGCGCGCAGCCGCCACACGTCGGCGACCAGGCCGAGCGCGGCGAGCACGGCGGCGACGACCAGCAGCCGGCCGACCCCGTCCCCGAGCGGGGCGATCCGGGTCGACTCCCCGACCCAGGCGACGAGACACGTGACGGTCACCACGGCGAGCCCGCCGAGCAGCGGCATCCGGCGCTGCATACGCCGGTCGACAATGCCCGCCCGCAGCGCGACCCCCCGCAGCAGCGCCGTGAGCACGGCGGTCAGCAGGAGGGCGGCGGTGGCGGCGGCGATCCCGTAGAGCACTGCACCACGGTAGGGGCGAAAGTATCAAATCGGTATGAATAACACGATCCGATTGCCGCTCGGCGACCCAGATCACCCCGTGCTGTACTGCATCCCGGCGGAAGATGGAGGTAGTCTCGGACGGACTCCATAAGTTACCGCTTAGTAATGTTGCCCAGCTGACTCAGGCCGCCTCAGGAGCCCCAATGCAACTCGCCGCGATCATCGTGTCGCTGGTCCTGATCGTGGTCGGCGTGGCACTGTTCGGCCGCGCCCTCCTCCAGATCTACAACTTCATGCGGCTCGGCCAGCCGGTACCGGCCGGGACGAGGACCGACGACCCCGCTCAGCGCACCCTCACCGTGGCCCGGGAGTTCTTCGGCCACACCCGGATGAACCGCTGGGGCGTCATCGGCGTGGCGCACTGGTTCGTGGCGATCGGCTTCTATACGCTGCTGCTGACGATCGTCAACGCCATCGGCCAGCTCTTCAAGGCCGACTGGATCCTGCCGGTCATCGGCGACTGGGCGCCGTACAACGTCTTCGTCGAGTTCATCGGCACGACGACGATCCTCGGCATCGCGATCCTGGTCGTGGTCCGCCAGCTGAGCAAGGCGAACAAGCCGGGCCGCAAGTCCCGCTTCGCCGGCTCCAACACCGGCCAGGCGTACTTCGTCGAGACCGTCATCCTCATCGTGGGCGTCTGCATCTTCATGCTGCACGCCCTCGAAGGCGCCCAGCACCACGTCGACGGCTACGAGGCCTCCTTCTTCATCTCGTACCCGGTCGTGGCGTGGCTGAAGGGCATGGACGCCGCCACGCTCCAGAACCTCACCTACTTCTTCGCCGGCCTGAAGATCGCGACCTCCTTCATCTGGATGATCGTGGTCGGCCTGAAGACCGACATGGGCGTCGCCTGGCACCGCTTCCTCGCGTTCCCGAACATCTGGTTCAAGCGCAACGCCACCGGCGAGACCTCACTGGGCGCCCTGCTCCCGATGACCTCCGGCGGCAAGCCGATCAACTTCGAGGACCCGGGCGAGGACGACGTCTTCGGCGTCTCCCAGATAGAGCACTTCTCCTGGAAGGGCCTGCTGGACTTCTCCACCTGCACCGAGTGCGGCCGCTGCCAGTCGCAGTGCCCCGCCTGGAACACCGGCAAGCCGCTCTCCCCCAAGCTGCTGATCATGTCCCTGCGGGACCACGCCCACGCCAAGGCGCCGTACCTGCTGGCCGGCGGCGGCAAGAACGCGGAGGGCGGGGAGAAGGCGTCCGAGGAGCAGCTCAAGGACGTCCCCGCGTCGGCGCTCGCCGAGGCCGAGCGGCCGCTGATCGGCACCGCCGAGGAGAACGGCGTCATCGACCCGGACGTGCTGTGGTCCTGCACCACCTGCGGCGCCTGCGTCGAGCAGTGCCCCGTCGACATCGAGCACGTCGACCACATCGTCGACATGCGCCGCTACCAGGTCATGATCGAGTCCGCGTTCCCGTCCGAGGCGGGCACGATGCTCAAGAACCTGGAGAAGAAGGGCAACCCCTGGGGCCTGGCGAAGAAGCAGCGCCTGGAGTGGACCAAGGAGGTCGACTTCGAGATCCCGGTCGTCGGCAAGGACATCGAGGACCTCACCGAGGTCGAGTACCTGTACTGGGTCGGCTGCGCCGGTGCCCTGGAGGACCGCGCGAAGAAGACCACCAAGGCCTTCGCCGAGCTGCTGCACATCGCGGGCGTGAAGTTCGCGATCATGGGCGGCGACGAGAAGTGCACCGGTGACTCCGCCCGCCGCCTCGGCAACGAGCCCCTCTTCCAGGAGCTCGGCATGGAGAACGTGATGGCCCTCAACACCGCGTTCGGCGAGGAGCTGGACGACGAGGGCAAGGTCACCGCCGAGTCGAGGAAGCCGAAGTCGGCGAAGAAGATCGTCGCGACCTGCCCGCACTGCCTGAACACCATCGGCAACGAGTACCCGCAGCTCGGCGGCGACTACGAGGTCATCCACCACACCCAGCTGCTCCAGCACCTGGTCGACGAGGGCAAGCTCGTCCCCGTCACCCCGGTCGAGGGCATCATCACCTACCACGACCCGTGCTACCTGGGCCGCCACAACAAGATCTACACGCCCCCGCGCGAGATCATCGGCAAGGTCCCGGGCCTGCGGAACGAGGAGATGCACCGCCACAAGGAGCGCGGCTTCTGCTGCGGCGCCGGCGGCGCCCGGATGTGGATGGAAGAGCGCATCGGCAAGCGCATCAACAACGAGCGCGTCGACGAGGCCCTCTCCCTCAACCCGGACATCGTCTCCACCGCCTGCCCGTTCTGCCTCGTCATGCTGACCGACTCGGTCAACGGCAAGAAGAACGAGGGCAAGGCCAAGGAGTCCATCCAGGTCGTGGACGTCGCCCAGCTCCTCCTCGACTCCGTCAGGACACCGGTCGACCCGGCGGGCGAGCCGGAGAGCGAGAACGAGCCGGAGCCCGAGCCGGTGAAGTGACACCCGGTCCCCGCTGACCTACGGCGCCCCCTGCCCGCACCGGCAGGGGGCGCCCTGTCTCACACGCGCGGTGTGCCGTTCAGGTAGGCCAGGACGGCCAGCACCCGGCGGTTGGTCTCGTCCGAGGCGGTGATGCCGAGCTTGGCGAAGATGCTCGCCGAGTGCTTGCCGACGGCACTCTCGCTGACGAACAGCCGGGCGGCGACGGCCGCGTTGGAGTAGCCCTCGGCCATCAGCGCCAGCACCTCCCGCTCGCGCGGGGTGAGCGTGGCCAGCGGATCGTCGCGGCGCCGGCCGCCCAGCAGCTTGGCCACGACCTCCGGGTCCATCGCCGTACCACCGTCCGCCACGCGTCGTACGGCCTCCACGAACTCCGCGGCGCCGAGCACCCGGTCCTTGAGCAGATAGCCGACCCCGCCGGTGCCGTCCGCCAGCAACTCGCGCGCGTACAACTGCTCCACGTGCTGCGACAGCACGAGGACGGGCAGCCCCGGGCGGCCGCGCCGGGCCTCCAGCGCGGCCTGCAGCCCCTCGTCGGTGAAGGTGGGCGGCAGCCGTACGTCCACCACCGCGACGTCCGGCTCCTCCTCGGCCAGCGCCCGCCGCAGCTCCGGCCCGCTGGCCACGGCGGCGGCGACGGTGAACCCATGGGCCGTCAGGAGGGTGCAGAGCCCTTCCCTCAGGAGGAAGAGGTCTTCCGCGAGGACAACACGCACGGCAGCTCCATCGTCACCAGGGTGGGCCCTCCGTCCGGGCTGTCGATGCCGAGCGTACCGTCGAAGGCCGACAACCGGCGGCGGATGCCCCGCAGCCCGCTGCCGCCCGCCCCGAGCACGGGCCCGTCCTCCTCGTGCGCGCCCCCGCTCCCGTCGTCCCACACCGCGCAGCGCAACACCCCGCCGGTGTGGGCGAGTTCCACGCGCGCGTGCGTCGCGTCCCCGTGCCGGGCGGCGTTGGTGAGCAGTTCGGCGACGGCGAAGTACAACGCCGCCTCGATCGGCCCCTCCGGGCGCCCCGGCAGCCCGTCGGCGTCCACCTCGGCCGCCAGCGGGGCGTCCAGGGCGAGCGCCCGCAGCGCGTCGACCAGCCCGCGCTCGGCCAGCACCGGCGGATGGATGCCCCGTACCAGCGCACGGAGTTCCGTGAGGGCGCGCGCCGAACTCTCGCGCGTCTGCCGCACCAGCTCGCGCGCCCGCTCCGGATCGGTCTCCATCAGCGTCTCCAGCGCGCCGAGGGCGAGGCCCATCGCGACCAGCCGGGCCTGCGCGCCGTCGTGCAAGTCCCGCTCGATACGGCGCAGTTCGGCCTCGCGGCTGTCCACGGCGGCCAGCCGGGTCTCGGTCAGCTCCGCGACTCGCTCGGCCAGCCGGCGCCGCTCCGCCTCGGCGGCGACCTCGGCGGCGACGGAGGGGGCCGGGCCGAGCAGCACGGGCAGCCAGCGGTCCGCGTGCAGCCGGGAGGCCGGACCGGACAGTCGCAGCGCCGCGTAGTACAGCAGCAGGCCACCGGGGATCCCCACGGCAGGCCGGCTGGGCACGGGCCCGTCGAACAGGCCGCGATGGCTGTCGAAGAGCGCGGCGACGCCCGGGGCGAGCAGGCCGAACAGGCCGTACCAGGCCATCGCGGAGGGCACGAGCAGCAGCACCAGCGCGACCCAGGGCTCCAGCGCGAGGAAGATCAGGTCACGGCGGTTCGCGGGGTCCTCGCGCGGCGGGCGGTCGGGGAGATAGGGGCTCGCCACCGCCGTACCGCCCCACCGTCCGGGCACCCGGCGGTAGTTGACGACGAGCCTGCGCACGGCGCGCAGCGGCCCGCGCTCCGGGTCGTCGCCGCCGAGGAGCCGGACCGGCAGGGCGACGCAGAACACCGCGAGGGCCGCCAGGCCGCACCAGCCGATCGTCCAGCAGTACCCGAGCTGCCGGTGACGGCCGCCGAAACGGCGCAGCGCGGCGGCACCGACGCGTCCGGCTGTGGTGGTCATGGGCCCAGTGTGGCGTGCCCGGCGGCCGGACGGGGTGTGCCCGGGCCCAGCGGGGGGTGGGCCTGGCCCCACCCCCGTTCGGCGGTTGGACACAAGGTCCGCGCGCCTCCCGCTCCGTAGCGTCGAAGACACCAAGACGCGAACGAGGAACTCGCAGGAGAGGGGAAGGACATGAGCGCGACGGGCATGAACGCGGCGGAGACGGCGGTGAACGAGCACGCGGGTTCCACGGGTGCGGGGTCACCGAACGGGCTGCTGGTGCAGAGCCTGCTGGTGAACGTCGCCGCGCCGCTCGCCCTGTTCTACGGCCTGCGCGCCGCCGGCGCCGGCCTGTGGTGGGCGGTCCTGGCGAGCGCCGTACCGCCCACGGCGGAGGCGCTGCTGACCGTGGTGCGCGAGCGGCGCGTGGGGATGCTGGGCATCCTGGTGCTCAGCATGGTGGCCCTGGGCGCGGTGCTGTCGGCGGTGACGGGAAGCCCGCGGTTCATGTTCGCGAAGGACGGCTGGATGACGGGCGCCGTCGGGCTGGTGTTCCTGGGCACGCTGCTGCGCGGACAGCCGGTCATCTTCCGGCTCCTGTCGTCCGTCGCCCGCGGGGACCGGCGCGCCGGGCTGGAGCGCAACTGGCGGACGTCACCGACCTTCCGCCGTCTGATGCGGCGGCTGACGGCGGTCTGGGGCACGGGCCTGCTGCTGGACTCGGCCGTACGGGTGGTGCTCGCCTACACCCTGCCCGTCGACTCGGTGATGCTGGTCACCACGCTCCAGTACGTGGCGCTGTTCGTGGGCCTGGAGATCTTCAGCAGGCGCTACGGCCGGGCACCTTCCCGCATCGCCGCCATCCGCGACGAGGCGGCCGCGGCGTGAGCGGCGTGAGCGGCATGAGCGGCATGAGCGGCATGAGCGGCATGAGCGACAAACGACGAGAGAGGTCCGCGGAAATGGCCCAGGTGGTGGTGGTCACCGGGGCGGCGAGCGGGATCGGCGCGGCGGTCGCCCGGCACTTCGGCGGGCTCGGGGCGCGCGTGGTCGTCGCGGACGTCGACGAGGCGGGCGGCAGGGTCGTGGCGCGCGAGGTGGACGGCCTGTTCGTCCGCACCGACACCACTCGGGAGGCCGACAACCTCGCGCTGATCGACGCCGCCGTGGCGGCCTACGGCGGGCTGGACCTGGTGCACCTGAACGCCGGGATCGGCGACGGCGGCGGATTCGGCGAGGACGACTACGACTTGGCACGCCAGCACCGGGTGCTGGCGGTCAACCTGCACGGCGTGATGTACGGCCTGCACGCGGCGCTGCCCGCGCTGGCCGCGCACGGCGGGGGCTCGCTGCTGGTGACCTCCAGCATGGCCGGGCTCGGCGCGGCACCCTTCGACCCGGTCTACGCGGCGACCAAGTACGGCGTGATCGGGCTGGTGCGCTCGCTCGCCCCGGCCTGGCAGGACAGGGGCGTGCGGATCAACGCGATCTGCCCGGGCTTCGTCCGCACGCCGATCCTGCGTCCGGAGGCCGTCGCATACGTCACCGGCCAGGGTTTCGCCCTGGCCGAGCCCGCCGAGATCGCGGCGTCGGTCGCCGGGATCACGGCGGGCGAGGAGACGGGACGGGCCTACGTCCTGCAAGCGGGCCGGCCTCCCGAGCCGGTGACCTTCCCGAAGCTGGAGCTGGCACGGGCCGACGACTGACCCGGGCCCCGGCCAGGCGCTTACGACTGGTCGCATACGGCTCGTCGCGTGCGGCTAGTCCTGCTTGGGCCCCGCCTGCTGAACCACCTCGAAGGACCACAGGGTGGAACCGGAAGCAGCCGGCCGGGGCCGCTCGGCGCCCTCGCCGCCGCCCTGGTGCGCGGCCTTCATGGGCCCCTCCATCCAGGCCTGGAACGACGCCTCGTCCCGCCAGCGCGTGTACACGAGGTAGGTGTCGGTGCCCTCGACGGGCCGCAGCAGCTCGAACCACTCGAAGCCGTCGGAGTTCTCCACCGCGTGGGCGCGCGAGGCGAACCGCTTCTCCAGCACCTCCCGCTGCTCGGCGGGCACGGTCAGCACGTTGATCTTCACTACGCTCATGGCACCATCCTGGCCCAGTCCGCCCCGCCCGGCCCGGCCGGGGCGCCCTTCTCGGCCCCGCCGGCGCACCCCGCGGCGGGTCGGGGCCGGGCAAAACCGGGGGAACCCCTGATGAACCCCGGGACCGGGCCGCTGACGACCCCTTAGGGGATGTCACAGGTCGGCCGCAAAGGCGGGCCCGGACGCCCGGGCCGGGCACGTCACTCTCCGGGACCAGGTACGTTCGATGACGTGGCTGGATTCAGGATCGGACGCGGGGGCCGGGACAACCGCACCCCCCAAGGACAGCAGGTACCGCAGGCACCGCAGGGGCCGCCGCACGGCCGCCCGGGACCGCGGTACGGGCAGCCGTCGGGGCCGTCGTACGGCTACCCGTCGGCGCCGCAGCCGCCGTACCCGCAGGCGCAGCAGTACGGCCGCCCGGGCCCGTCCCACGGATACGCCGGCCCGGCCGAGGACGGCCCGGAGTACTTCGGCGACGGCGGCTACCAGAGCCCGCCCGGTGCCGGCCGCGGGGCACCGCACGATCCGTACGCGGCCGACAACCCGGGCCACACCCAGGCGTTCTCGGTCGACGAGGCCGCCGACTACACCCGGGGCTCGACCTACCAGGCCGGCTCGGCCACCGCGCCCGCGGCCCCGCTCGGCCCGCCCCTGCACTGGAAGGAACTGCTGAAGGGGATCATCACCTCCCCCAACCAGACCTTCCTGCGCATGCGGGACTACACGATGTGGGCGCCGGCGCTCGTCACGACGTTCCTCTACGGCCTGCTCGCCGTCTTCGGCTTCGACACCGCACGCAAGGACGCGATCGACTCCCCGTTCTCCACCACGGTGCCGATCGTCCTGATCACGGCGGTCGTGATGGTGCTGGGCCTGTTCGTCCTGGGCGTGGTCACCCACACCCTGGCCCGCCAGCTCGGCGGCGACGGCGCCTGGCAGCCGACGGTCGGCCTGTCCATGCTGATCACGGCCGTCACGGACGCGCCCCGCCTGCTGGTCGCCATGTTCGTCGGCGGCGACGCGAGCTTCGTCCAGCTCCTCGGCTGGGCCACCTGGATCGGCGCGGGCGCCCTGCTGACCCTGATGGTCTCCCGCTCCCACGACCTGCCCTGGCCGAAGGCACTGGGCGCGTCGGCGATCCAGCTGATCGCCCTGCTGTCGATCGTGAAGCTGGGCACGTTCTAGGCACCGGGTACGGCATGGGAAAGGGCCCCGGCGCCATCGCCGGGGCCCTTTCCCACACTCCAGGTGCCGTGCGCTCAGGCGTCGAGCACCTGCCCGGCCCGCTTCACGACGGGCGGCAGGACACTCCAGGCCGAGTGAGCACGGCGACCGCTTCCGGTCCCACCTGCCTCGACCCGAGCCCCGCTGCTGGCGTCCTCGGCGGCGGAGTCATGCCGCAGTGCCTGGGCTACAGCTCAGGCCGAGGTCCCCGATGTCCAGGGCTGATCGAGGTCGCAAAGGTCCGGCCACAAAGCGGTAGCGGACGTCACCCCGCCCCTACGCGCGGTCGACCGTCAGACGCCACCCTCGTTTGATACCGGGCTGGACCTCCAAGGTGAAGGCAGCGTTCTGGGCGGAGCCCTCCCAACCGCGCCAGACATGCACGTGGACGAGCCCCACGCCCCGGACGCCACAGATGTCCCAATCGGCGATCAGCTCGCGGGCGACATGGGACGCGACGTATTCGGCGCCCTGGTCCGGGCTTTCAGTGGTGATCCTGCCGCGCCACTGATTGGGGTGGGATCCGAAGCTGCGGCACCCGCAACCGTGCGGCTCGTCCACCCGGTACACCCAGTGCGTCACCGCGCTCCTGGTCCCGGTCTCCTCCAAGAGCGCCATGCGCTGGTCGAGGGGGGTGCCGTTGTGCGGAAGGCCGACCGGATGGCCGTCGACGCCCCGGCCGACAAGATGCCGTGCGATGGCCTCCCCCGCGAGCTGCCCGTAGAGCTCGATGAGCCGGAGCGCGCGTTCGGTCGGCAGACCGGGCTCTGACATGTGAGTCGAGATCATCCCGATGAGCTGTCCGCCGCGATCGACCAGCGGCGTGGACTGAACCGAGCGGACAGCTGCGGTACGGAAGATCTTCTGGTGGGGGGTGAAGGCAGGCTCATCGCGGACGTCGGCCGTCACTGCCTGTGCGCCTTGCCAGGCTGCCCGTCCGCAGACGGAGCGGTTGTCGTGGACCACCGCGAAGTGGTCGAGGAACTCGTGGCCGAAGCCGGACTGGGTGACGAGCACCAGCGAGTCGTCACGAGGGTCCAGAAACTGGATGTTCCCGAACTCGGCGCCCATGAACGCCATCGCTCCCTCAGCAACCCGGGGAAGGACAGCGGTCAGATGAGGGGCGTCACGCAGCTCTGTCACCGCATCCTGCAGGTTCTTGAAGGCGGACGGCTCGTCCAGGCTGAGAACGACCCACGCGGCGAGCTGGTCGGCTCTCTGTGTGACGCCGACCTTGCGCGCCGACCGTGGCCGCGCAGAGCGATAGGAGGCGGTAACCCGCTCAAGCGGCTTCATGAGGTTTTTGGAGTGGTTCATGGGCACCACACCCCCGATCGGGGTCTATGCCCTTAATTTACGTCTACTCGGCCGCTCGGGGCAGTGGTCCGGACCCTCCTGCGCCGGGATTGGCATGCCATGGCACCAACGGTGCCCGGTCGACGATCCCCCACCCATCTTCAGGTGGGAAAGCCCGCTCGGCCCCACAAGGAGCGTCATGTGCCGGGCCCGGCGTCAACAGGGGCGCCGGCCCTCGGCGGGGGTGTCCTTCGTCCCGTTGCACGGTGGGTCGATCGGCCATGCCGGTCGCAGGCACCTGCCCGTACCGAGACAAGGTCGCTGGTGCCTCGGCTGCACAGACAGCGGACGCACCAGGCGCTCGGATTCGATCAGGCCCGAAGAGCTCAGAGAGCGTCTTTCGACGGCGTGATCGGCGTGCCGGACTTACGGCATGGAGGCAACACAGACCACGGGAAGTTGATCCAGTCATCCGTCCGCTTCCACACGTACTCGCACTTCACGAGGGAGTGGGACTTCTCATAGATCACCGCGGAGCGCACCTCGGCGACGGTGTCGAGGCAGAAGTCGCGCACGAGCTTCAGGGTCTTGCCGGTGTCCGCGACGTCGTCGGTGATCAACACCTTCTTGTCGGAGAAGTCGATCACGTTGGGGACGGGCGCGAGCATGACCGGCATTTCCAGGGTGGTCCCCACCCCGGTGTAGAACTCCACGTTCACGAGGTGGATGTTCTTGCAGTCCAGCGCGTAGGCCAGCCCACCGGCGACGAACACCCCGCCCCGGGCGATGCTGAGCACGATGTCGGGCTCGTACCCGTCGTCGGCGATGGTCTGCGCCAGCTCCCGCACGGCACCGCCGAACGCGTCGTACGTCAGGTTCTCCCGCACGCCCCGGGTCTCCACGCCCTGCGTCTCACTCATGCTTCTGCCGCCCTCACACCTGGGTCCGATGGAAATTGACGTAGGAACGCGAGGCGGTCGGCCCGCGCTGCCCCTGGTAGCGGGAGCCGTAGCGCTCGCTGCCGTACGGGAACTCGGCGGGCGAGGTCAGCCGGAACATGCACAGCTGGCCGATCTTCATCCCCGGCCAGAGCTTGATCGGCAGCGTGGCGAGGTTGGAGAGCTCAAGCGTGACGTGACCGCTGAAGCCGGGGTCGATGAACCCGGCGGTGGAGTGCGTGACCAGCCCGAGCCGCCCCAGCGAGGACTTCCCCTCAAGTCGCGACGCGAGATCGTCGGGCAGGGAGATGACCTCGTACGTCGAGGCGAGCACGAACTCCCCGGGATGCAGGATGAACGGCTCGTCGCCCTCCGGCTCGACCAGCCGGGTCAGATCGGGCTGCTCGACCGAGGGGTCGATGTGCGGGTACCGGTGGTTCTCGAACACCCGGAAGTACCGGTCCAGCCGCACGTCAACGCTCGACGGCTGCACCATGGATTGGTCGTAGGGATCGATCCGTACCCGCCCGGCGTCGATCTCGGCCCGGATGTCCTTGTCTGAGAGAAGCACGTAGCGAGGATACGCAAGGCGCGCGGAGCCGTGACAATCGTGACGACTCCGCGCGCCAGGGTTACCGCCCGCGCCGCCTCCACGACGGCGCCCCTGCCTCTTCTGTCGCTTTCCTTCGCTACCGCTGCTTCTCCAGGGCGACCGGCACCACACTGCGGAGCCGGGTGCACCGAGGACACCTCATGAGCCGACCGGGGCCGAGCCGCTCGGCCTGCTGCATCGGGAACGAAGCGGCGCTGAAGACGTGCCCGTCCGCACAACGGACGACGGTGCGTTCCATCAAGTCCCTTAAGTCCCTTCCCCAAGAGCCCCGTCGAGCGTGACCGACCCGACGACAAAAGGCACATTACGGGATCAAAGAGACGACTCTCCAGGCGGCGCTCCGGCCCCGCCCGCGCCCTCCTCCAAGCCTCCACGGTACGCCCCAACTCCGGCCACCCGCAGCCGGATCCCACCCCTGAAACAGACTCAGACCCCTGGGCCCGGGCACCAGGGGTCTGCGATGTTGTACAGTGAGCATCGTCCGGACCTCGACTCCCCGAGCCGACCGTCCGTACTTACGCGGGTGTAGTTTAATGGTAGAACATCAGCTTCCCAAGCTGAGAGCGCGAGTTCGATTCTCGTCACCCGCTCCAGGATGAAGCCCCAGGTCAGCAGCCTGGGGCTTGTTTTTTGTCCGGTCAGTAGGCTCTCCTCCGCTCCCTGAAACGGGCGGCGGCCGCGCCGAGATCCACGATCGGGGCGGGATAGTCCAGGCCCGCACGGGTGGCTGCGTCAAGGTGGGGGACACGGTGAACCGCGGTGGCGTCGAGGTGGCGGAGCTCGGGGAGCCAGCGGCGTACGTACTCCCCGCGAGGGTCGTACCGGCGTGCCTGGACGAGTGGGTTGAGGAGCCGGTTCGGGCGGGTGTCCGTGCCGGTCCCGGCGACCCATTGCCAGTTGAGCTGGTTGTTCGCCACATCTCCGTCGACAAGGAGGTCCAGGAAGTGGCGGGCTCCCGCGCGCCAGTCCACGTACAGCGTCTTGGTGAGAAAGCCGGCCACGAGCAGGCGGGCCCGGCCCGGCATCCAGCCCTCGTGGCGAAGCTGTCGTAAGGCGGCGTCGACGACGGGGTAGCCCGTGCGGCCGTCCTGCCAGGCTTCGAACTCCTTCGTCGCGCGGCGCCAGCGGTCGTGCCGGGGCCGGTAGTCGTGGTCGGCCGCGTCGGGGCGGGCCGCCAGGACCTGGTGGTGGAAGTCGCGCCAGGCGAGCTGGCGGACGAAGGCGTGTGCACCGGCATCGTCCTGGGCGCGGGCCCGGTGCAGCAGTTCGGTGGGCGAGAGGCAGCCGAAGTGCAGGTAGGGGGAGAGCCGGGAGGTCGCGTCGGCGGCCAGGTCGTCGTGCCGGTCGCCGTATGCGGACAGCGGACCCGCCAGCCATGACCACATCCTGCGGCGGGCCTCGGATTCCCCGCCGACGGCCAGGCCCGGCGAGGTGGAACCCGACGTGAGGGACTCTGCGCGAGGAAGGCCGGCCGAGCCCACGTCCGGTAGCCGTACGGCGTCCGGTGCCGGCAGGACGCCGCGCACGGAGAAGCTCTCCCATCGGCGGAAGTACGGGGTGAAGACGGCGAAGTGGCTCTTGCCCGCCGGTGTCAGTGCCCCCGGCGGTACGACCGTCAACGAGGCGGCGTGGACACGTAGTTCCCGTCGGTCGCCGGCCAGCTCCACGCGCAGCCGGTCCTCGCGCCGTACCGCGTAGCGGCTCACCCCGCCCGCGATGTGCACCACGGTGGCCCCGGTCTCCGACGCCACCCGGCAGGTCTCCTCGACCACGTCGCCGACGCGCACCACCAGCCGGCCGCCCCGAGCCCTCAGGGCCATGTCGAGATCGGCCAGGCTGTCGGCGAGGAACGCCGCGCGGTTGGGTCCGGCGAAGCCGGTGCGGCGGATGCCGGTGTCGACGACGAAGAGCGGGACCACACGTTCCGCATCCTTCAACGCGGCCTGGAGGACCGGGTTGTCGTGCACCCGAAGGTCGGCGGTGAACAGGGCGACCGAAACGCGCACGGTTCCTCGAGCCCCTCAGTGAGTGCGGGCCGGTTCGGGGGCGGCCGATTCGGCCGCGGCGGCGATGTTGCGGGCCATGCCGCCGAAGACCGCGGCATGGAAGGGGGCCACGCCCCACCAGTAGGCGTGCCCGGCCAGGCCGTGAGGGTGGAACAGGGCCCGCTGCCGGTACACCGTGCGTCCCTGTGGGTCCCGGTCGACGGCCATCTCCAGCCAGGCCAGGCCCGGCAGCCGCATCTCCGCGCGCAGCCGGAGCAGCCGGCCCGGCTCGATCTCCTCCACGCGCCAGAAGTCCAGGCTGTCGCCGACCCGCAGCCGGGTCGCGTCCCGGCGGCCCCGGCGCAGACCGACACCGCCCGCGAGGGTGTCCAGCCAGCCCCGCAGGGACCAGGCCAGCGGCGAGGAGTACCAGCCGTTCTCACCGCCGATCGCCTCCACCACCCGCCACAGCGCCTGTGGCGACGCCGCGACCGTGCGCTCGCGGTGATCCGTGTAGAGGTTCCCGCCCGCCCAGTCGGGGTCGGTGGGCAGCGGGTCGCTGGGGGCGAGGGGAGTCGAGGCCGAGGACCATCTGGTGGCGACGTCCGCGTCCTGCACGCGCCTGAGAGCCAGCCGGATCGCCCGGTCGAGGGGGACCGGTCCCTCCGGCGGGTCCGGCACGTAACGGACGATGTCCCGCTCGGCGCAGATCACCTCGTGCTTCAGCGACTCGACCAGCGGGCGCGCGAGGGCGCCCGGCACCGGAGTGACCAGACCGACCCAGAGACTGGACAGTCGGGGGGTGAGCAGCGGAACGGGGACGATGACGCGTTTCGGTAGCCCGGCGACGACGGCGTACCGCCGCATCATCTCCTCGTACGTGACGATGTCCGGTCCGCCGATGTCGAAGGCGCGGTTCACGTCGTAGGGCAGCCTCGCGCATCCTACGAGGAAGCGCAGCACGTCGCGGACGGCGATGGGCTGGATGCGGGTGCGCACCCAGCTCGGGGTCACCATCAAGGGCAGCCGCTCGGTCAGATACCGCAGCATCTCGAACGAGGCCGAACCCGACCCGATGATCACGGCTGCCCGCAGTACGGCGGTCGGTACGCCCGAGGCCAGGAGGATGCGGCCCACTTCGGCGCGGGACCGCAGATGGGGCGAGAGTGCGTGCTCGGGCACTCCGGAAGGGCTCAGACCGCCGAGGTAGACAATCCGACGGATTCCGGCAGCACGCGCCTGCTCGCCGAAGATCCTGGCCGCGCGCCGGTCGGTCTCCTCGAAGCCCCGGCCGGTGCCCAGCGCGTGCACCAGGTAGTACGCGACGTCGATGCTCTGCATGGCCGCGCGCACGGCCTCCTCGTCCGTCACGTCCCCGCGCACGGTCTCCGCCTGCTCAGCCCACGGATGGTCCCGCAGCTTGCCGGGCGATCGGGCCAGGCAGCGCACGGAATGCCCGGCGGCCAGCAACTCCGGCACCAGCCTGCCGCCGATGTAACCGGTGGCGCCGGTGACCAGACAGCGCAGCGACCGGTCGTCGTCGGTCATGCCGATCGCACGCATGCCTGTCGAGTGCGCCTTGTCCGGCGACGGCCGGCGGACCGGGGCGCGGGAAACGTCATGGCTCTCATGTCCTCCCGGGACGTGCCTTCTGATGTGCCCTGTCGCTGTTCCCTGAACCCATGCTTGGGCCCGAGGACGAGCTCCGCAACCTCGCCGTCCCCGTCCGAGAGCACCCGCCACGACGATCCGGCCCAACCGGAGTGCCTCCTCACGTTGGGCACCGGGCTCCTGGCCATGAGGGCCAGGGTCGCCCGCCGCCATGCTCAGGACGACGTGTCGACGAGTCCTGATCGTGGAGAGGGCGACGCGGGCACGGCATCGTCCACCTCGCAGCGCCGTGCCCATAGCGTGCCCTTCAGAGCGGACAACCACGGTCAACAGAAGTGCGAGTCCGCCCCTCTGGATCAAGGACTGTGGCACGAATGCGCAGGTCAGGAGCCATGCGAGCGGCCAAGCGCCATCGCTTCCCAAGCTGAGAGCGCGAGTTCGATTCTCGTCACCGCCTCCACCTGAAATACCAGGTCAGCGACCTGGGGTTTACCTGTTGCCGGAGGCTACGGCTGCCCAAGTCCCTTCTACGGCTGGTGACTTCAGCGACCGGACGTTCGCGTCAAAGCGGCAGACCGTCGGGCAGTGCCCGGAACGCCTTGTAGCGGGCCCAGCGGGCGCACGGCGACGACATCGCCCTCCTCGCCCTGTGCCTGCCCGAAGCCGAAGCCGAAGCGACGCGTGCGGTGCTCACGTCCCCGGACCCAGCACCAGAACCCGGAACGGGCCGGGCGGCACAGCCGTGAGGGTGTCGTCCCCGGCGCTCCGCCACCCCCAGGACCGCAACGTCTCAACCGCCCTGTGGTCCCGGGCGTCCACCAGCGTGACGCCGAGTACGGCGCCGTGGTCGGCGAGCAGTCGCCGCTGGAAGCGCCGGGCGAGATTCCAGGCGCGGTCCGGCTGCTCCCGGCGCACACGGGGAGGGACGACGATCCCGGAGACGACGAAGAGCCGCCCGGAGGCGGCGCGGCGGAGCAGGCTCTCTGGCAGATGTCCGTCGAAGCCCTCCCACCACGGACCGGCACCGCCCGCGGGAAAGCCGTAGGCGCATCCGGTCAGGGCGGTGGTCTCCGCGATCAGCAGCGAGAACCCCGGTCGTCGTACGTCGGCCGCGAGATGCCGCAGGAAGGCGCCGCGCGCCTGGTTCCACGCCCATGGGCCGTCACCGGACACCTTCGCGTACAGATCGCCCAGCTCTTGCAGGCGATCCTCGACCTGCCCGCGGGTCAGCGGGCGGAGGCGTTCTCCCTCGTACGGTGAGGCTCCCCGCTCCCACCGCGGTCGGCCCGGCGTGCGCGAGTGCGGGTGCGGGTGCGGCTTGGCCGGTGTGGGCCGGGGCGCGGGGACGTTCCACGGCGTCGGGGTCGTCGGGACGAACATGTGCGCGGTCATGGGGCGGACCCTGCTCCGGGCGCGGACGAGGACCGCCCCCGTGTCGTCGATCGCCGAGGGCGGCGCCGGTGTCGGAGCCGGTGCGCGGAGTGCCCTCGGCTTCTCCACCGTACTCCCGGCGGGACCGCCGGTCGGGCGCGGTACGCACGGCCACCCTCACCCGGCATACCCTTCAGAAGAGGGGTCCCATGGAAACACGGCGCAGCCCCGTCACCCCCGTCACCGCCGCTCGACGGCTCGGGCAGCGACCGCGTTCTTGGTGTGTACCCGTCGCCCGCCAGGAGGTCCGTATGAAGCACGAGTCCTTGCCGTCCGAGAGTCATGCCGAGGTCCGCATCGTGGCCGCGACCCCGGAGGTCGCCCGGCGCGTGGCCGACGTCCTCCGCCGTTGCTTCGCCTCGACCGAGCAGCGCAGCTACCCCGCCGGCCGCGAAGGAGGGACCCGGCTCCACCTCACCCTCGACACCGCGAACGCCGCGGAACCCGCACGGTCCTGGCTCTCGACCAGTACATCGACGCAGCAGGCACGAGCACACACCGACGAGGTGTGATCCGGGTCCCCGAGGCCACGCAGATCCACCGTCGCATCCGTCCCCACGCGGCCGTCAACACCTCGGAGAACGACAGCCATGACGAAACTCCGCGAACGCAAGAACATCCGGAAGGCGGTCCTGGAATCCCTGTACGGGGCCGTCGAACACAATCGCCCCGAGGTCAGCGGATCGGTGCTCCGTGCCGAGCTGGACCTGCCCGACGAGGACCTCTCCGCCGCGTGCGTCTACCTGGCGGACGAGGGCCTGATCAGCGTGGAGTGGACCTCGCACCGGACCCCGGCCGCCGTCTCGCTGACACACGTCGGCGTCCGCCTGATGGAAGAGCTGGAGGAGGAGCAGGAGGAGCAGGACGACCGACCCGGCCGCCTCTCGTCGGCCAGGAGTAGCCTTGAGCGTACCGAGAGCTCTTCGCGCAGCGCTTCCGGCGGTGCCGTTCCCGGCGAGTGACCAGACGGGCAGTCGCTCCACGGCTCCCGGGACGGGACCGCACGATGGAACCGAGCAGTACGCCGGCCGGAGGCGCGCCCGCGGCCGGAGCGCGCACGTACCGCATGCCCCCGCCGCGCCTGGCCCTCACCCCGGAGGTCAGCCACGGCCCGCTGGACGGGGCCTGGTGGCCGCGCTGCGCCGCGCTGGAACTCGAACTGCCCTCGTTGGTCGGCTCGTTGGAGCCGGACCCGGACACCACGGTGCGGGTCACCATGGACCCCGCCGAATGGCCCGACGCGCCGCACACGGTCATGTCACCCGGCCGGGAGATCGCCGTGGAGCCGGCCGGCGCCGGGAGCGCCGCGCACGTCATCACCCTGGACTGCGGCACCGTGGGGCGCTGGGTGCTGCTGGTCGTCCCGCCCGAGGAGCCCGCCGGAACAGCCGCCCGGCTGCTGGCCGCGGCAGCCGATCCCGAGAATCCGCTGACCGCCGGGCGCATGCTGACGCTCGCCGAGACCGGGCTCCTCGGGCGCACGACAGGGGAGACACCATGAGGCACGCCTCCCCGTGGGCACCTGGGCAGCGACCGTCGGCCGGCCTCACGTGCCGTCCCCTCACGAGCCGTTGACCAGGCCGGGCGAAGTGCCCGAGCCCTTCGAGGAGTGCCGTATCGTCCGCGCCCACGGCGAGTTGGACGCGCAGACCGTGGCGCCGCTGGTCCGCGCCCTGGCCGAGGCCCGCGCCGCCCGGCCCGGACGGCTCCGCCTCATCGTGGACCTGAGCCGGGTGACTTTCTCCGACGGCAGCATCCTGGCGCCTCTGTGCGAGGCGTGGTCCGACTGCCGTGGCCGGGGCGGCTGGATACGCGTCGTCTACGACAACCACACAACCGACCTGGTCTTCCGCTGCACCGGTCTCCTCGACCGCTTCCCCGCCTACGCCGGCGCGCAGGACGCCTGGGAGGGCCGCACGGCCGGCGCCGGCGCGCCAAAGACACCCGGACGGCAGAGCTGACCGCGGCGATCCGAGCCACTGCGTCCTCCGCCTGCGCTCCCCCGGCGGCCGAGGCACACCGTCCGGCCGGGACCCGACGTACCGCGCCGAACCACTCGACAGGACACCTCATGACGAGCGACCGCCTACGGCCCCCGCCGCCCGCCCGCCTCTCCTGCGCCTGTACCTCGCACCCGAGAGCACCGTGCCACGCCGTATCGACGGGGCCTGGTGGCCACGCACCTTCGATCTCCCGGCGGAACTTCCGCCGCGGCTCTCCGGTCTGCCCCGTGCCTGGGGTCAGATCGTCAGCGTCCTGGTGAACGGCACGGCGGGGACCGGGGCACCGGGCCTCATACTCGTCCGCGACCAGGTCGTCCGGCTGCGCAGGGCCACCACGGCGCACGCGCCGAGCACCGTCGTCCTGATGGCACCCGGCCAGGGGCGCGGGGACCTGCCGGTCGTCCCGCCGGAGGCCACCGAACGGGCCGCCGTGTCGCTCATGCCCGCAGCCGGGCCGACACCGGAGCGGCGCGACTTCGCGAGCTGAGTACGCCAGCCGGCGAGGGGATATCTGCCACGGCGAGACCACATGTCCGTGCCCGCCGGAGTTAGGGTTGTCGCACGAGGCAGATGGCGCGAAGGCGGACGGCGCCGAATCCTTCGCGGCACGGGTGCCACGCACGCCCGGGTTCCTCGCCGCGCCCCCGAAACGAAGGTGCCATGCCCGCTGAGAACACCCCTGTCGCCGGCAACCTCGACGACGACGACTATCCCGCCTACACCATGGGGCGGGCCGCCGATGTTCTCGGCACCACCCCCGCCTTCCTCCGGGCCGTCGGCGAAGCCGGGCTGATCACCCCGCTGCGTTCGGAAGGCGGCCACCGCCGGTACTCCCGCCGCCAGTTGCGCATCGCCGCCCGCGCCCGGGAACTGGTCGGCCAGGGCACCCCCGTCGAGGCCGCATGCCGCATCATCACCCTGGAGGGCCAGCTCGACGACACCCTCCGGCTGAACCGGGAAATGCGCCGGAAGCTGGACGGGCCCGGTGCGGATACCTAGTCCCGCCGATATAGAAATGCACACTCCAGCGGGGTGACAATTACCGGACCGGTCCGAAAACTCATGGCTGCTGCCACTCGCCCTGTGTTAACGTGATAGCCGTTGCGGTTTTGATTGCCAGAGATTTTTCTTTGCAGAGCTTTCCGGGATCTTTCCGGAGGTGTGATCATCGCGGCGACTCGGCTCCGCAAAGTGCGGAGTCCGACACTGCCCCTCCAAGGGAGATTCAATATGGCATCTGGCACCGTGAAGTGGTTCAACGCGGAAAAGGGCTTCGGCTTCATCGAGCAGGAGGGTGGCGGCGCCGACGTGTTCGCCCACTACTCGAACATCATCAGCAACGGTGGCTTCCGCGAGCTTCAGGAAGGCCAGAAGGTTAGCTTCGACGTCACGCAGGGCCAGAAGGGCCCGCAGGCCGAGAACATCGTTCCCGCCTGACGCTGACGCGAACCGTCGCGAGCCACTGGTTCGCGCGTCATGTGGCTGGGGCCCGCGCTCTCGGGGTGCGGGCCCCAGCCCATTTCTTTTCTGCTCCCGCAAGGCCGTAAGGAACGTAAGGAACGTCAACCCAAGGTCTTCGGATTTCACTCGGCTCAGTCCTGTGATTCCTCCTCAAGGAATTCCTCGATACGTGCCGCATCGAGGAAGGCCCCGTCGTGGACCGCACCCGTTCCGCTCGTTCCAGTAGCTCCAGCAGTTCCAGCCGCTCCCGGGCGCAGGAACCGCACCGTCGAAATTCCGGTCCGGGCCCCCGGCACAAGAGCGGTCAACGAGCACGCCCCACCGCACGCCGCCAGGAGTTCGCCCTGCCGGTCACCCTCACCGAGCCGCTCCCCGCGGTCGAGACGTTCGCCGAACTGGACATGCCCGTACGGCTGCTGGCCGCACTCCGCGCCGAGGGCGTGACCGTTCCCTTCCCGATCCAGGCGGCCACCCTGCCGAACACGCTGGCGGGCCGGGACGTCCTGGGCCGGGGTCGGACGGGCTCGGGCAAGACGCTCGCCTTCGGCCTGCCGGTCCTGGCCCGCCTCGACGGGCAGCGGGCCCAGCCCAAACAGCCGCTCGCCCTCGTCCTCGTCCCCACCCGGGAACTGGCCCAGCAGGTCACCGACGCGCTCACCCCGTACGCCCGTGCCCTGCGTTTGCGGCTCGCCACCGTGGTGGGCGGCATGTCGATCGGCCGGCAGGCGAGTGCGCTGCGCGGCGGCGCCGAGGTCGTCGTCGCCACGCCCGGCCGCCTCAAGGACCTCATCGAGCGAGGAGCCTGCCGGCTGGACCAGGTCGCCGTCACCGTCCTGGACGAGGCCGACCAGATGGCCGACATGGGCTTCATGCCGCAGGTGACCGCGCTGCTCGGCCAAGTCCCCGCCCGCGGCCAGCGGTTGCTGTTCTCGGCCACCCTGGACCGCAACATCGACCTCCTGGTACGCCGCTACCTCCACGACCCCGTCGTGCACTCGGTCGACCCGTCCGCGGGAGCCGTCACCACCATGGAGCACCATCTGCTGCACGTGCGCGACGCCGACAAGGACACCGCCGCGACCGAGATCGCCGCCCGCGACGGACGCGTGATCATGTTCCTGGACACCAAGCACGCGGTGGACCGGCTCGCCACGCACCTGCTGTCCGTCGGGGTGCGCGCCTCCGCCCTGCACGGCGGCAAGTCCCAGCAGCAGCGCAACCGGACGCTCGCCCAGTTCAAGGACGGCCACGTCACAGCCCTGGTGGCCACCAACGTCGCCGCCCGCGGCATCCACGTCTCGGGCCTCGACCTCGTCGTGAACGTCGACCCTCCCGGCGACCACAAGGACTACCTGCACCGCGGCGGCCGTACGGCACGCGCCGGCGAGTCCGGCACCGTCGTCACCCTCGTCCTGCCGCACCAGCGGCGCGCCGTGGACCGTCTGATGGCCGACGCCGGCATCACTCCGGGCACCGTCCGGATCCGTCCCGGCGAGGCAGAACTGCAGCGCATCACCGGCGCCCGGACCCCCTCCGGCACGCCCGTCACCCTCACCGCCCCGGTCGACGGACGAACCGAGGGCAGGCGCGAGGGCAAGGGATCCGCCGGCCGGAATCGCAGGGGCCGGGCCGCCGGCCACGGCGGGAGCGGCAGGGCCGCCGCCCGCGCCCGTCGCCCCGCCCCGGGGAACACCCCGTAGCCCCCGTACGGGGATGCGCTCCCAGCAGTCAGGCAGATCCGTCGCCCGTCCCGCCCGCCCCGACGAAGAGGAGAAGCCCTTGACGCAGTACCCGTCCCGAACACAGCAGGCCGGCAGCGCCGACGGCGTCGGTCTGACCGCCTGCGACGCCATGCACGCTCCCGGGCCCCAGGTCGACGACCACATGACGGTCGACGTGGCCCTGTCCGTGCTCATCGGTGCCCGAGTCCCGCACCTGCTCCTCCGGGACGAGGACGGGCGGTGCGCGGGACTGGTCACCCGGGCCCAGCTCGCCGCGCACCGCGGCGGCTCGTGGTACAGCGACCGGACCCGGCTGCGGGACATCCCGCTCGACCGCGGACCGTTCACCCCGTCCGTCGCCGCACTCGGCGAGGCGGAGGCCGCCATGCGGGGCCGGACCCTGGACGTGTCTCCCGTGATCGACGAACACGGCTACGCCCTGGGCATCCTCGCCCTCACGTCCTGAGCCATCACCCCCTGACCGCCCTGTGGAGGCATCCATGCGCTGTGTCATCGCCCGGTTCCCCTTCGACCTGACCAAGTTCGAGGTCGAGCAGTCGATGAGCGGCATCACGCCCGAACCCGCCACCGGCGTGTGCGTGACCGTCGAACGCCGCGTCTACCCCGTGATGCAGGTCGGGGAAGTGATCACCAGGCAGAACCGCCGCGACTTCACCTCGGTCGAGATGCACCGGGCGCTGACCCGTCTCGGCTTCACCTGCCACGACGCGCGCCCGGTCACGCCGGACCGGGACGCGCGAGCCGACGAGCGTGCGTTCGACTGGTGACGTCTTCCGGTTCGACGGCAGGTGAGACGCGGTGCGCAGGGCGGAAAGCCGCGGATGTGGCCCGCTCCCCCGGTTGTCGTCGCGGGGCTGCCCGGCGACATTCGGTGCGGCGTCGCAAAGGACCGACAGCACCTCGGCGGGTCTTGCCGGCGCCTCACACTGCCCATACCGATGACTCCGTGCCCTCCGCGTGCCCTGAGTTCACGTGACCTGCGCCGCACGAGACCCGGTGGTCGGCGCTGTTCCGTCTGCCGGGGCACCTGGAGCCGGGTTGTCGGTGCGGGGCGCGGATGTGGTGATGGCCGGGGACGCGGCGGAGCCAGGACCTCGCAGGCGGCGGGGGCGATGCTCGGCGTACCAGGAGAGGTCACGGGCCACGGCATACGGACCCGTCACGGGCGCCCGCGCATCGAACTGGCGGTCACGGCAGGCAGGTTGTGGCCCAGCCGGCGGAAACGCGTCCGCGCGGTCGCGGGTTCTGCCTCACCGGCCCTGGACGGCGTCGGCAGCGGCACGTTCATGATCCTCAGGTTCCTGGACGGGCGGGCTGGCCGGACACCCTCGACGCCGCCCTGACCGCGCTGCCGAACGTCATCCGGACCGGCCCCGGCGCCCTGAGCGCCCCGCTCCGCGGCGGACGGGAAGCGGTCAGGGCGCAAAAAGAAATCTGTGGCTC
Organism: Streptomyces sp. NPDC025793; assembly: GCF_055558375.1. Lineage (NCBI taxonomy): Bacteria > Bacillati > Actinomycetota > Actinomycetes > Kitasatosporales > Streptomycetaceae > Streptomyces > Streptomyces sp. NPDC025793. Next base: position 430,918 of record NZ_JBVHMR010000002.1, on the reverse strand, counting down.
TTCGCGGCAACCTTTTCGGCCTCTCGGACCACTCAGTGTTGTCCGGCCAAGTGGTCCGGTCAGATGGAACGGCTGAAAGAGAACAAGGCATGCCCCTTGAACGAGAGCACAGACATGTCCCCGGCCCGCCCACGTCATCGGTGGCGGCCCGCGCCGGCGGCCGCCGCGCCGACGGCCACGCCCGCGGTGGTCGCCCGAGGCATCGTGGCCGTCGGTTGCTCGCGCGTCGGGGTTTCTGGGCGGGCCTCGTCATGGTGGTCGTGGCCGGCTCCGCCGTGGTGGTCAGCCAGGCTTCGGCGCAGCAAACCCTGGATCTGAAGAAGTGGTACGTGCTGGTCAACCGCAACAGCGGCAAGGTGCTGGACGACCGCGCCTTCGCCACGAACGACGGCGCGGCGGTGGTGCAGTGGGCGCGCCACGGCGGGGCCAACCAGCAGTGGCGGTTCGTCGACGCGGGTGACGGGTACTACCGGCTGCAGAACCGGAACTCCGGCAAGGTGCTGGACGACCTCGGCTGGTCGAAGACCGCCGGCTCCGCCCTCGTGCAGTGGAGCGACCTGAACGGCAGCAACCAGCAGTTCAAACTGGCCAAGTCGCCGGACGGCTACGTGCGTTTGATCAATCGCTTCAGCGGCATGGCCGTCGAGGTCCACAACGCCGCCAAGGCCGATGGGGGCGACGTCGTCCAGAACCGCGACCGGAGCGGCGCCGATCAGCAATGGCAACTCGTCCCGGCCGGGAGTGTCGGCAGCGCCGGTACGCCCACCGCGCCGGGCGGCAGCGTTCCCACCAGCCAGGCTCCGAGCGGCTCGCGCCCGTCGTCGCCGTCGTCTCCCTCGGCCGGTGGCGGCAGCTCGACGACACGTTTCATGGGCAGCAGCAGGGTGTTCATCGGCGGTTCGATGTCCGACGCCTCGGCGGCCGCCGCGCCGTTCGACGTGCGCTACGCCTATGTGCACAGCCAGCCCGCGCCCTCGTCGGCCTACTATTCGGCAGCGCGCTGCCAGGACGGGTGGTCGAGCTGGTGGGGCTGCTGGACCGGCAGCACCACAGCTCCGGGCACTTACGTGACCTATCGGGACACCGTGGCGGCCCAGGCGACGTACAAGGGCAGCCCGCGTCCGCAGAAGATGCTCTGGACCTGGTACTCGTTGCGCGACCTCGGGGATGCGGCAGGCGAGGGCGACGGTCCGGGCGAGGTCAAGGCCATCAACCGGCTTGACCTGCTCACCCGGTACCTGAACGACTACCGATTCTTCCTCCAGAAGATCGGCACATCGCACGACATGATCGACCTTGAGCCCGACTTCTGGGGCTACGTCCGGTCGCTCGGCGATCCGCACCAGGTTCCCGCGCAGGTCTCGGCCGCGAATCCGACCGATTGCGGATCGCAGGAGAACAGCGCCGCCGGACTCTCCCGCTGCCTGATCTCGATGGCGCACAAGTACGCGCCGAACACCGCCGTGGGACTGCACCTTTCTTGCTTCGACTGGCAGACCAACACACAGGCATGCGTCAAGGACTACGCAAACCTCGGGGCGCAGAACGCCGACTTCCTGGTCACCGACGTGTCGGACCGCGACGCAGGCTGGTACGCACAGCCGGCCCACGGCGGCAGTGACCACTTCTGGACCGACCAGAAGGCCGCCGACGCGCTGAAGTTCTACAAGACGATGGCCGAGTCCGTGGGCAAGCCGGTGGTCCTCTGGCAGATCCCCGTGGGCAACATGGCACAGAACAACACTCTCAACCACTACAAGGACGACAAGGTGGACTGGTTCTTCGCCCACATGGACCAGGTCGCGAACGCCCATGTCGCCGGCCTGCTCTTCGGTCCAGGGCAGCAGGAACAGACCACGGCCGAGTCCGACGGTGGAAACCTGATCCGCAAGACGATCGCCTACCACAACTCGGGCGGTACCGCGCTCAAGTAGGCGGACAAGCCCCTCCGGGCCTCCGCCTGGTCCACAAAAGACGGGAACCCCAGCCGATACACGGCTGGGGTTCCTTGCGGCGGTGGGTGTCGGTCAGCGGGTGGAGGTGCCCACGCCGTGGCCGCTCGTCTACGCGCCGGCGCACTGCACCCGATCGCGGTCTCCGTGGATCAGGCGGGTCAGCGCTGCAGGGTGAGGAGGCCCGGCCGCCAGGGCAGTCGGTCGTAGGGGCCGCTCGCGGAGGGAGACTTGCCCTGGTAGAGGAACTGCAGGTTGCAGGGGTCGATGGTCATGGTCTGGTCGGGGTTGTTGCGGACCAGGTCACCGTGGCTGATGTCGTCGGTCCAGGTGGCGCCGCTGTTGGCCTTGCCCGCGAAGGGGTTGCTCTCGTCGGCGGCCTGCGGGGTCCACGAGCCGTTCAGACTGGAGGCCGTGAACGAGCGGAAGTAGCGCTGCTCGTTCGCACCCCGCGCCTCGACGATCATGAGGTACTGGTTCTGCCCCTGGACCTTGTAGACCTGCGGCGCCTCGAACAGGTTCTTCACCGTGTCGCTCATGACCGTCGTGTACGACGAGCCGAAGTTGCCCGGGAAGTTCCCGATCGGCATGCTCGCCCGGTAGATCTTGCCGTTGTCACCGGCGAAGAACAGGTACATGTTCTGGTCGTCGGCGATCAGGGTCTGGTCGATCGGGGCGGCGCCCGGGATGCTGCCGGTGAACAGCGGCTGCGGCGCGGACCAGCCCTTGGGGTTGGTGGGGTCGCTCGACGTGCGGTAGACGAAGGGCGAGGTGCCCCACTGGGACGCCAGCACCCAGATCTTCTTGGGCGCGAAGTAGAACAGCGTGGGCGCCACCGCGGACTGGCTCATCCCGGTCTGACCGGCCGACGCCATGTCCGACCAGTTCGTGAAGGGCTTGAACATCATCGAGCCGTACGACGATCCCGACACGCTCGACGCGTAGACCAGGTGTTGGCCGTTGTAGACCACATCGGTGAAGTCCTTCACCGCGTCCCACCCGTTCGCCGGCTGCGCCAGCGCACCCGTCGACGTCCACCGGTACGTCGACGGAAGAGCACACGTGCTGCCCGCCGGAGCAGGCGCCGAAGTCCTGACGTTCCAGTGCTGGTTGGCGCCGCCGTTGGAGGCCGAGATCTGGACGGGGGTGCCGTCGGCGGTCCGACCGCCGGGGATCTCCAGTGCCCGGCCGCTGGCGACGTTGGTCAGCGTGTAGGAGCCGTCACGGTTCCGGCCGGCCCGCCAGTGCTGGTGGGCGCCGCCACCCGAGTCCCGGACCTCCGCCCTCGTCCCGTTGCCGGTCTGGTTGCCGGGCTCGTCCAGTACCCGGCCGCTGGCGACGTTGGTCAGCGTGTAGGAGCCGTCACGGTTCCGGCCGGCCCGCCACTGCTGGTTGGAGGCACCGCTGGCGTCCCACACCTGGAGCGGGGTGCCGTTTCCGTTGTATCCCGCGGGCTCGTCGAGAACGCGTCCGGCGGCCACGTCGGAGAGCGTGTAGACCGTGCCGGAGGTGATGCCCCCGCCCGGCGTGCCGCCACTGCTGCCGCCCAGGGCGGTGAGCACCGCGCTGTAGGCGGGCTTCTTGTCGCCGCCCGCGTCGAACAGCAGCGGGTTCTCACCGGTGCGCCACGAGTCGCTGTCGCGGATGCCCCACACCGTGATGCCCGTGCAGCGGGCGACGTTCACGCACGCCTGGACGGCGCCTGCGTACGCGGTCGGGGACGCCTGGGCGATGTCGAGTTCGGTGATCTGGACGTCCACGCCGAGCGCGGCGAACTTGGACAGAGTGGTCTGGAAGCCGGCCGGCGGGCCGCCTGCGCCGAAGTGGCTCTGGAAGCCGACGCAGTCGATCGGTACACCGCCGGACCTGAAGTCCTTGACCATCGCGTAGACACCCTGCGTCTTGGCGTCGGTCCAGTTCTCGATGTTGTAGTCGTTGTAGCAGAGCTTGGCCGAGGGATCGGCGGCCCGCGCGGTGCGGAAGGCTTCCTCGATGAAGCCGTTGCCCAGCACGTCCTGGAACACCGAGCTGCGGTGCTGACCGCTGCCGCCGTCGGCGAACGCCTCGTTGACCACGTCCCAGGCATAGATCTTGCCCTTGTAGTGGGTCATCTCGGTGGTGATGTGGTTGTCCATCACGCTGCGCAGGGTGTTCGCGTCGGTGATGGACTTGACCCAGCCGGGCAGCTGCGAGTGCCAGACCAGCGTGTGGCCCCGCATCCGCTGCCCCTGCCCGGTGGCGTGGCTGACGATCGAGTCGGCGGGGGCGAAGTTGAAGTTTCCACGGGAGGGTTCGGTGGTGTCCCACTTCATCTCGTTCTCCGGGGTGATCATGTTGAATTCCCGGTCGAGAACGGTGGAGTACGTCGAGTCGCCGAGCCTTCCGGCAGCCACGGCCGTACCGAAGTAGCGGCCGCTGCCGGCCGCCGCACCGGCCAGGGTCGGCGTGCGGGCATTCGGCGTGTGCGCGGCCTGGGCGACCAGGGGTACGGCGGCACCTGCGGCGGCGAGGACCACGGCGGCGGCGAGCACGCGACGGGTAGCCGGACGGCGGCGATGAGAGCGGTTCTGATCTGACAACGGCATGTCCTTTGGGAGCAACGGGCCTTGATCCGGCCCCGGTTACCCGCCAGTTGCCGCCACGCACACAAAGGTTGCCGCGATCGGGGGAAGAGTTTTCACGGCATCGAGCTGTGCGGCAAGGGGACTCGTCGCCTTGCCGCACAGCGGCGTTCACCGGGTCGGGACGAACCCTCCCCGGACCGACGCGGAGCCGCCCGGACCCTGCGCGTCGACGCGGTAGCCGTCGCCCGCGGCACCGCGCACGCCGGTGCCGTTGTTGAACTGGGCGGCGAACTCATGGCTCCCGGCCGGCACGGTCAGGCCCGGCTTGAGGACCCAGCGGTAGACCAGCGTGCCGCCCGCCTCCTGGACGGTGACGGTGAAGTCAGCACTCGGCAGGGTCTGCCAGGTGCCGGTGTTCTTCACCCCGCCGGTCTGCACGATCCGCATCTCGACCGTGAGCGAGGTGAGCGGCCGGGTCGTCTTGAGGACGAGGTTGCTCTGCGTCCAGTAGACGGTGCTGCGCGGGTCCACCGAGCCGGCCGACCACAGCAGCCCGTTCCGGCTCTCGCCGGCCGCCGGCGATGGACTGGTGGCCGGCGGAGTCGATCGCGCGCCGCCCGGGGTGGTGACCGGGGCCGGCGCGACAGGGGTGGGACGGCCCGATGTCGGGTGCGGGGAGCCGGCGGTCGGGGACGGGGTGGCAGGCGTGGTCACGGTGGCCGACGGCGACGAGTGCGCGACGATGGCGGCGACGGCGAGGCCGCCGGTCGCCAGGATGCCGGTGGCGGCGAGCCCGGCGAGCGCGACCCTGGTCCCGGACCTCGCGAACGGCCGCGCGCGGTGACGGACGGCGGGGCCGGCCATGCCGCGTTGCACCTGGGCCAGCATCCTCGCGCGGTCGGGCCGGTGGGCCTCGGCGGCCTCGCGCAGCCGACGGGCGATCTCCTCGTTCACCGGTTCCTCCTCCCTGCCACCAGGTCCCCGACCGCTCGCGCGCCAAGAATCTTTTCCAGCTCGGCCATTGCCTTCGAGGTCTGGCTCTTCACCGTACCGACCGATATGCCCAGCGCCACCGCCGTGTCCTTCTCCGACAGGTCGAAGGCGTGCCGCAGCACCACGCAGGCGCGCTTGCGGAACGGCAGCCGGGCGAGCGCCGCGCGGACGTCCAGCACGGCCGCCATGTCCGGCCCCTCCACCTTCTCGGGGCTGCGGGACCAGAACAGCGTGATCCGGAGTCGCTCGCGCACCGCGCTGCGGATCCGTCCGCGCGCCAGGTTGGCCACCACACCGCGGGCGTAGGCGAGCGGGTGGTCGGCCTGCCGCAACCGGTCCCAGCGCTGCCACAGGGCGACCAGGGCATCTGCCGCGAGGTCGTCCGCCGCGTCGGGCTCGCCGGTCAGGAGGTATGCCAGACGGGCGAGTTCGGCATAGTGGCGTTCGAAGAATTCGTGGAACTCCGCGGACGCGTCATCGAGGAGCATCCCCCGCCCTCTCCTGGCAATGATGTGCGCATTAGTTGCGCGTTTAACAATGGGGGCGCAGCCTAACAGTGCCCGGCCCGGGATTCGAACAGCGCTCGTGCTCGGCTGCGGGCCGGTGAAGGCTGACCGACGGGCTGGTCAACGCCGGCCGAACTGGACTCCGGTCGGCTGCGCGACGTCCGGCCGCACGGCGATGCCGTCGACGGTCAGCCGCTCCCCGTGGATGTCGGTGATCCTGACATCGGTTCCGCTCCCGGTGGGGACGGCACACCAGCACACCGACGACCAGCAGCCCCAAGGCAATACCCGTGACCAGTTCGCGCCTGCGCCACGGTTGCGGCGCGGCGTGCTTCGTCGCCCTCATGCTCGTCCATCCGGTAGTTCGACTCGGCCTTCCGACTCCCAGTCGCCGCAGGAGACGAGAAGGTTGCCGCCCCGACGCCTTCCGTATCCGCCTGGACGCCGACGGCGGATCCGCCATCTTCCGGAAGGACGCCACCTTCTGCGCCCGCTCCGGCTCCGCCGACGGGTCGCTCTCCCTGGAGTCGTACCACTACCCGGGCCGCTGCCTCCGTCACCGGGACAACCTCGAACTCTGGCCCGACCCTTCCGAGAGCAGCGCCGCGTACCCGGCCAGCCGCTCCTTCGTCGTCGTCGCACCCCGTACCTGACCGTAGGTCGGACCGGAATACTCCGCCCATGGCACCGCGGTCTTCCGGCAGCCCGCGCGTCGGCGAAGCAGAAACCGCCGAGGGTCTCTTTCATGATCTCGGTTCCAGCGGACCGCCGACGTGTCCTGACCGGCTACCCCACGGGCCCGGGAGACACGACGTCCCCGGAGTCCGGTACGGGGGCCGTGCTGTCCCACGACGCCGGTTCCCCGTGCGTCACCCGTCAGGCCAGCTTGCGGATCACTGGGGTAAGCCATCGGCGGTACGCCGCCGTGTCCTCCCGCAGAGCCCGGCTCACCACCACATGCCTCTCCGAGACACGCCAGCCGACCGCGCCGACGACTGGCAACTCCAGCACGTGCAGCTCGAACGGGCGGGCCTTGCGCCCCAACTCCGTCTCCACCGCACGAACGAGGTCTCCTTCATGGCCACGGCGATCACCGCGCATCATGGCCTCCGCGTACTCGCGGCCCCGGGCAGAACTCCACCGCACGGCGTCATCGAAGCACTCGCGCACCAGCACCCCGAGTTCCCCGCCGTCCCCGAACCCGGACTCCGGCGCAGGTAACCCGCGATCGGGCCCCTCGTGCCGCGTCAGTTCGCGATCCCACCATCGAACCCACTGCGCCGACGCCTCCGGAACCGCAAGAGGCGCGAGGCTCGCCCGCGTCTCGACCGCCGGCACCAGCGGCGGCACGTCGATGCCGGCGCGCGGACGCAGACCAGCCGCATCCCGCACGAACAACCCGATCACGAGCTCCTGCGAGGTCCCGCTTCGGACCTGCCAGCTGGGCGACCCTGCATATCGCATGACGGACATCCTCCGCCCGCTGACGCCGCCCAGACCAGCGGATTTGGTCGGGCGGCGCGGGGGTGAGATTCCCCCGGGGCACCCGACCACCCCGCAGACGCAAAGGAACTCGCCACGCGGACACCCTCGGGCACACCTCGGCCCCCGGTCACACAAACGGACTCGAGCACGCTGGTCAACGCGCGTAGCGCGGGCCCGCGCGCATGCCGTGCGCAGGGTCAAGTTTCAGCCAGGCAACACCCATCCCCCACCCATTGATCAGTAAGCACCCAACCCCCTTGAGCAATGCGGCGGTCAGGATTCCGCAAGACTTCTTGTTGTTGCGTACTCAACAAAGCGAGGGTCGTCGCGGGCCGCCGCCCCCACCGGTCACCCCATCGGTGGACCCCCACACCCGCAGGCCTCTGTCCACCATTTCCAGGAGGCTGTACCTTGCGTACGACCACCCCCAGCTCCCCCCACATACGCGGCAGATGGCGCCGCGTCGGCTCGGCAGCGGCGGCCACCGCCGCGCTCGCCCTCGCCGGACTCGGCACCGCCGGCCACGCCAGCGCGGCCACCGCCATCACGAGCCACAAGGTGAGCTCCAAGGCGATCGCCGCCCAGGTCGCCAAGGCCCACGTGCAGTACGCACGGGCGTGCGGCGCCACCCCGAAGAAGGGCTACGCCGCCTGCAACGCGCTCCGTGTCACCGGCGGCACCACCGCCTTCATGGAGAAGCAGGCCGCCCTGAAGGGCACCACGCCCAAGACCATCAGGCCGAACGCCGCCTCCGATTCCCCCACCGGATTCGGTCCGTCGGACCTCCAGTCGGCGTACGGCCTGACCTCCGCGGCCTCCTCCAACGGCTCGGGCGAGACCGTCGCCATCGTCGACGCCTTCGACGACCCGAACGCCGAGTCGGACCTCGCGACCTACCGCTCGCAGTACGGCCTCCCGGCCTGCACCAGCGACAGCGGCTGCTTCAGCAAGGTCGGCCAGGACGGCTCGTCGTCCAACCTCCCCACCGCCGACAGCGGCTGGGCCGGTGAGGAGTCCCTCGACCTCGACATGGTCAGCGCGACCTGCCCGAACTGCAACATCCTCCTCGTCGAGGCCAAGTCGGCGTCCGAGGCCGACCTCGGCACCGCGGTGAACGAGGCCGTCTACCTCGGCGCGAAGTTCGTCTCCAACAGCTACGGCGGCTCGGAGTCCTCCTCCGACACGACGTACGACTCCGAGTACTACAACCACCCGGGCGTCGCCATCACCGCCAGCGCGGGCGACAGCGCCTACGGCGCCGAGTACCCGGCCGCCTCGCAGTACGTGACCGCCGTCGGCGGCACCGCCCTCAAGGCCGCCTCCAACAGCCGCGGCTGGACCGAGTCCGTCTGGCACACCTCCAGCACCGAGGGCACCGGCTCCGGCTGCTCGGCCAATGACCCCAAGCCCAGCTGGCAGACCGACAGCGGCTGCTCCACCCGCATGATCGCCGACGTCTCGGCCGTGGCCGACCCCGCCACGGGCGTCTCGGTCTACGACACCTACCAGGCGAGCGGCTGGAACACCTACGGCGGCACCAGCGCCTCCGCACCGATCATCGCGTCCGTCTACGCGCTGGCCGGCACCCCGGGCAGCAGCGACTACCCGGCGCAGTACCCGTACGCCAAGGCCGGCACCGCCGCCCTCAACGACGTGACCAGCGGCAGCAACGGCTCCTGCTCCACGTCGTACTTCTGCACCGCAGGGCCCGGCTACGACGGCCCGACCGGCTGGGGCACCCCGGAAGGCACGTCCGCCTTCAGCGCTGGCTGAGTGACACCGGCACACATCACGCATGCGAGGACCGCCCCGTCGGGTCACGGGGAGCCGCCAGCGTGAGGGGGACGTGGGGTCCCCTCGGCGGCACGGAGAAGGAAAACGGGCCACGGCAGCCGGCCGGGGCCCGTTTTCCCTGTTCTGCCTCGGTTCGGCTCGGGTTGAGGGACGCTGATCGCGCGGAGTTCCCGGCCGCCGGGAGATGGGGCGGCACCATCGCGCTGTGCCTGCCGGATGCCGGCTTCCGCGAAGACGACCGGCACCGACCGCCGCTTCCCGATGGCGCGGCCGACACCGTTGTTCGCGTGCTCGCCCTGACGCAGGTTCCCGACCTGGCCCCTGTAGTCGTCGAGTTCGCACGGCTCTTGCGTCCTGGCGGAAACCCTGTGATCTCCGATGCACACGAGATCTGAATGAAGATCGATTGAAGCGGCAACCTTTCCGCTCCGCCCGGCCACCCAGGGGTGCACCGACCACGGCGAGCCGCAGTCAGCGGCGCCACGCCACCCGAATCCGCGCACTCCGATCGGGAGCCCCACGTGTCACCTGACGTCCCGACGAGCGCCGAGCAGCCGATGCCTCGGGACCGTACGCACCGCCGTAGCCGAACGCGCCGCCGCATGGTCGCGGGAGTCCACCGGCTGCGCCACGGTTCCGGCACACCCCAGGAGGCCGCCGACCGGGTCAAGTGCGCCAACGCCGGCAAAGGCCAGGGCGTGAAGTACCGGGAGGACCTGGCTTCCACCGGGATGAGCAGGGCTGTCACCTACAGCGCCGCCGGCGCCCTGCCGGCCACCGCCGCCGGCTGCGTGCCGGTACTTCGCGTACGCCGCAGCAGGACTTCCCACCACTGACGGTTCCGTCGGTCCCGTTCGACTTGCCGGCGACGCTCAGCGGGCGGCCAGCACCAGCGCCAGTCCGATCAGCGCGGGAACGGTCTGCACGAAGACGATCTTTCGGCTGGCCGTGGCGCCACCGTACGCGCCGGCCACGGCCACGCACACCAGGAAGAACACCTTCACCTGGAAACCCACCGGACCGGATGCCACCGCACCCCACACCAGACCGGCGGCGAGGAAGCCGTTGTACAGCCCTTGATTGGCCGCGAGTGCCTTCGTCCCGGAGGCGAACTCGGCACTGGTCCCGAAGGCTGCCCGAGCCCTGGGGCCGGTCCACAGGAACATCTCCAGGACCAGGATGTAGACGTGCAGAGCGGCGATGAGCAGTACCACGGCGGTTGCAATGATCGACATGAGGAACAGGTTCACACGACGCTCCCGCACTGAGCTCGGCACCCGACATGTCGCTGCGCGGCGCTGCCCTCGGGCAAGGCCGCGGGCCACAACCTTTTTCCTCAACCGGGGCAAGCAGACCGCGCCCCTGGCCATGCGGGCCAACGTCGAGCACAACCACGTGCGCCACGACCAGGTCGTCATCCTCTCCCTGGCGACCGAACCCATGCCCCGCGTACCGGCCGACCGGCGGATCGTCGTCGACGACCTCGGCCACACCGACGACGGGATCATCCACGTCACCGCAAGGTTCGGCTACATGGAGACACCGGACGTGCCCGGCACCCTGGCCATGCTCGCCCCGGCACAGACCGAGGGGCCGCTGGACCCCGACCAGGCGTCCTACTTCCTGTCGAAGATCGAGCTACGGCGCGGCACGTCACCGACGATGGCGCCCTGGCGCAAGCGGCTGTTCATCGCCACCTCCTACATCACCGCCGACGCCGCCGAGTACTTCGGCCTGCCCCGCGACCGCACCGTCATCATGGGCTCCCACGTCGAGGTGTAGACGCGTGGGTCACCGAGGACAGATGCCCCACTCCGCTCATACGGCCGCCCCGGCATCCGAGGCCCCGCCGGTGAGCCGAGCCCGCTTGGCCGCCACCGCCTCCGGGTCGGCCGAGCCGTGCACCTTGCCGAAGTCGCCGATCAACTCGTCCAGGTCGTCCCGCTCGTTCTGCCGCTGCGCCGCCGCCTCCAGGTACGCCGAGGCGCCCCGCTTGCCACCCCGCTGTCGTCCAGTCCTCGCCGCCGAAGGTCGGCAGGATGTGCAGGCGCAGCAGGCCGTCGTAACGGTCGATCGTGGGCGGGGCCGCGCGCCTCCGTCCAACGCGGTGCGTACGCCTCGAAGTTGACCGCACCGGCGTCCGGGGCGCGCCAGTGGTCGCGCTCGTTGTCAGCGCGGGTGAGGTTGAGCCGGTCCTGGGCGTCGGACGTGGTCTCGGACGTCTCCGGCGCGGTGTACCGCTCGCCGTCGGGGCCGATGGAGCGGGTCCGCCAGCGGCCGGAGGCCAGTCGCCGAAGACCCGCAGCGCTTCCGCACCGGCACCGCCGAGCGGGGTCCGGGCCCAGGTCGTCCAGGCCTGCCTCGCCCTCGCGAACACAGGGCCGCACGGCGACGGCCGTGGGCGCGCCCGAAGTGCGGGCCACGGACGTGGAGTCGAGCGAGGACGGATGTCACGTCCGGCGAAGTATCCGACACCACGCGGGATGTGAGCGGCTCCGTCTCCGGGGCGGCAGGACCTACTCTGATCCCCGTGAGGCAGGCAGGCGCTGGGAAGGACGATCGGCGATGACGCCCCTGAGCACCGGGGACCCGGAGTCCATAGGCGGGTACACCCTTCTCGGCCGGCTCGGGGCGGGCGGTATGGGAGTCGTCTACCTCGGAGTCTCCGCCTCGGGACGGCAGGTCGCGGTCAAGCTCGCGCACGGGCCGTATGCCCAGGAAGAGGAGTTCCGGACGCGCTTTCGGCAGGAGGTCGCGGCAGCGCGCAGAGTGAGCGGCGCCTTCACCGCGCCTGTCGTGGACGCCGACCCGGACGCCGACCGGCCGTGGATGGCGACGCTCTACGTCCCGGGGCTCAACCTCGCCGAAGTCGTGGAGCAGGACGGCCCGTTGAGCCAGCGGGAACTGCGCGCGCTGGGGCTGGGGCTCACCGAGGCGCTGCGCGACATCCACCGGGCGGGCCTGGTGCACCGGGACCTCAAACCGCGCAACGTCCTGATGACCGAGGACGGGCCGCGCGTCATCGACTTCGGCATATCGCGCGCCTCCGACAACCAGAGCCTCACCACGACCGGCCGGATGATCGGCACTCCGCCCTTCATGTCGCCGGAACAACTGTCCGCTCCCCGAGACGTCACCCCGGCCTCGGACGTGTTCTCGCTGGGGTCCCTGCTGGTGTTCGCGGCCGTCGGCACGGGGCCGTTCGACAGCGACAGCCCGTACATCACCGGCTATCAGGTGGTGCACGGGACCCCGGACCTCGACGGGGTGCCCGAAGCACTCCTGGGCATCGTCGAGCGCTGTCTGGACAAGGACCCGGCCGCGCGGCCGGAACTGACGGACATACACCGCATGCTCCGGGCGCTGCCGGAGTCCGACGTCACCGCGTCCCCGAGGACCGGGCGGTCCGCGCGGCCCCGGCGGCGCCGGGCACGGATGCTGCTCACCGGCCTCGGCGCGGCGCTGGCCGTCACGGGGCTGTGTGTCGGGGTGGGGGTCTTCGTGTCCGGTCCGGACACCACCGGCGCCTCCCGGGCCACCGCCACGGCCACCGCCCGTGCCGCGTCACTGCCCGACGGCTGGCGGCCGTGGCGCACGGAGCTGCGGTACGACGTGAAGAGTGTCCCTCTCGACTACGACAGCCCCGGATGCGTGGCGGCGGGAAGCGCCCTGTTCTGCGGCGGTACGGGCTTCACGGTCGCCAGGATCGACGCGGCCTCCGGCCGCATGCTGTGGCGGGCCGGCACCCGCCCTCAGGGGGCGCAGCCGATCGGCGTTCGCGACGGGCTGGTCTATGTGTACGAGGATCCGGACGACAGAACCCGGCGCGTGGTGGCCCTCGACGCCGCCACCGGGCACCGGCGGTGGCAACGCGACATCGACAAGGCCGAGGACGCGGTCCTGTACGACGGCGGGTTGCTGACCCTGTCTCCCGACCACGCGTCGTTCGTGGCCTACGGGCCTTCCGGCAAGGAACTGTGGCGGGCGCCCTCGCCGGCCGAGTACTGCACTCCGTCGGCGCTGGGAGGCGTCCCCCGTGCCCTGTGCTCGAAGGGCACCGAGCCCGGCCGGGCCCCGGTCGAGCTGATGAAGGCCGGCCCCGGCAGCCTGACCGGAACCGCCACACTGCCCACGAAGGCGCAAGCGCTGGGCGCTGTCGGCGGGCAACCCCTGTTCCTCGCCCCCCAGACCGCGAAGGACGTGTACGAAGCCGGGTACGAACGGCCGTACAACGCGCTGCTGCGGGTGGCCCCGACCGGGCGGGTCAGACGGATACCGCTGGCACGTCCGCTGACCGGCGCGGCCACCCTTGTGGACGGCGTCGTCTACTTCGTCCGGTCCGACGGGTCGGTCACCGCGGTGTCGGCGGACAGCGGCAAACAGCTGTGGCAGAAGGTGACGGACGTGGAGAGTCTGTCCGCGCCCGCGATGTCAGCGACGTACGGGCGGGTCTATTTCTCCAACCGCTTCGGCCGTCTGCTGGCGCTGGACAGCCGCACCGGAGCGGAGGTCTGGCGCACCTCCGCGCTGGACGACCCCGGGGACAAAGCGCAGGACTGTCCGCCGCGCGTACTGCTCGTCGAGGACGCGATCGTGGCGACGGCCGGAGACACGGCCTTCTCCCGAAGCCCGCACGGGCCCACCTGACCCGGACACGGTCCCCGGTCGCGTCACGGATGGGGCGCACGGCGTCGACGCCCTGCCCGGCGGTGTCGTCCGACGAGCGGGCCGTCTTCGCCGAGACCTTCGAGACCTTCCGGGTGATCGAGCCGGGCGGCCGGATCGGCGTCTCGGACATCGTCGCCGACGACACCCTCGGCCCCGAACAGGGGCCTCCCCTCGTTACGGAGGCAATTGGGCCTTTCGGAGGAGGCGGGGCGGCGGCGCCACCGAGAACGCGACGGATGGCCCCTACAAGGGACAGTCACGGATATATCCGTTCTTTGTAACGCGCATCCTTGCGGCGATCCGGTCCCGTGCCGGCGGGCCACAGTGTGGGGCCTCGGCGCAGAGCCGGGAATCTCGGATGGCACGCCCGGCCCCGGCCAGGGGCCGGTACGCACGAACGTGAGGTGACCGATTCATGTCTGTTTCTCGTACGACGATCCGCCTGATCGCCACCTGTCTGGCCTCGGGCGCTCTCATCGGCGCGGCCGCCATGCCGGCCCTGGCCGCCGGGGGCGGCCATGACCGCGACCACGGAAGGAACTACTCGCGCAGTCACAGGGGCGGCGACGACCACGACGGCCGATTCGGCGACCGGGGCCGGGGCCACGGCTGGGACCGGGGCCGGGACCGGGGCCGGGGCTGGCACCGGGACCACGGCCGGTACGACGACCGGTACCGGGGTCACGAGAGCCACCGCGGCCGTCGCTAGCCCGCCCCGCCGGAGGGCCGAGGGCCGAGGGCCGTTCCACGCGGCCCTCGGCCCTCCGGCCGTGTTCCGCACCGTGCGGCGGTCGCGCGCCCCGTCCCGCATGCCGTGGCGGCTTCGCCCCACAGGGCGGACAGTGGAAACGGGAGCCTCAGGGCATCAAAGGGGGCAGGGGCGTCAGGGGCGTCAGGAAATCGGGGTGATCATGGACCGTTACCCGCCCATCGCCGATCACGGCCTCGTCGGTGACCTCCAGACCGCCGCCCTGGTGTCGTCCCAGGGGGTCGTCGACTGGTTCACGGCTCCCCGGTTCGACTCGCCCAGCGTCTTCGCCTCCCTGCTCGACCACGACCGCGGCGGCTCCTTCCTGTTCGCCCCGGAGAGCCGGAACACCACCTGCAAGCAGCTCTACTACCCCGACACCGCGGTCCTGGTGACACGGTTCATGTCGCCCGACGGAGTCGGCGAGGTCTTCGACTGCATGCCGCCGGACCGCACCGGAACCCCCACCGACCGGCACGTTCTGATACGCGGCGTGCGGGCGGTCCGCGGCACGGTGCGCTTCACCCTGGAGTGCCGTCCGCGCTTCGACTACGGCAGGGCCGCCCACCGGCTCGACCTGCGGGACGGCACCGCCGCGTTCCGGGCACCCGACGCCGCCGCCTGGTTGCAGAGCACCTTCCCGCTGCGACAGGACGGCACGGACGTGCGGGGCGAGGTGACCCTGCGGACGGACGAGGTGGCCGCGGCGGTGTTCACCGTCGGCGGGCCCGATGGCGATCCCCCGCCGCCCGTCACCGCGGAGCGGGCGATGGAGCGGTTCTGGGAGGTGGTGGACTTCTGGCAGGACTGGGTGCGCTCCTCGCGGTACCACGGCCGGTGGCCTGGGGTGGTGCACCGCTCGGCCATCACGCTCAAGCTGCTCACCTACGCGCCCACCGGCGCGCCCGTCGCCGCCGCGACCATGGGGCTGCCCGAGCAGATCGGGGGTGAGCGCAACTGGGACTACCGCTACACCTGGGTCCGCGACGGCTCCCTGTCCGTGCGTGCCCTGCTCGACCTGGGGTTCGCCGAGGAGGCGGCGCGGTTCACGCGCTGGCTGGGAGACCGCCTCCAGGCCCGGGAGGGCGCCGGCGGCGAGCCGTTGCAGATCATGTACCGCGTCGACGGCGACCCCGAGGTGCCGGAAGAGGTGCTCTCGCACTTCGAGGGCTATCGGGGCTCGTATCCGGTACGGCTGGGGAACGCGGCGGCCGGCCAGTTGCAGCTGGACATCTATGGGGAGGCGCTCTACGCCCTGTCGGAGGCGCGCGAGGTCACGACGGGAGGCAGCTACCACGGCTGGAAGAACGTCGCGCGCACGCTGGACTGGCTCGCCGACTCCTGGGACCGCCCCGACGAGGGCATCTGGGAGACCCGCGGCGGGCGCCGGGACTTCACCTTCAGCCGGGTGATGGCGTGGGTGGCCTTCGACCGGGGGCTGCGTCTGGCGTGGGAGCACAGCCGTCCGGCGGACGCTCCTCGGTGGACCGCGGCGCGCGACGCCATCCTCGAACAGGTGATGGAGCGGGGCTGGAACGCGCAGGAGCAGGCCCTCGTCCAGCACTACGGCAGCGACGTCCTCGACGCCTCGCTGCTGCTCATTCCGCGCGTCGGGTTCCTGGCGCCGAGGACGGTGAGCTGGCTGTCGACCCTGGACGCGATGGAGCGCACGCTGGTGTCGGACAGCCTCGTCTACCGCTACGACCCCGCGGCCTCGCCGGACGGTCTGCGGGGCTCCGAGGGCACGTTCAGCCTCTGCACCTTCCTTTACGTGGACGCTCTCGCCCGTGCCGGCCGTATCCGTCCGGCGCGCTACGCGTTCGAGAAGATGCAGACCTACGCCAACCACGTCGGCCTGTTCGCCGAGGAGATCGGCCCCAGCGGCGAGCAGTTGGGCAACTTCCCGCAGGCTTTCACGCATCTGTCGCTGATCATGGCCGCCACCACCCTGGACGACGCCCTCGACCAGCAGCGCGTCTGAGAACCACGGAACGCGCAGTGATCTGCGGTATGCGGTCTGAGGTCTGCGATGCGTGGTCCGTGGGCCGTCCGGTGCGCAGGGGTGGTGTGGTGCCGTCGTACGCGATAGGGGCAGGTCTTGTGGGGGCCGCCGTGGGGTGGGCCGGGGCTGGATAGGCTCCCCGCGTGCCGATTCCGCGCGAGTTGTCCACGAACGCAAATCAGCAACTTCGATTCGCTCTGCTCGGGCCGCTCCAGGCCTGGCGTGGCGAGGCGGGTCTGGAGCTCGGGCCGGTTCGTGAACAGGCCCTGCTCGTGGCCCTGTTGCTGCGACCGGGCAGGACGGTCGGCCGGCGGCAGCTGCTCGACGGGGTGTGGGGTGCGGAGCCCCCCGGCACGGGCGACCGAGTGATCCCGGTCTATGTGCACCGGTTACGGCGGCGCCTGGGCGCTCCTGGCGAGGGCTCGGCGACCTCCGTGATCGACACCGTTCGCGGCGGCTATCGCTTCGCCCCGGGGACCACGGGTGTGGACGTGGCGCGGTGGGCGGAGCTCGCCGCCGAGGGGCGTGCGGCGAGGGACTCGGGGGACCTGGACGCCGCGGCGGACACGTGGTCCCGGGCGCTGGCCCTGTTCCGCGGCGAGCCCCTGGCCGGGATTCCCGGGCCCTTCGCGGAAGGGGAGCGGCTGCGGCTGGCGGAGCAGCGGCTCCTGCTGACGCAGGACAAAGTGGACTGCCGGCTCCGGTCGGGACGGCACGCCGAGGCCGTGGGAGAACTGTTCTCCCTGACGACGGCCCACCCCCACAACGAGGCGCTGGCCGCCCTGCTCATGCGCGCCCTGCACGCCGCCAACCGGCAGGCCGACGCGCTGGACGTCTACGCCGCGGTGCGCCGCCGGCTGGTGGACGAGCAGGGGGTGGAGCCCGGCGCCGAACTGCGCCGGGTGCACGAGGCGGTCCTCCGCGGCGACGACGCGTTCCTGCTCGGCGACGCCGCCGACACCGCCGTACGGCGAGGGCGGGCGACGCGACGGCCGACCGGGCCCCGGCGTCCGGAACCCGCTGCCGCCACCCGCCGGATACGCCATGAACTGCCCGTCGAGACAGGCAGCTTCACGGGCCGGGACCGGGAGCACCGGCTGCTCGTCGCGCCCGCCGACGCGCGGGTGGTCACCGTCCGGGCGGTCGACGGCATGGCCGGGGTCGGGAAGACCGCCCTGGTGGTGCGCGCGGCGCGGGCGCTGCGGGACCGGTACCCCGACGGCTGCCTGTTCATCGAGCTGCACGGGCATCGCGCGGACCGTGAGACGGCGGGGCGGCAGCGCGTACTGCGCCGGCTGCTGCGGGCGGTGGGGGCCGGCGAGGGGGAGGACTCCGAGGACCTGGACGAGCTGGCCGCGTCCTGGCGGGCGGCGACCGCCTCCCTCCGGCTGCTCCTCGTGCTCGACGACGCCTCCCGCGCCGAGCAGGTGCGCCCGCTGATACCCGCCGGTGCCGGCAGCATGGTGATGGTGACCAGCCGCCGGCGCCTGACCGGGCTGGACGCGGACCGCAGGGTCTCGCTGTCCCCGCTCGGCATCGACGAGGCCGCGAGGCTGCTGACCCGTATCGTCGGCGGCGAGGACGCCGACGGGCCGGGCGAGGCCCGGTCCGTCCGGGAACTGGCCGTGCTGTGCGGCCGGCTTCCGCTGGCGTTGCGTATCGTCGGGGCGCGCGTCCAGGACCGCCCGTCGTGGGCGGTGGCAGCCCTGGTGGCGCGGCTGACCGACGACGAGCACCGGCTCGACGAGCTGACGGTGGAGGACCGCAGCGTCGAGGCCGCGTTCCGGATCTCCTACGACCGGCTGCCGGCCGCCGAGCAGCGCGCCTTCCGCGCCCTGGGCCTGTCGCCCACCGTACGGCTGGACCGGCTGACGCTGGCGGCCCTGCTCGGCTGCCCGCCCCCCGACGCGGCACGCACCCTGGAGAGCCTGGCCGACGCGAGTCTGGTGCAGCGGGTGACCGCCGACCGCTACCGGCTGCACGACCTGGTGGCGGTATATGCCCGGCGCGTCGCCGCCGCGTCGCCCCACGAGGTCGCGACGGCCCAGGAGGGTGTGTTCCGGCTGTACGTGGTCGCCGCCCGCTGTGCCGGTGACTGGGGCACCACGTCCTTCCCGACCGGCCCGCGGGGCATCGGCCCCTTCGCGGACTGGGAGGAGGCCGCGGCCTGGCTGGACGAGGCGGGCGGTGAACTGGTCGACGTGATCGGCCGGGCGGCGGCCGCGGGCCGGCTGGACGAGGCCTGCTGGATCGCCGAGGGCCTGGTCGACTACCTCACCCGGCAGGGCCGGTTCCACGAGTGCCGCACCGCGCTGGAGACACTGCTGCCGCTGGTCGGCCGGGCCGGCGACCGGCGGATGGACTCCGCGCTGCGCACGGGCCTGGGCATCCTGTTCGGGCTCCAGGGCCGTTACCGGCAGGCCCGCACCTGGTTCACGGAAGCGCTGGACATCAGCCGCCGGGCCGGTGACCGGCATGAGCAGGCCAAGGCCGCGGCCGGTCTGGGCACCTTCGCCAACCTGGAGGGACGGATCGCCGAGTCCATGGCCCATTTCGCCGAAGTCCTGGGTCTCGTAGGGGAGTTGACGCACGACGACTGGCTCATGGGCTCCGTCATGACGCGCGCCGGCGATGTGCACCACCAACTCGGGGAGTACGACAAGGCGTACGACCGCTACCTGGAGGCGATCGCCCTTGCCGAGCGGGCGGGCAGCCCCCGGCTCCTCGGCAAGACGCTGCTCCGCCTCGGTGGTCTCCAGCTCGACCTCGGGCGGCCGGCCGAGGCCGTGGGCACGCTCGGCAAGGCCGAGGACCTGGCGAGGCGTCTCGGGGACATTCCCCTGCACTCCGCCGTCCTCGGCCGGCTGTCCGCGGCGGAGGCCGACCTGGGCAACCCGCGGGCGGCGGCCGAACTCCGCCGCCGGTCACAGGAGTTACTGGACGAACAGACCGGCAGCGCGTCGGAGATCGCGGTACGACATCGACTGATCCGGCCGAGCCCCGTGGCGGAAGACCTGGCCGGGGCGCGCGACTTCTTCGAGCGGGGCACCGCCCTGCCCGCCACCGACGCCAACCGCGCGCGCATCTCCCGGGTGCTGGACGACCTCGGCCGCCGCGCACGCCGCCGGCCGGACGGGGACGAGCCGTAGCGGCCCGGGTGGGCACGTGCGGGGCCGGGTACGAGCGGGGCCGGGCCCGGCCGGGACGTGCCGGCCGGGCCCTTCTTCCCCCGTGTCCTCCCCTGCCCCCGTTGCCCCCGTTCGCTCAGGGGTCCTACACGGGGTCTCCGTTCTCGTTCAGCCACTGGACGCCGTCCCGGCCGTCCTGGGTGAGGTTCTTGGGGATGACGAAGTCCGGGTACTTCCAGTGCAGGTTGACGTAGCCGGGCGCGTTCGTGAGGGACCTCAGGTCGCAGACCGGGTCGCCGACGATGCAGTACCGCCTGACCGGGATGCCGTTGAACTGCACCGGTCCGGCGCCGGGGGCGGTGGCCACCCCGGGGATGCCCAGCCCCTTGGGCAGGTGCGCCCCGAAGCCGGTGTCGGGCTGCATCGGGTCGGCGTAGAGCATGCCGTCGACCTGGGACAGCGGGATGCCGGTGCTGCCGCTCGCGATCGTCTGGAGCACCCGGTCCGCGGCCTGTGCGCCCTGGGAGTAGCCGGTGATCGTGATGCGGGCCCCGGGGTGCGCCCGGTGGGTGTCCTGCGCCGCCTGCAGCCCCCGCTGGTAGCCGAGTTCGACGCTGGCGTCGTAGGTCGGTGCGGTGAGGGCCTCGGGGTTGACCTTCAAGGGGAGCTCGACGAGTCCGCCGGTGGGGCCGATGACCGGGCCGGCGGTGGCCGGGTAGCACACCTCGATCGCGAAGGAGCCGAGGCCGAGACGGTCGTTCGCGGTGGTGTAGGAGCGCGTGGTGGTGGGGCAGCCGTCCTTGTTGTCCGTGGGGCCGGTGCCGCCGATCTCGATGTAGTAGTGCCCCGCGTCGGCCGCGTGGGCGGCGGCGGGAAACGCGACGGCGGCACCGGCGGTCAGCGTCGCGGCGACGGCCGCGGTGCGCACGGCCCGTGCCAGCCTGCTCGTTTTCGACATGGCGTGATCTCCCCCTGGGATGGTGGTCGTGCCGGGCGACGAACGCACCAGACGCTAGGCACCGGTGTTCACATCGCGTTGACATACCGATGACTGCGCAGGTGGCAGGGCGCGCTCAGCCGCCGGCGGCGCGGCGTCGTACGAGGGCGAGCGTCGAGCCGAGAGCCAGGAGGACGCCGAGGGTCGCGTAGCCGTGGGTGAGGGTGGTGAGCGAGGCGACCGTCGCGACGAGCAACGGGCCGCCCGCGTCGCCGAGTTCGCGGCCGAGTTCGGCGGCACCCATGGTCTGCCCGAGCCGTTCGGCGGGGGTGCTCGCGGCGAGGGCGGCGAAGCCGAGCGGGGTGATCAGGCCGGTTCCGGCGCCGATCAGGGCGGCGCCGAGGAGGATGCCGGTCAGGCCCGGCAGCATGGCGCAGCCCATTCCGGCGGCGGCGAGCAGCAGCCCGGCCGTGATGCCGGACCGGGTCGTGAGCCGCCCGTCGTCCAGGGCCCGCCCGGCCCGTGGCTGGACCACGGCCGAGCAGGCGGCCAGCACGGACACCGCGGCACCGGTGGCCACGGTGCCGAGCCCGGCCGCGCGCCCGGACACCGGCAGGAAGCCGACCCCGACCGACAGGGCGGCCGTGGCCGCCGCGAGTGCGGACGTCGGGGCGAGGAAGGCCGGGTCGGCCAGGCGTCGGGCGAGGTCGAGGACCGTCTGCCGGGCCTTGGGCAGCGGGGGTACGACGGGCACGGCGAACGCGGCCCACCCGGCGACCGCCACCCCGAGCACCGCGAGTACGGCGAACAGCAGCCGCAGGCCGCCCGCCCACACCAGGACGCCGCCGAGCAGCGGGCCGAGGGTGTAGCCGATGGATTTGCAGAAGCCGTAACTGCCGAACGCCCGGCCGTGCTTGGCGGCCGGGTTGAGGCGGGCGACCAGGGCGGAGGCGGACGGGGAGAAGGCGGAGGCCGCGGCGCCCTGGCCGAGCCGGGCGGCCCACAGCCAGCCGGGGCGGTCGGCGACGACGTACAGGGCGGACGCGGCGGCGAAGGCGACGAGTCCGCCGAGCAGCACGGGCCGGGCGCCGATGCGGTCGGCGAGGGTGCCGAACAGCGGCTTGAGCAGCACCTCGGCACCGTCGTACAGGGCGAGCAGGCCGCCGAGCACGAGCAGCGAGGTGACCGCGCCCCGGCCGTGCCCGCCGAGGTTGGCCGCGATGCCGTGCGCGCCGAAGGCGGTGGTGAACCCGGCGGCGTACAGCGGCCACATATGCCGGGCCGGGGCCGTCCGCGCCGTCGGCGTCGTGCTCACTGTTCTGTTTCCGTCCGCGGGGCCTGGTGCAGGGCGGCGAAGACGCGCTCGGCGTAGTCCTCGCAGACGGCCACGCACCGCCCCAGCCGCTCGCCGGCCTCGGCCGCCTCGGGAGTCCCGAACACGTCGCGTGCCGTCAGGTCCCGGTGCCGGCGCCGAAGCCGCTCCAGCGACTGCTGCTCCTCCTCCAGTTCGGCCAGCGTGAACTTGGCGACGCGGATCTCCTTGGCGATCTCCGCCTCGAACGTGCCGCAGTCGGCGAGGAACTCCGCCCAGTCCGCCGAGCGTGCGGCGTCGAACATTCCCTGGAGGAGGGTGGCGTCCTGGGCGCCGCGCCCGGAGGCGGCCAACGTCACGACCTGGCCCTCGGCCTGCTCGGTGAGTACGACCGCCCGCGCGATGCCGTCGGCGAAGACCGGCACGTCCGGCACGGCCCAGATCCCCTGGCCGAGCGAGAGCGCCCCGATCCTGCGCAGCTCCCGCCAGACGCCGACGCGGTGCCGCGACGGCTGGGCGGGGAGTTTGATCAGGAGGACGAGCCAGCGGCTCACCGTCTCGACGTTCGACACGCCACCGAATGTAGCAGCGGTTACATCCGGTGGCGTACGAATGAGTGATGCGGCCGTCATCCGCCGGTCCGGGCGGAGGTGCGTTCAGCGGCTCGGCCGGCGCCGGGCAGGAAGAAGCCGGAGCAGGCCCGCCTCAGGCCAGCGTGAAGTACGCGAGGCTGCCCAGACCGGCCAGTGTGCAGTAGACGGCGAACGGGATGAGGGTGCGGTTCTCGAAGTAGCGGACCAGGAAACGGGTGGCGAGGTAGGCCGCGACGAAGGCGGCCACGCTGCCCGCCAGCAGCGGACCGCGCAGGCCGTCGCCCTGCGCCCCGAGCAGCGGCGGCAGCTTGAGCAGCGCGGCGCCGCCGATGACGGGGGTGGCGAGGAGGAACGCGAAGCGGGCGGAGTCCTCGTGGTCCATGCCCTTGAAGATGCCCGCGCTGATGGTGGAGCCGGAGCGGCTGATGCCGGGCAGCAGGGCGAGGATCTGGGCGGCGCCGATCGTCACGGCCTGCCGGATCGTCAGCCGGGTGATCCGCAGGTCCGACTGCTCGTCCGCCGACAGGTGCTCCTCGCCCGGAGCCACGGTGGCCCCGGCCCGCCGGTGGCCGGTCCCGCCGCGCCGCAACTGCTCGGTGACGAAGAGGACGATGCCGTTGAGCGCCAGGAAGAGCGCGGTGGGGACGGGCTTGCCGAGCGTCGAGCGGAACACCTTGTCGAGCGCGATGCCGGCGATGCCCACCGGGATGCAGGCCGCGATGATCAGCCAGGCGAGCTTCTGCTCCACGGTCTCGATACGGCGCTGGGTGACCGACGTGAACAGACCGCGGACGATCCGCACCCAGTCCCGCCAGAAGTAGACGACGAGCGCGAGCGCGGTGGCCAGGTGGAGGCCGACCAGCTCGTTGAGGTAGAGGGACCCGTCGGCGGAGACGTCCAGGTCATGCTTCCAGTGCCCGCCGAGCAGCGCGGGTATCAGGATGCTGTGCCCCAGGCTGGAGACGGGGAACAGCTCGGTGACCCCTTGCAGCAGGCCGACGCCCACGGCTTCGGGATAGGTCAGAACGGACATGGAGGGCCTTCGACTCGGAATGCGGGAAAGTGAGGCTTCGGGCGACGCTCGCGGCGGCTCCGACCCGTCCGGAAACTACTACATCTTGTAAAACTTGATGGCCGGGGCGAGGGGGTGTTCATCTCGGCGTCCCGCAAGGTTCACCTTCCCCGGCCGGGCACGCGTCGACGGCGGGTGACCTTCTCGTACCGCCCGACCGGGAGGGGCGCACACCCGGGCGTCGGCACTCTCCTGGCCGCGCCGCGGAAGTCCCGGTCGGCCGGCTCAGCCGGTCGGCTTCTCGCGCGCCTCGTCCGAGACGAAGTCCGCGATCCCGATCGGCATGACGGACGGCAGCGCCGGCTCGACACCCAGATCCGGCGGGATCGCGGCGTCGAAGGCGGCGGCGTGGAGAAGCGAGGGGCTCATCCGGCGCGCTCCGGATCGGGCGTGGGCTGGGCAGGCATGCCGTAAGGGCTCGGGGTCCTGGCCCGCTCCGCGGTCGACACCGTCGCCGGTGCACAGCTCGGGTTCCGGACCGGCCGGCGGGCGGGCCGCGCCGCACTCGCCGGAGTGCGCAACCGCCGCCTTCGCGCGGGGCCGGACCGGGCGAAAGTGCTGCGCACCGTCCTCAGTCCTGAGTACGACCATGCCCCGGACAACGCCGGAGACATCGCAGACGTCGTCGTCGGTCAGGGGCGATGCCGACCAGGAGACCGGGACCAGCCGTCCGTCACCGCGCAGGCACCTGTCGTCGTCCCCGCGCGCCGTACGCCCCTCGGCCAGGGCCCGCAGCAGCGGACAGCGCTCTCGGGGGATCCGGGCGCCTCCCGGGTCCCGATGGCACAGGTCGTGCAGGTCCTGCCCGGGCATCGTCGCCGCCGCGCGCCCCAGCAGCTGCGCCGCGGCCGGTTGACCGCGACGATCCGCCCGGCCGGGTCGATCACGGCGACGGCCGTACCCAGCGACTCGACGACCCGCTGCCACAGATCCGGCTTCGCCGCCGACGGCAGCCGTTCGTGCTCTCCGCCGGGCTTCGAGCCGTCCATCACGCCGCCGCCCTTCCTGCACGGACCACACCGCCGCCGGGCCCGGTCCCCGGTCATGGAGGCGTCGGTGCCCCGATGGTCCCCGGCGAGTACCCGCCCGCACGGCCGACACGACCGCGCATGCGCGACACCGCTGTCCGTGGCAGTGTGATCCGTACCGGGCGTTGGGTCCTTCGGCCCCATGCCCGGGAACGGTGGCCCGGATCGGCCGAGGTCTCGCTGATCCATCCTGGTGGCGCCGGGTCGGTCGGCCGAGGGAAGTGATCGGCATGATGTGGTACGACGGCGGATGGGGCTGGGGCGGCTGGATCGTCATGACGGTGTTCATGGTCCTGTTCTGGGCGGTCCTGATCGTCGGGTTCGTCGCACTCGTGCGCTACCTCGCCGGTACGCGTCACCATCAGCAGCCCGGCTCGCCTCCACCTTCCGGATGGGGAGGAGGGCAGGACCGAGGAGCCGAGAACCTGCTCGCCGAGCGGTTCGCACGCGGGGAGATCGACGAGGACGAGTACAAACGCCGGCTCGCGGTGCTTCGGGAGCACCGATGACTCCGCATCGCCGCCGAAACGTGTGGACGGCGCTCGCCATCGCCGCCGCGGCCTTGGTCCTGGGCATCGCCACGACGGGCCTGATGGCCGCGTCCGGCGCCTTCCACAGAGCGGGGCCGGCCTCCTGGAGAGCGCAGAGCTCACGATGCAGCGCACCGGCCGCGAAAGGCAGTGCGGTCGACGTGACCGTATGGGACACGGGACGCATGATGCGGGGCCCGAACGGGCCCGCGCCGAACAACGGCCACCCCGGTTGGTACGGCATGGGCATGATGCGCCTGGCGGCCCGCCCCATGACCGTTCCGGCGGGCAGGGTGACCGTGCGGGTGGTCAATGCGGGAGCCCTCACGCACGAGGTGATCGTGTTGCCGCTGCCGGCGGGCCGCGCTGCCGGAGAACGTGCCATCGGCTCCGACGGCCGGGTCTCGGAAGCGGGCAGTCTCGGCGAGTCGTCCCGCACCTGTGGCGCGGGTGCCGGAGAGGGCATCGCCTCAGGTGCGGCGGCCTGGACCACGGTGACGCTGCGACCGGGCCGCTATGAGCTGCTGTGCAACGTCCCGGGCCACTACGCGGCCGGGATGTACGCGGAACTGGACGTCACCCGCTGAGGGTTCGGCCGCCGTCTCCACCGGGCGCGGGCCTGTCGCTGTACCGGGGAGGGGTACCGCGTCTTCCCTTGACTGTTTTTCTACATCTCGTAGTAGCTTGAACGGGGCGAAGACGCGGCTTGCTGGAGCAGGCAGAGGGAGGTGCTGGATGACCGGCGGTGCTGACGGCCGGAAGGAGTCCCGGCGCCGTGCGCGGGGAGAGCTGGAGGGGCAGGTGCTGGCGGCCCTGTGGACGGCCGGCGGGCCGGCGACGGCTGTCGTGGTGCACGAGAACCTGGGCGACGACGACACGGCCCACACCACCGTCCTCACCATCCTGACGCGGCTGTGCGACAAGGGGCTGGTGACCCGGCGGCGTGAGGGGCGCAGTTACGTGTACACGCCCGTGGACGACCGGCCGGGGATGGCCGCGGCCGGAATGCACTCGCTGCTCGACGACGGTGGAGACCGCGCGGTGGTACTGGCCCGGTTCGTGTCGGATCTGTCGGCGGAGGACGAGCGGCTGCTGGAGCAGTTGCTGCACGGTGACGGCCCCCTGCGGGGGTGAGGCGTGTTCTGGCCCGTGCCGATGTAACTGCCGCTGCTGGTGAGCGCGGCGCCGGCGCTGGTGGCGCCCTGGGCGGGGCGCCGGATGCCGCCCAGGCAGGGACGTGGGCGATGGCGTGCGCGGCCTTCGTGGCGGCCGGTCCGTGGGCGACCGAGCCGGCGATCCTGGCGTTCACCGCGATAGGGCAGGTGCCGCTCGTGACGGCGCAGGGGCCGTGGCCGGTGAGCGTGCTCGCGGCGGAGGACCCGGTGAACCCGAAGGTCGCCGCGGTGCGCCGGAGTGGTGCCGGTCGTGGTGGTCAGTGTGACGGTGGCGTCCTGGCGGCGGGGGCGAGCGCTGGTCGACGCCTGGCGGGAGTGCCGGCACATCGCGGGGGGGGGCTCGCGTGGTCGACGATCCCGTCCCTGCGGCCTTCGCCGTGCTCGGCGGGCCGGGGCGCGTGGTGGTCTCCTCCGGGATACCGCGGCTCCTGGACGCCTGCATCTGACTGCCACGATCGATCCGTTGCCGCGACCGTCGGAGCGGGCCGGGGCGTTCGCGGTGGAGCGGTGGGCGGACGAGGAGGCGGGGGCCGAGGTGGCGGACCGGCGCTTCCGGCTTCGGCGCGTCCTGGGATGTAGCAGGCGTTACACGCCGTGCGGGCGCATGGCACACTCGGACGACGGCGGCACGGACGCGGCCGTGGAAGCGGAAGCCGAACGGGAGGACGGTGGAGCCATGAGTGCCCCTGCACGCGGACGCGGCTCCCGGCGGGCCGGCCCGGTGCGCGAGGCCGTCCTCACCCGCGTACCGTCCGTCCCCCGCGCCGAGTCGCCGCGCCGGCTGCCCGGCCCCGACCAGCACCCCGGCCGGTAGGACCGGCGGGAACCGGAAGAGGCCGCCCGGAATGCACGTCGCCGTCTATGTGCCGCTGCTGCTCTCGCTCGTCGCCCCGCTCGGCGCACGCCCGCTGGCCGAACGCTGCGAGCCCCGCCTCGCCACCTGGCTGCTCACGGCCTCGGCCCTCGTCCTCGGCACGGCGAGCACGATCTCCCTGGGCCTGCTGGCCGTGACCGGTCTGATCCGTGTCCCGCGCCTCGCGGCCCTGGGCCACTGGTCGGCCGCCACCGCCCGGCACGACGACCCCGCCGCGCTGCCCGTCGCGCTGCTCGCCGGACTGCTGCTGGGCGGCGCCGTGCTCATGGCGGCCCGAATGCTGTGGCGACGGACCCGCTCACTGGCCTCCGCCGCGTGGGACGCCGCCTGCATGCCCGCGCGCGAAGGTCTGGTCGTCCTCCCCGACGACGCCCCGGACGCCTTCGCCCTGCCCGGACTGCCCGGCCGGATCGTCGTCTCCACCGGCATGCTGCGCACCCTGGACGAGACCGAACACGACATCCTGCTCGCCCACGAACGCGCCCATCTGACCGCCCACCACTACGCGTTCGTCGCCCTCGCCCAGTTCGGCGCCGCCGCCAACCCGGTCCTGCGCCCCCTCGCGACGGCCGTCACCTACACGATCGAACGCTGGGCCGACGAGAGCGCGGCCGCCCAGGCGGGCGACCGCAGGCGGGTCGCCCGTACGGTCGGCAAGGCGGCCCTCGCCGCCCGCCGTACCCCGGCCCCCGCCCGCGCCGCCGGTACGGCCCTCGGCATCCTCGGCCGCCGCGGCCCGCTCGCCTCCGCGGGCCCGGTCCCCCGCCGCGTCGCCGCCCTCCTGGCCCCGCCACCGGGACGCCACCCGGCCCTCACCACCGCCACCGCGGCCGTACTGACCGCCACGGCACTCACCACCGCCGAGGCCGCCCACGACCTCCACCTCCTGCTCCGCACAGTCGGCGCCTGGTAAGGACCCATAACCCGGAGGCCGGCCACGGCTCCGCCCCAGCAGCCCGGCCCAGCCCGGACCGGCGCGGACCGATCCGGCCGACCGAACGCACCCCGCCGCCCGAAAGGGCTGGACCCGCCCCGCCGCCGCGGCCGATCGTGAGCGGTATGGACGATCACCGCGACGCGCCCTCCACGCCCGCTGAAGCCACCGAAGCCACCGAAGCCGCCGAAGTCCGCCGTTTCTGGACCGGGCTCGGCCTTCCCGGGTTGGTCGACGTGCACACGCACTTCATGCCCGAGCGTGTCCTGCACAAGGTCTGGGACTACTTCGACACGAACGGCCCGCTGACCGGCGGGCTGGAGTGGCCTATCACCTACCGGACGCAGGAGGCCGAACGCGCCGGTCTGCTACGGGAGTTCGGCCTCCGGGCCTTCACCGCGATGCTCTACCCGCACAAGCCCGGCATGGCCCGGTGGCTGAACGACTGGGCGGCCGGCTTCGCCCGCCGCACCCCCGGCTGTCTGCACACCGCGACCCTCTACCCCGAGCCGGGTGTCGAGACGTACGTCCGCGAGGCCGTCGAGGCGGGCGCGCGCGTGTTCAAGGCACATGTGCAGGTGGGCGGTTACGACCCCGCCGACGAGCTGCTCCGGCCGGTCTGGGGGCTGCTGGCCGAGGCGCGGATCCCCGTGGTCGTCCACTGCGGCTCCGGACCCGCGCCCGGCAGGCACACCGGGCCCGAGCCGATCGCCCGGGTGCTGGCGCGGCATCCGGGACTGCGGCTGGTCGTCGCGCATCTGGGGATGCCCGAGTACGAGGAGTTCCTCGGCCTCGCCGAGCGGTACGACCACGTGCGGCTGGACACGACGA
Source organism: Streptomyces sp. NPDC025793 (assembly GCF_055558375.1). NCBI lineage: Bacteria > Bacillati > Actinomycetota > Actinomycetes > Kitasatosporales > Streptomycetaceae > Streptomyces > Streptomyces sp. NPDC025793. Next base: position 401,792 of record NZ_JBVHMR010000002.1, on the reverse strand, counting down.
TGGCGTTCACCGACTTCACCGAGGGATTCCTGCCGTTCCCCCGCCGCGCCCTGCCCCGGCTCTCCGCACTCGGCGACCGCGTCCTGCTCGGCACCGACTTCCCCAACCTCCCCTACCCCTACGTCCACCAGCTCCACGCCCTGGAACGCCTGGACCTGGGGCAGCAGTGGCTGCGGGCCGTGTGCCACGACAACGCGGCACGGCTCTTCCGACTCTGAATCCCCCCCTCCCTGAACGGCGGGGATTCCCGGCTCAGTCGGGGACGTCGCCAAAGGTGGCGTCCTTCCACACCGTGTCGAAGGCCAGGCGCAGACAGGTCGCGAGGGCGGGGTGCTCGATGAAGAGGGTGGTGGTGGAGCCGGCGGCCACCGGGTCGGGCATGTCGCACAGCACGAGGGAGGCGTCGGCGATGACGAGCTTCAGCGGCAGGTCGGGGGCGAAGCGGGCCTCCTCGCCGGCGGCGGCGAAGCGCCGTACGTGCTCCATGGTCTCGGGGTCGTCCCGGGCCTCGTCGAGGTAGAGGGCGCGCACGGTGCCGCCCGCCCGGTGGAGCCGGCGCACCACCGCGATGCCCTCCGTGTTCTCGGCGGGGGCCACGAACGGCGGTTTGCAGAAGGTGAGCAGCTCGTGCCGGGCCTGCCGCTGGATGTCGGCGAAGCGCTCGGCGATCGCCTTCGGGTCGCGCAGGATCTCGATGTAGTCCAGCGGGTCGGTGTGCTCCCGGCCCTGGGACCACAGCGGTTGCAGGACACCGGCCAGCCCCTGCGAGACCCGCTCCAGCCGGTCGACGGACTCCCGCTGCACGGCCATCAGCCGGGCGACGGCCAGTTCGGGCGTGACGGCGGAGTACGTGGCGACGCGGCCGGGATGGGCGGTGACCAACTGGCGTCGTACGAGCCCGTCCAGCACGTCGTACACGCGCTGGCGCGGCACGTCGGCCTCGCGGGCCGCCTCGGCGGCCGTGTAGGAACCACGCCTGATGAGCGCCAGGTAGACCCGTGCCTCGTACCGGGCCAGGCCCAGCGACATCAGGTCGTTGACCGTTGCATCTTCCAGCTCCATGGCTGCACAAGGTACCCGCCGCGGCCGAGGAGTTGAGGGCAAGGTTTTACCAACCGCCCCTGTTCTCTTCGGCAAATGTTCCATAACCTCGTCAACAGCCACCACTGACCGGGGTGGCACGACCGACAGCATGCCCGGAAGCGGGCTCCCCCACGGCACACCCCCAACGGAAAGCGCTTGTCATGCACTCGCCACCTCGCTGAGGCGGGTGCCACCGCAGCGCTTCCGCCCCGCCGTCGCGGAGCCCATCCATCCCCCCACGGAGGGCAGTTCATTGCATTCGCATCGCAGAAGGAACCCGATACGCCGCGGCATACCCGCCCTGCTGTCCGCAGCGGCCCTGATCACCGGCGGTTTCGTCGCCTCGCAGTCGGCGGCCTTCGCGACCACGACCACCTCTTCTTCCACGGCCTCCTCCGCCGCCACCACGGTGCACACCCACCGGCTCTGCTCGCAGCCGAGCAAGCCCGGCTACATGGCCTGTCAGGCGGAGGTCCGCACCGACCTGAAGACCCAGAAGTCCCTCGGCCGCCACGACACCCCCAAGGGCTTCGGCCCGGCCGACCTCCAGGCCGCCTACAACCTGCCCAAGGACGGCGGCAAGGGCGCGACCGTCGCGATCGTCGACGCCAACGACGACCCGAACGCCGAGAAGGACCTGGCGGCCTACCGCTCCCAGTACGGCCTGCCGGAGTGCAGCACCGGCAACGGCTGCTTCAAGAAGATCGACCAGGACGGCGGCTCCAACTACCCGACCCCCGACGCGGGTTGGGCGGGCGAGATCTCCCTCGACGTCGACATGGTCAGCGCCGCCTGCCCGCAGTGCCACATCCTGCTCGTCGAGGCCAAGTCCGCGAACATGGACGACCTCGGCGCGGCCGTGAACCAGGCCGTCAAGCAGGGCGCGAAGTACGTCTCCAACAGCTACGGCGGCGGCGAGGACGCCAGCGACACCAAGGCGGACGACCAGTACTTCAAGCACCCCGGTGTCGCCATCACCGTCAGCTCCGGCGACAGCGGCTACGGCGTCGAGTACCCGGCCGCCTCTCCGTACGTGACCGCCGTCGGCGGCACCTCGCTCAAGAAGGACAGCAGCACCCGCGGCTGGTCCGAGTCGGTGTGGGGCACCTCCGCCGGCGGTGACGGGGCGGGCTCGGGCTGCTCGCAGTACGGGGCCAAGCCGTCCTGGCAGAAGGACACCGGCTGCGCCAAGCGCAGCGTCGCCGACGTCGCCGCGGTCGCCGACCCGGCCACCGGCCTCGCCGTCTACGACACCTACCAGGCGAGCGGCTGGAACGTCTACGGCGGCACCAGCGCCTCCGCGCCGTTCATCGCCGGCGTCTACGCCCTCGCGGGCACCCCGGGCTCCGGTGACACCCCGGCGTCCTACCCCTACGCCCACCCGGACAAGCTGAACGACGTCACCAGCGGCGCCAACGGGTCCTGCTCGAACTACCTGTGCAAGGCGGGCACGGGCTACGACGGTCCGACCGGCCTCGGCACCCCGAACGGCGTCTCGGCCTTCACCAAGTGACACCCGAGAGCTGAGCATCGGCGAGAAGGGCCCGGCACGCCATGTGCCGGGCCCTTCCCCTGTGTCCGTCCCTCGGTGAACGAACCTGCGTCCCGCGTGAGTGCGGGCCCGCCCGATGCCCCTGCCGGCTGAGCGGCACGACATCGAGCGAGCAGGCCGGAATCTCCCTGTTCCAGGGAGAGCAGGTCAATTCAGCCCGATCGCAGCGCAGTCCGCCGCGTATGCCGGGGTGCAGATGTCCTTGACCGTGTAGACACCGTCCGCGATCACGGTCTCCTTGACGGTGTCCCGGGTGAGGGCGACCACCGGCACGAGCCGCGCGGGGATGCTCTTCTCCGTCGGGCTGTCGACCGTGTCCCGGGTCAGCGCGTCGAACTGGATGTCCTTGCCCTGGACCTTGTCCACCGCCAACTGCGCGGCGTCGGTGGCCTCGTCCAGGAACGACTTGTACACGGTCATGTACTGCTCGCCCGAGACGACCCGCTGCACCGCGTCCAGGTTCGCGTCCTGCCCGGTCACCGGCGGCACCCGTGTCGCGCCCGCCGCCTTCAGCGCGTCGATGACCGCGCCCGCCATGCCGTCGTTCGCCGAGTAGACGGCGGCGATGTTCGCCAGCCCCACCGACCGGATCGTCTTCTTCATGTTCGCCCCGGCCACCGCGGGCGACCACTTGTCGGTGTCGTACTGCCGGACGATGTCGACCTGGCCCTGCAGTTCGCCGAGCGCGCCCTTCTTGAGCAGGGCCGTGTTCGGGTCGGCCGGGTCGCCGTTCATCATGACGACCTTGCTGCTCGCCGCCTTCGGTCCGAGCGCCTTGACGATCGCGCGGGCCTGCACCTGGCCGACGAGTTCGTTGTCGTGGGAGACGTACGCGTCGACCGGCCCCTGGGCGAGCCGGTCGTACGCGATGACCGGTATCCCCGCGTCCTTGGCCTTCTGCACGTCCGGCGCGACGGCCCTGGCGTCCAGGGCGTCCACCAGGATGACGTCGACCTTGCGGGCCACCATCTGCCGGAACTGCCGGCTCTGCGTGGCCGTGCTGGCCTCGGCGTTGGCGTAGACGACCTTGCCCTTGCCGTTCGTGAGGGCGGCGACCTCCTTCGCGATGATGGGGTGGTCGAACTTCTCGAAGCGTGCCGTGTCCTTGTCGGGCAGGAGCAGCCCCACCGTGATGTCGTCGCCCTTCGCCGAGGACGTGGAGCTGTCGCTCCCGCCGCCGAGGGCGCCGCACGCGGTGAGGGCGAGCGCCGAGGCGGCGGCGGTCACGGCAACTGCGAGACGGCGTGGGGGAGTTCCGTGGGGGGTCGGAGCGTTCACTGCAGGTGCCTTCCGGAATCAGGGAGCATCTGGGAACCCAGGTGGCGGAAGCAAACGCGGAAACGGCGGGGAACGTCAAGACGTCAGGACATCACGATAGTTGAGCCGCGTCGCCGCTGACGCCGCCGGTGCCGCCGGCGAGGGCGTCGAGGGCGGTGAGGATGTCGGCGGGCTCGGCACGCCTGGTGTAGTCGGTGTCCACGAACGCCCAGCGCACGACGCCGTCGCGGTCGATGACGTACGTGGCGGGCAGCGGCAGGGTCCGGGCGTGGCCGCCGTTGACCCGCTGGAGGTCGAAGCCGAACGCGTCGTAGACGGCGGCCAGTTCGTCGGTCAGGTCGAAGGCGAGGCCGTAGCGCGCGGCGGTGTCCGAGCCGAGGTCGCTGAGCACGTCGAAGGCCAGCTCGTGCTTCTCGGTCAGGGTGAGGGACTCGTCGGGGATCTGCGGGGAGACGGCCACGAGGCGGGCGCCGCGCGCGGCGATGGCGTCGTGGTGCCGCTGGAGGGCGCGCAGGGCGAGGTTGCAGTACGGGCACCAGGCGCCGCGGTAGAAGGTCAGCACGACCGGGCCCGCGGCCAGCAGCTCGTCCAGGGCGACGGCCCTGCCGGTCGCGGAGGGCAGGGTGAAGCGGGGTGCGTCGGCGCCCGCGGACAGGGCGCGGTCGGCCTGCCCGGACGCCGCGAGCTCCTGGGCCGCGCGCCGCATGACCTCCCGGTGCTCGGCCGGGACCTCGGGGTAGCGGGACTCGAAGGAGGCGCGCAGGGCGCGCAGTTCGGCGTCGAGACTCATGGTGGGTGCCTTTCGTCCGGTGCCCGTCGCGGAAGATCTCGGAAGATATCGGAACGACCGTTCCAAGATTGCTTCAGCCTAGCGGGCGACGGGCGTATCTTGGAACCCTCGTTTCAGGATGATGAGGGAACCATGCCGGACATCAAGCACTTCGACCCGGACACGGCCCTGGACACGGTGGTACGGCTGTTCTGGCGCCAGGGCGTCGCCTCGACCGGGATCCAGGACGTCGTCTCCGCGACCGGCCTCAACCGCTCCAGCCTGTACGCGACCTTCGGCGGCAAGCAGGACCTCTACCTCGCCGCGCTGCGGCGCTACGTCGAGACCCACTCCGCGCCGGCGTTCCGGGGCCTCGCCGAGGACGGGCGGGGGCTGCCGGCCCTCGCCGCGTTCTTCGCCGGACTGATCGAGGTGCGCTGCTCGGGGCCGTACGCCCGGTGGGGCTGCATGGCCGTGAACGCGCACACCGGCGCCGAGAACGGCGACGCGGAGGTCCTCCGCGTCCTCGAAGACCACCACCGCCGGCTGCGGGACGCCCTGCGCACCGCCCTGCGCACCGCCCGGACCCTGGGACAGCTGTCCGCGGCCACCGATCTCGACACCGCCGCCGAGCTGCTGGCCGTGCTCGCCTACGGGGTCAACCTGCGCTCCCGCGCCGGCGCCGACCCCGCCGACCTGCGCCGGACGGTGTCCGCGGCACTGGCGCCGCTCGGCGGCGGGCCCGCCTGAGAGCCTGAAGCGCGAGGTCGCGGGCCGCTTACACCCGTGCCCTCGGCGGGCAGAATCGAGGTATGCGGGTTCTCGTCGTCACCGCCGGTTCGCGGGGGGACGTCGCGCCGTTCACGGGGCTGGGACGGCGGCTGCTCGCGGCCGGGCACGAGGTCACCCTGGCGGCCCACGCCCCGTTCACGGCGCTGGTCGAGGCGTGCGGTCTCGCCTGCTGGGCGCTGCCGGGAGATCCGCAGGAACTGATCCGCTCCCGGGACCGGACGGTCGCCCCGGCCGAGGCCCGGGCGGTGATGACGACGTTCCTGGACGACCTCGCCTCGGGCGTGGTGGACGCCGTGGCGGGCGGCGCCGATCTGCTGCTGACCGCCTTCGGCCCGTCGGCGTTCAGCCGGGCGGCGGGAGAGGCGTTCGGCGTCCCGGTGCTCGGCACGTATCTCGCCCCGGCCTTCGCCACCAGGGAGTTTCCCCTGCCCGGCGCCGCGGCGGCCGACGCCGACCTGGGGCCGGAGGCCAACCTCGCCGTCGGCTGGGCGGTGCTCCGGCGCGGGGACCTGCTCTTCGCGGACGCCGCGGCCCGGCTGCGCGACCGCCTCGGCCTGCCCGCCGGACGACCGCCGGCACCGGCCGGCCGTCCGTCGGCACCGCTCGCCCACCGGGGGCCGGTCCTGCACGGCTTCAGCCCGCTGGTGGTGCCGCGCCCCGCGGACTGGCCGTCCGGGGTCGGCGTGGCGGGCTACTGGTGGCCCGCCCGGCCGCGGGACTGGCGGCCGCCCGCCGAACTGGTCGACTTCCTCCAGGCCGGCCCGGCCCCGGTGTTCGTCGGCTTCGGCAGCATGGCGCCCGCGGAGGGCGAGCGGCTCGGCGCCCTGGTGGCCGCCGCGGCGCGGCGGGCCGGGGTGCGCGCGGTGGTGCAGGCGGAGTGGGCCGGGCCGAGCGGAGCGGGCGACGACGTCCTGGCCGTCGGCGACCTGCCCCACGACTGGCTGTTCCCCCGCACGGCCGCCGTGGTCCACCACGCCGGGGCGGGCACCACGGGAGCCGGGCTGCGGGCCGGAGTCCCCGCCGTACCGGTCCCGTTCATGGCGGACCAGCCGTTCTGGGCGGCCCGCCTGCACCGGCTGGGCGTCGCCCCCCGGCCGCTGCCGTTCCCCGACCTCACCCCCGAGAGCCTGGCCGCCGCGATCACGGCGGCCGCCGCCGAGCCGCTCCGCCACCGCGCGGCGGCCATCGCCCGCCTGATGGCGACGGAGGACGGCGCCGGCACGGTCCTGAACCGCATCGCCGAGGGCTTCGCCCCTGGACCTCCGTGACCGAAAGGCGCCCCCCGTTCCGCGAAAGGCGCCCCTCGGTCGGCCCGCGCGGTGTCAGTCGGCCAGGGCGCCCATCGGGTCCCAGGCGGGGAGGACGATCGGGGGCTCGTCCAGGGCTGCGGCCAGGTGCGGGGGCAGGGCGGAGCGGCGGGCCGCGATCTCGAAGACGTGCTCGTCGAACCACGAGTCGTTCATGGTCCAAAAGCCCCGGTCGGCCTTCTCCTCGCCCCAGCTGTTCTCCACCCGCCAGCGGCGCGGGCCGCCGTCCACCACGTCGACGCCGGTGAACAGCATCGCGTGGGTCATCTGCGTGTCGTGGTGCAGCAGCCGGTCGGCCTTGTCCATGGTGAACGGGGCGTCGTAGACCGCCGCGTAGTCGAAGAGGGCGGCGTCCCAGACGCCCGCGTCCGAGCGCATCATCTTGGCCACGTCGCAGCCGAACCACACCGGCTCGCCGCCGGTGATCGACTCCATGGCCAGCCGCTTCAGCAGCTCCATCCCGACGTTGAGATAGACCACCGGCGGGCCGTCCACGACATTGCCGAGGTGCTCGACGGTGAACGTACGGCCGACCGGGCTCGACGCGCGCGGGTCGTGCACCAGGCAGACGTACTCCTCCAGCGGGAGGTCCACGTAGGAGGCGGCGAACTCGGCGGGGGTGAGCCAGCCGTCGCGGTGGAACTCCTTGTCCTTGTCCTCCCACTGCCACAGGAACCGCTGCGGCGGCGTGCCGAGGTGGATGCCGAGCACGCGGTGGAAGGCGGCCAGCACGTCCCGCTTGAGCTCCCGCTGCGCCTCGGCCCCCTCGCCGGCCTGCCCGCGCAGATCACGGGCGCCCTGGCGGAGCAGGGTCTTCAGGGCCCGGTTCATCGCCCGGGTCGCCGAGGAGCTGTCGGTCTCCGGCATGGCCGACTTGGGCACCAGGCCGTGCTTGGCGATCAGCGCCACGAACATGTTCCACTGTCCGCCGTCGCTGATCGGGTCCTCCAGCAGATGCGCGACCGTACGGTCGTCGACCTCCCGGTCCGAGGTCTCGATGACCGCCTCCAGGAAGTGGTTCGCGCGCTCGAACTTGTCCCACCAGAGCAGGTAGTTCTGGGAGAACTCGAAGTCCTTCACGCCCAGCTTCCGCGCGGCGCCGACCCGCAGCAGATTGAGCCCGGCGAACATCCAGCAGCGGCCGCTCTGCTTCTGGTTGGTGGCTTTCCAGTCGTCCAGGTGGTGGGAGACGGAGTGGTCGATGCCGGTCAGGATCCGCCGGTCGAGGGCGACGTCGTCCACCGGCGTCTGGGTGACGGCGTTCTGCATCAGCCGGTTCACCGTCCGGGCGGCGAACTCCTTGTCGAAGGACTCAAGTTGATCCGGGGTCAGGCTGCGGTCCATGCTCCTCACCGTCGCACGGCCGTTCACCCGCAGTCAACGGAACGTCGACCACCGGACGACAACACGTGACGACCATGATCGACATGTGAGGTGTGTCACACTTCACGGAGGGAGAGGGAAAGGCAGGGAGAGAGGGAAAGGGGGGGAGCTGGGGGAAGGAAGAGGCGGTCATGGCGGAGCAGCCCCGGCAACCGGCCGACCCCGGTGGCGCCCACGTCTCGGGTCCCCGCACATCCAGCGTCGGCCTCCCCGGCATCACCGAGTCCGCGCGCTACACGCTCACGGAGCCGTGCACATCGCGACCAAACCGAACCGGTCCCACCTCTGCCACGGCACCGAGGCCCTGCTCCTGCCCCGCCTCGGCCGCACCGAGCGCGACCGGCAGGCGTCCGGCGAACAGTTCGTCACCGTAGAGGACACCATGGCGATGGTGCACGCCTCACACGGCCGGCTCCGGCCCGGCTCCCCGCACCTGCGCAGCGAGGTCGCCATCGTCGCCGGACTCGGCCTCGCGCTCTTCGGCGACGGCCTGGGCCGGCGGGCCATGCGCGACGACTACGCCGTGATCCGCCGTCACATCGAACACGTCGTCCCCGGCTTCCACGCCTTCGAGCAGCTCGTCCGGCAGCCCGGCGGCTTCATGCCGCCCCGCGCGCCCCGCGACTCCCGCACCTTCCCCACCGCCACCGGCAAGGCCCGCTTCACCGTCAACCCGCCGGCGGCGGCCGACGTCCCGCCCGGCCGTCTGCTGCTGACGACGGTGCGCTCGCACGACCAGTTCAACACCACGGTCTACGGCCTGGACGACCGCTACCGCGGCATCTCCGGCGGCCGCCGCGTCGTCTTCCTCAACCCCGACGACCTACGCCAACTGCGCCTGAACAACGGGGACTTGGTCGACCTGATCAGCGTCAATCCGGACGGCGAACGCCGCGCCCCCGGCTTCCGCGCCGTCCGCTACCCGACCCCGCCCGGCTGCGCCGCCGCCTACTACCCCGAGACCAACGTCCTGGTCGCCCTGGACGCCACGGCCATCGCGAGCAACACCCCGGCCTCGAAGTCGATCGTCGTCCGCGTCGAGCCCGCCGCACTCCGCGAGCCCGGAAAGTGACCCACGCCACATAAGGATCCCGTGAGGCCTTGGGCAACTCTTTACGGTCGGCGAAGGTCATCTCTGCGAACACATCGGTCACTCCTGCCCTGAGGTTCGCATGAAGCTTCGCCGTTCCCTCGCCCTCGCCGCCGCGACGGCCGCCCTCGCCCCGGCCGTCCTGCTCACGGCCCCGCTCGCCCACGCCGCCGACGGCGACACTCCGACGACGCCCACGGCCTCCGAGACGACTCCCACTCAGGACGAGTCCACGCCCGCCGCGGACGAGACCACCCCCGCCGCCGGCGACACGACGCCGGCGCCGACGGAGTCCAGACCCGCGGGCGAGGAGAGCAGCCCGGCGGCCGGCGCGTCGACCCCGGCCGCCGGCCAGTCCACCCCGGCGTCCTCCGCCTCGCCCCGGCCCACCGCCTCGCTGTCGGCCTCCGCGTCCGCCCCCGCCTCGGCCTCGCCCTCCCCGTCGGCCTCCGGCTTCCCGGGCCAGTGCGCCGACGGCGACGAGCCGAAGTACGACGACAACCTGCACACCAGCCTGAGCGGCCTGCCCTCGCGGATCGTCGCCGGAAGCGGCTTCCACGGTTTCAAGCTGAACGTGAAGAACACCGGCGACCACGCCTACCCGCGCGTCGACCTCGGGGTGTTCGCCGCCCAGACGAACGACACCGACTACTTCGTCGACACCAGCCACCTCACGCTCCAGTACCAGGACCCGTCCTCCCGCAAGTGGATCGGCATCTCCCTGGACGACAACGACGCGGGCGCCGGCTACCTCGGCTACACCGGTGTCAAGGCCAAGGAGTCGTTCTCCGTCAACCTGCGGGTGAGCGTCGACAGGACCGCCCCGGCCGGCCTCGGCTACGCCATCAGCATCGGCATGTACGCCGACGACCAGGGCAACTGCGTCTACTCCAACGACGACAGCTTCTACCAGTTCGACATCCTCAAGGCCGGCTCCGCGCCCGGCCACCCCGGTGACGCCAAGCCGCAGGGCGGCAAGAAGCCGCTGCCGAAGCAGCCCACCGGCAACACCCGGATCGAGCCGCAGGGCCACCTCGCCGAGACCGGCTCCAGCTCCGCGCTGCCGGTGCTCGCCCTCGCGGGCGGCGCCGCGGTCGCGCTCGGCGCGGGCGCCGTGTTCGTCGTACGCCGCCGCAGGAACGCGGGCCCGGACGCCACCGTCTGACCGGACGTACCGGAACCGGACGTACCGAACCAGGGCAGGCGGCGGCGCGGCTGCTCCGCTGCTGCGCTACTGCGCTGCCGCCTGGCGCGGGTTCGGCTTCAGGACGGCGAAGACCGCGCCCGCCGGATCCGTCAGCCAGGCCACACGGCCGACGTCGGGGATGTCCGACGGCGGCATCAGGACGGTGCCGCCGTTGCCCCGGACGGCGTCGGCGGTCGCGTCCGCGTCGGACACCGCGAAGTACGGCACCCAGCGCGCCTCCTGGCCCTCCTGGAGCGGGGCCACGCCGCCGAAGGCACCCTCCTGCTGGTCCCCGTCGGCGATGCTGAGCACGCGGTACGTCATGCCCGGCGCCGACATCTCCGCCGCACGCCAGCCGAAGAGCCGCCGGTAGAAGGCGAGGGCCGCCTCCGGGTCGGGGACGTGCAGTTCCACCCACACCAGCGTGTTGTCCTGCGACACGCGCTGCAGCCCCGTACCGGACTGGATCACGGCGAACTCGGCGCCCTGGGGGTCGGTGAGCTGCGCCATGGAGGCCTCGCCCATGGTGATGGGCTCGACGCGCACCGCACCGCCGCCCGCGGTCACGGCGTCGACCGTGGCCCGGATGCCGTCGGTCCGGAAGTACGTCACCCAGGCGGGTTCCGCGCTCTCCTCGGTGAGCCGGCCCGCGGCGGCCACCGTCGCGCCGTCCTGCTGGAAGAAGCCGTAACCGCCGGTGTCGGGGCCGGCGGAGGTGAAGTGCCAGCCGAAGACGGCGCCGTAGAAGGCTGCGGTCCGGTCGAGGTCGGGACTGCCGAGGTCGAGCCAGACGGGTGACCCGGTGCGGAAGTCTGTGCCGAGCATGCGTTTCCTCCTGCCGATCCGGTGCGGAGCCGCCCGCCACTATGCCCACCGTCACGGTGCGGGACGGCGCACCGACCGGGGCGGCCGACGGGTTTCACCCGGGTGCCGAGTGCCGGCGGCGGGCCGACCGTGACACATGCCATCGGCGAAGAATCTGCGCAGGAGTGGCACATGGGCTGCACACAGCGTTCCGAAAGGCTCGTTAGCGTGTGGGATCGCTCGATCCCCCGTACGAGCGTGACCAGGCCGTGGTCCCGGTGACCGACGGCGCAGTCAACCCAGGAAGACCGCAATGGACTACTGCTCCTCGTGCCGCCGGCACCTCAACGGTGCCCTGGTCTGTCCCGGGTGCGGCGCCTACGCCCCGGACATCGCCCCGCCCGGCACCGACGGGTACTCCGGCGCGAACGCCACCGGCGCCGCCTCTCCCCACATACCCTCCACCGCACCTGCACCTGCACCTGCACCGGCACCGGCACCGGCACCGGCACTCGACGACATCGCCTGGTACGACGGCGTGCCGGCCGCCGACCCGGCCGAGTACGGCGCCGAGGCCGCGGCAGGGGCGGCCGACGTCACGGACGCACCCCGGGCACCGCAGGGACGGGCGGCCCGGCGGCGGCAGCTGGCCCGCTGGAAGAAGAGCCAGCGCCGGGCCGTGGTGGCGACCGCCGTGGCACTCGTCGGGGGCGGTCTCGCCTTCTCCTCGATGGACCGCGGCTCCGGCGACCGCGCCCAGGCGGCCACCGCACCGGACAACCGCAGCATGGGCCTCGGCCAGGAACGACCCGCCTCGCCCACCCCGCCGGCGTCCTCGACACCGCCCCCGTCCACCCCACGCCACGCGGCACCCGCCACCTCCGGCGCGTCCACCGGGTCCACGGCCCGGACCCCGGCCGGGTACGGCTACGTACCCCAGCAGCAGACCCACACCTCCGCGCCCCACACGGCGCGATCGGCGACCCGCCCGGACAGCGTCCCCACGACGCCCCGCCCGACGGGCACGTCGGCCCAGAGCACCGGAACCTCCACCAACTCCTCGACAGGAACAGGGAGTTCACCGGTCACGACGCCGACCCCGGCCCCCGGCACGAGCACCGCCCCGAGCACCCCCTCGAACTCCTCGGGCTCCTCTTCCTCCTCTTCGTCTTCCTCCTCTTCTTCGTCCTCCGGCCAGCTCTGCCTGGTCGTGATCTGCCTGGGCGGATCCTGACCCCGCACCGGCCCTCCCGGTGATCGGCTACGCTGCGCGTCCGACGACCGGGGCAGAGAGAACATGCTGATCAAGCGCATAACCATCGCCGGTACGGCACTGCTGCTGGCCTCCCTCACCGCGTGCGGCGGCCACGCGGGCACCGGGCAGGCGGCCGGGAGCGGCGCCCCGCCGACCCCGGTGCCGGTCACGGGCCTGCGGGACACCGTCCGCCACGTCACGCGGCAGACCACCCGGGCCACCCGGCCCCACCTGGTCAGGTCCTGCACGACGAGGACCCACCGGGTCCGCCACTCCACCCGCTCCGGAACGGGCAGCAGGCGCCGCACCCGCACCTGGTACACCACCGATCGCTACCAGGACTGCCACACGGTGCGGCACGGCACCGAGGCCTACCGGCGCGAGATCCGCCCCGAGCGCTGGTGCGTCCGCCTCGACGACGTGAACGGCGACCGCAAGCGCGACGACGTCTGGTACCGGGTCGCCCACGTCGACTACGACACGGCCTCGACCGCCGCCGACCACACCCGCCTGCGCTTCGTCCCGCTGTCCCAGGAGAACCGCTGCTGACCGCGACGTAGCGCGCGGCGGCTCTGTGTGTCACTGCGGTGATCAGAGCTCCGGTTTGAACGCCGGAACCCGGGGATGAGTAAGACAGCGGATGTGCCGGAACGCCGGGTGCGGACAGCATGACCGAGTGAACGCTTCCTCTCAGCCGCCCGCCGGGCAAAAGCAGCCGCGTAGCCCGGTCGTCGCGCTGCTGGTGACGACCGTGCTGGTGCTGGCGCCCCTGGTGTACGGACTGTGCTACGTGAGCCAGGACGCGCTCGCCTGCTTCGGGCGGCCGGCCCGTTGCTCGGGCCGGCGCGACGAGGTGATGTCGCTGGTGCACGCCGGCCTGGCGCTCGTCGGCGCGCCCGTCGGCGGCGCCATGCTCCTCGGAGTCACCGGCGCGCTGCTCAGGCGCCGGGCAGCCGTATGGACGGCGACCGGTGCGCTGCTGGGCGCGCTGGCCATGTGGTTCGTCGCGCTCTACGTCGTGGGCCAGCCTTCTCGCACTGGGAGTTCTGACCACCGGACCGCCGCCGTACGGCGTCAGCGGGTCTCCATGTCGCCACGGCACGGGTCACGGGGTCGTCTTCGGGGTCGAGGAGTCGGTGTGTACGGGCGCTGCCGCAACTTCCCTACGGATCGTAGGCTTTGGGAATGGCGACAACCGCAGAGACCACGTTCGATGGCGTGATCTTCGACTTCTTTGGGGTCCTGACCTTCAACATGGTCGAGGTGATCTCCTATTTCGAGGACCGGGAGAGGATCGCCCGGGGAACCTTTCTTCGCGCGTGGGCCGACCCACGAGGACAGGAACTCTTCCGGAAGCTCGAACTCGGTCAGATCACCCAGACCGACTGGAACAACGGATTTGCTGCCCTGGTCGGTGTCGCTCCCGCCGACCTGATGGCCCGCTATCTCCACGACGCCTTCCCGGCCCATCAGGTGCTCAATGCGGCCCGACAGGCACGGGCTGCCGGGATCAGAACCGCGGTGTTGTCCAACAGTCTCGGGCGGGAGCCGTACGACCCCTACGCAGGGTTCGACCTGCACGGCACCTTCGACGAGGTCGTGTTCTCCGCGGAGCACGGAGTGCGCAAGCCCGACCCCGCCATCTTCCACCTGGTGCTCACGAAGCTCGGCGTGCCGGCCGAACGGTGCCTGTTCGTCGACGACAGCGAAGAGAACCTCGCTGCCGCCCACACGCTCGGCATCACACCGCTCCTGGCGCTGGACGAGAAGGTGGTGGCTGGGCGGCTGCGTGACCTGCTCGGCCTATCCGGCCTGTAGGAACTCGCGTACGGCCGCGTGCGCGGTATGCGGGGACAACTTCACGCGCAAGCCCTTCAGTTCGGAGGCCGAGCGCGCGGAGTCCACCGAGCCGAGGCATCTGGCCGCATGGCGTGCCTTGGCCACCGCAGCGTCCAGGTCGTGCATGGCGAGATGTGCCTCTGCGGCACGGGCCAGGTAGATCGCGTTACTGCGCGGGTACTCCTCGTCGCCGGGGTACGACGCTTTCATGGCGGCCTCGAAGCGGCGTACCGCTTCGGCCGGATCCCCGAGATGCAGAGCCGCCGAACCGGCGATCATTTCGATCTCGCCGTAGTCCACCCAGTACAGGGTCTTCGGGTCGTCATCGTGTGCTCCCTTGTCCAGTGCTATGCGGGCAAGGTGGAGTTGGCGGGCGCACTCCTTCTTCGCGCCGGTCTTCGACAGTGCGCGGGCGGTGCGGGCGGCCAGCATGGCGTGCATGCGTGGCGTCGCCCTCCCCTTCACCTGTTCTTGTGCCGCCCGAAGGAGCGAGATCGCTCTGCTTGCCTGCCCGGGGGTGGAGTAGCACTGGATCGCGGCGAACGAGAGCCCGTAGGCACCGCTGATCGGATCACCGGCCTCGGCGGAGGCGCGGAGGGCACCGTCGAAGAAGCGCTGGGCGATGCCGGGACGTCCCTGGTCGAAGGCCGCCCATGCGACCTGCCGAGCCGCCTCCGAAGCCATTGCATGCAAGTGGTCCACGGTCGGACCGTCGTAACGGCGCGATTTGATCAACCGGACAATCAGGAGCAGTTCACTGCGGGCCAATTGGAACACCTCGCCGCTGCCGAGTTCGTCATCAAGATGCCTCAGGTGATCAAGACGGTCATCCACATGAGCCAAGAGAGCCGGGCCGGCGGGGAGAGCCGCGGGCGTCGTGGCCGACCCCACCGGCGCCAGGGCCTTGGACCAGCTGCTCGCCGAGACGGAGAGTGCCGCTCCGGCCGACAGGAAGCCTCTGCGATCCACACTGCCTCCCTTCAGCAGCTCGGTGAGAACAGTCAGGCACCCGGGCTGGTCCCACGGCATGTCCTTGGCGCCCGTCGAGCCGGTGTCGTGCAGCGCCGTCGCGAAGGCGCCGCCGGTGCGCAGCACCCTGTCGTAGGCCGCGGCAACGTCGGCGGTCACGGACCGGTTCCCGTTCTCCACGTTGCGCAGGTACGCCTCGCCGAACCCCGCCTCACGGGCGAACCTCGCCCACACCATGCCGGATGCCCTGCGTGCCTCCCGCATGTGGTCGCGGAGCTGATCGGACATCAGCCTCCCTCTCCTGCTTGGGATCGGTACTGGATCGGGCGACCTCATTGTCTCCCCGCCGGGTGGCGGTGTGTGCTCATCTCGGCACACACCGCGACAGGTTCGGCCGTTCCCGAGCCCGTCGCCAGGTTCGTGGAACGCCACGGGCAAGAGAGGACAAGCGCATGAGCAAAGAGAAGAACCCGCCTCCCCCGCCGCAGCCGTCAGGCCCCGCCAAGCCGCGACCGGCGGACCGGGACACGTAGCTGCCAAGACGGACCAGGAAATCCCCACACACCAACGTCAGCGTGATCCGAAGGAGCAATCCCATGGCAGGCGAGCACGGAGACGGCAAGGGCGGAGCCGACGGCGACAAGAAGCAGTCGCCGAAGGAGAGCGACGGGCAGTGGCCCAAGCCGATCAGCAATCCGAAGAAGTGAAGCAAGTGACATCGCAGAAGCGGCTGGTCGAGATTCTGGCCAGCAAAGGCACGCTTCCGGCCGAGTGGCGGGCGGCCGTTGAGTCCGTGGACCGTGGCCTGTTCATCCCCGACCGGTTCGAGGGCGGCGACAAGATGGCCGACCCGGATCAGTGGGCGCGGCTCGTCTACGGCGATGTACCCGTCGTCACGCAGGTCGATGACGGCGAGGACGACGGACCCGGAAGGCCGACGTCCTCCAGCTCGATGCCGTCGATGATGCTCGACATGCTGTCGCTCCTCGACGTCCACGACGACCATCGGGTCGGCGAAGTCGGCGCCGGTACGGGCCTGAACGCCGCATGGCTCGCCCACCGGCTGGGCTGCGAGAACGTCGTCACCATCGAGTACGACGCGGCTGTCGCGGAGCAGGCTCGGGCCAATCTGAAGGCGGCCGGGCTGCCGGTACGGGTGATCACCGGCGACGGTATGGCCGGCGTCCCGACACCCGCTCCACTGGACCGGCTCATCTGCACGTGCGCCGTCCGCTCGATCCCGTACGCATGGGTCGGGCAGACGCCCGGCGGAAAGATCGTCACTCCCTGGGGCGGGTCGTTCCACTCGTACTCGTTCGCCGTGCTGGACGTGGCCGACGGTGTGGCACAAGGCCGGTTCACCGGCTACCCCGAGTTCATGTGGGCCCGGAACCAACGGGGTCGGCAGTGGGCCATCGCCGACGTCTACCACCGGCAGGAGGGAGCGAAGTCCACCACCACCATCGACCCCCACGACATCGACACCCACGCCGATGCCCTGTTCGCGATCGGCACCCAGCTCCGTGACGCCTACCCGCAGCTCCACCATGCCGACGACGGCTCCGGCGAAGCCACCTACTGGATCCTCGGCGACGACCGGATCTCGTGGGCAACGGTGGAGTACGTGCCCGGCCGTACGAGGTTCGAGGTCGAGCAGTACGGTCCCCGACGGCTGTGGGACGAGACAGCGGCCGCCTGGGAGTGGTGGCTGACCCAAGAGCGGCCGGACCGTGACCGATTCGGACTGACCGTCGACCGAGACGGCCAGCGGGTATGGCTCGACGAACCTGACCGGCTGGTACCGGCACCAACTGCGGTCAGCCGGCGGACCCGCCTGCCCCGGACGCATCCGTAACGAACGATCCCATGCCGGGCGTGGTGATGATCAAGCCGTCCTCTCGGAGGGCGGCCGTCGCCTTCCGAACGGTGGTGCGTGCCACGCCGAATTCCTGCT
The DNA here is from genome assembly GCF_055558375.1 of Streptomyces sp. NPDC025793. Classification (NCBI taxonomy): domain Bacteria; kingdom Bacillati; phylum Actinomycetota; class Actinomycetes; order Kitasatosporales; family Streptomycetaceae; genus Streptomyces; species Streptomyces sp. NPDC025793. The sequence continues at coordinate 384,531 of NZ_JBVHMR010000002.1, read as the reverse complement.
CCAGCCGGACTTCGGAAATCAGTGCGCGAGGTGCGTACTCGCCGGTCGTGATCCTCTCGCGAAGGATGTCGGCGATCTGCACCCACTTGGGCCGGGTGGGGTCGAACTCAATCACGGGCCGGACTGTACGCAGCAACCTACACCCGAACATAGATGCTGCCATAGGCGCCTATCTATGGACAGGGGTATACAGGCTGGCTATCGTGAGCCACACAAAGACCCCCGCGACGGGTGGAGCCGTCCGGGGGCGTGGCCACCAGCTAATAAGGAGCTGCTGACAATGAGCATTATCCACGCGCTTTTACGGTGGGTGCTGGGCGTATTCGCACCCGGTACCGGTCGGCGCCGGGCCTGTACGCGCCCCACCACACCGGCACCCGCAAGGCGGCCCGACACGCCCCACGCGACCGCCCCTGCACTTCCCGCCCACCGCTCCCCCTACGGCCTGCACGCCTCCCTCGCCGGAGAGGCGACCGCCCCGGTCCGCCCATATGTCCTGGCGGTCGAGCGGGAGCGGGCGCGGCAGTACCGACGCCGTGTCGCCCTGGTCCTGGCCGCCGACTTCGGGGTCGACCTCGACCGGCACGTCGTCGGCGCGGAGGCGGTGGCCTGATGGACGCGAATCCCGAGCGCCCCGAGGCGGAGCCGGGCGGACGGCGGCCGGTGCGGATGTGCGTCCGCTGCAACGGCACCACCGACCAGCCGGTCGTCGTCTCCGAGGTGCACGCCAACACCGGTCCCGGCTTCAACGTGTACGCCTGCCCGGACTGCGCGACGCACTTCCCGCCCCAGCCGGACGTGCTCATCCTCCTGCCCCGCTCCTGCCGTGCAGGGGATGAGCCGTGAGCGCCCCCACCACGGCGGACACGTCGACACGGTCGGCCGAGTGCACGCTCGCCACGCGCAGCGGGTACGAAGACCTGCACGCCCGGTGCCGTCAGACCACGGACGTCCCCCTGCCCCACAGCACAGGCCTGCTGTTGGTGCACCGCTGCCGCTGCGCCTGTCACCGGCGGGGAAGTCCCCTCACCCCTCCCCCCTGATCGCCGACTCCACCGCCGCCACCCGGTCCGCCAGCAGGCCGAGGGCGGCGACGGCGCGGGTCAGAGGGGCGTCCTCGGGGCCGCCGAGTGCGCGGGCGCGGACGTGGGCGGACTTCACCTCGGCCCAGCGGGCGGACTGCTCCTCGCTCAGGTCGCCGCGCAGCTCCGCCAGTTTCAGCAGGTTGGCCTCGGCGCCCGTGGTGAGGGTCTGGGCCTCGGCCGTGTAGTGGTCGTGGACGACGGCCTCGCGCTCGGCGTCGTTCATGACCGGGCGCAGCCGCTGGGCGATCCTGTTCATGTCGCGGTAGGAGCCCTGGAGGCGGAACGGGGGTTCCGTGCGGGCCGCCTCGGACTGGGCGGCGGAGGCGATGTAGGCGGCGTTCACGGCCAGGACCGTCTCGCGGACGGTGAGAGCGTGTCGCAACAGCCGTACGACGCCGTCGAGTTCGGAGGCGGAGAGAGGGGGTGCGAGGTGGTCCGCGTGGGCCGTCGGGTCGCCGGACGCCAGCCGGACCAGTTGGTCCAGGTCGGCCCGGTCGCGGGCGGCGAGCGGGGCGAGGACCGGGTTGGCGGTGAGGGCGTTCTCCAGGAAGCTGAGCGCGAAGACGTCCTCCTTGCCTGTGAGGACGTCGCCGAGGTTCCACACGTCGGCCCGGTTGGCGAGCATGTCGGGGATGCGGAAGCGCTCGCCGGACTCGGTGTACGGGTTGCCGGCCATGCACACCGCGAACCGCTTGCCGCGCAGGTCGTAGGTGCGCGGCTCGCCGTCCCGGACGCCGTCCACCCGCCGCGTCGCGTCGCACAGCGGGATGAACTTCTGCAGCAGCTCGGGCGAGGTGTGCTGGATGTCGTCCACATACAGGAGCGTGTTGTTGCCGGCCGCCAGCGCGAAGTTGATCTTCTCGATCTCGTGCCGGGCCGTCGCGTTCGGGGCGTCGGCCGGATCCAGCGAGGTGACGCTGTGGCCGAGTGCCGGGCCGCTGACCTTGACCAGCATCAGGCCGAGCCGGTCGGCGACGTACTCCATGAGCGTCGTCTTGCCGTAGCCGGGCGGGGAGACGAGCAGGAGCAGGCCGCCGGTGTCGGTGCGCTTCGTCTCGCCGGTGGTGCCGAGCTGGCGGGCCAGGCTGTCGCCGATCAGGGGGAGGTACACCTCGTCGACCAGGCGGCCCCGGACGAACGCCGACATCACGCGGGGGCGGTGGTCGTCCAGGCGGAGCCGGTCGCGTTCGGCCGCCACCAGGGCCATACGGCGGCGCTGGTAGGCGCGGAAGGCGGGGACGTCCGTGGCGGTGAAGCGGGTCGTGCGGGACAGGAACTCATCGACGCGAAGGGTCAGTTGGCCGGCGGTCACGCGCGGGTGCGTGCCCAGCAGGCCGTCCGCCGTGGCCGTGAGCGGGGCGTCGCCGTCGTAACGGGGCAGGGCGGGGCACAGCTCGGCGGCCACCGCCTCCGCCAGTTCGCCGGGGCCGGTCTCGGTGCCGGTCGCGGCGGCGTACGCGCCGAGCCAGGCCGCGACCACCTGCCGGCGGGCGGCGAGCTCCGTCAGCCCCTCCAGGTCGGCACGGTAACTCCCGTCCGTGTGGCGGAACTTCTCCAGCAGGGTGCGCGCCACCGCCCCGAGCACGAAGCCCTCCGGGCCACAGGTCAGCTCCTCGAAGAGGTACGCGGCGGCCGGGCCGGCGGGCCCGGAACGGTCCCACTCCCCGATCGCCGCCGCCAGCTCCCGCTCCAGTTCCGCGACGGCCGGTACGGCGCCGAAGGTGTCCCGGGCGCGGGCCAGCGACACCGCCCGCCGGGTCCAGGCCGTGCGGGCCTCCTCCGTCGTGCCGTGTGCCCAGAACAGCTGGGCGGCGGACCGGGCGGCCGGCTCGTGGCGCAGGGTCCCGGCGCCCTCGTACAGGGGCAGCAGCGCACGCAGCAGGACCGTCGCGTCGTGGTCGTGGACGCCGCGCTCGTAGCCCTCGTCGTACGACTCCTGCGCCGCCCGGCGCACCAGGTCCGGCAGGTCGTCGGCGGCGGCGAGGGCGGCCGGGCCGTGCTCGGCGAGCAGGCGGGCGGCCAGGTACTCGGCGCGGTACACCTCCGGTGACTCGGAGGCCAGATGGCGCTCCCAGTAGGGGCGGTACGCCGCGAAGTCGGGGTCGGTGACCGGGGCGCGGTAGTCCGTGCCGGTCACCGCGAAGGCGAGGGCGTCGCCGTGCGGGACGAGGGTGAGGTCGAGCGGCTGGGTGTTGACGGCGAAGCGGTGGCCGCCGAGCAGCAGGGTGCGGCCGTCGTCCGCGTACAGGTCGGCGCGGTCGCGCAGCGCGCGGGCCGCCTCCTGGCGGGCGGACTTCAGGCGCCCGTCCAGCTCCTCGGCGCGCACGCTGTCGCCGAGGGCGCGCAGTTCGTCGGCGGTGCGGCGGACCTTGCCGACCAGCGGGTCGGAGGCGAAGTAGGTGGTGACCGCCTCCGTGTCGGCCAGTGTGGCCGCCCGGCGGGCGATCGTCTCCAGCATGCGGCCGGCCGAGACGGCGAGCTGTTCGGCGCGGCGGGCACGGGCGTCGGCGAGGGACTGTTTGCGCGCGGCGAAGGCCTCGTAGACCTCGGCGCGCCGGTCGGCCAGTTCGGCGAGGAAGTCGTCGAACTCGGCGAACCGGCCGTCCAGGTCCTCCAACCGGCCGAGGACGGTGGTGAGTTGGTCGTCGCACTCCTGCGGGGTGGCGCAGGCGCCGAGCGCGGCGGTGACGGCCTGGGCGAGCAGGGCGGTCTCGGCGGCGAACTCGGCGCGCCCCTCGCTGTCCTGGAGGGCGCGGCGGCGGGCGTCGAGGGTGGCCCGAGCGCGGTTGACGCCGCCCAGCACGTCGGCGATCCGCTCCAGCACGGCGGTGCGGACGGTGGCGTCGGCGATGTCGAGGCCGGTGACGACCTCGGTGACCGTGCGCAGCCCGTCGGCGAGGTCGTCGAGGCGGGCGGCGACGGGTGCGGCCGCGGCGACGGTCGGGGCGGCCGCCGCGTCGGCGACGAGCCGCTCGACCTCCGCCCGCTGCCCGGTGAAGGCGTCCTCGCGGGCCAGGAACGACACCGCGCGCCGGCCGAACGCGGCGAGGTCGTCCTCGGCGGCGGACGCCAGCTCCGCCAGCCGGTCGGCGTCGACGTACCGCAGCTCCCGCAGGGTGAGCAGGTGGCCGTGCCCGTGGCGCAGTTCGGTCAGCCCGCGCACCCAGGCGGCGGCCTCGCGCGGGGCCTCGCCGCGCAGCCGGCGCACGACGGCGGCGATCCGCTCGGCGGCCCCGTCCAGCGCCTCGGCGGCCTGCCGGGTCAGCTCCCGCACTGTCTCGAACTCGGCCAGCACCCGCTCGGCGGTGCCCCGCACTTCCTCCAACGGACCGGCCAGCTCGCCGAGTTCGGGATCGGCGAGCCAGTGGTGGGTGTCGGCGGCGCGCACGCAGGCGGCGGCCAGCGCCCGGTAGCCCGCGCCGGTCTCGATCCCGTCGGCGACCAGCCGGGCCACCGACAGACAGTCGGCGAGCCCGCGCACGAGGTCGGCGTTGCCGACGCGGGCGAGCGGCCCGGTGCCGGTGCGCAGGGCGGCGGCGTGGGTGTCGGAGACGTACGGCGAGGTCCACCACTGGAGGGGGTGGGTGTGCGCGGGTTCGTCGCCGCCCGCGCGCAGCACGGCGAGCGCGCCGTCGGCGAACAGGGCCCAGCCCCGGCACGGCAGCGGCGTCTCCACCTCCTTGCGCAGGGTGTTGTACGGCAGCAGCAGCGTGCGGCCGCCGGCCCGGTCGCGGAACGCGTACAGCACGTCCTCGCCGTTCGGCGAGCGCACCTCGTGTTCGAACTCCAGCCCCTGCACGTCGAGTTCATAGGTCTTGTGGCCGCCGCCGGCCAGGCAGTAGCCGCCCGGGAAGACGATGCCCTGCTCCTCGGGGAGCCGGCGGCAGGCCTGCCCGATGCCGTCGAGGCGGACCACCGTACGGGTCAGGGTGTCGAAGACCAGGTGCCGGTCGGCGTCCTCCTTGTACGGCCGCACGCGCAGCAGCACCAGCGGGCCGGCCTGGGCGTGCGCGACGGCCGCGTCGGCGAGGGACTGGAGCGGTTCCCGCACCGGCTCGGTGTGCAGCGTTTCCCCGTCGGGGGTGCGCACGACGAGGGCTCCGCCGACGGTCGTGACCCCGAGGCCGCCGGGGACGGCCACGTAGGGGTCGCGGCCGAGGACGTGGTCCTCACGGGTGGTCTCCGTCCAGATGACGTCCTGGCCGGGCGGGAAGACGTCGTCGCGGTCGCCGCGCGCGTCGAGGAACGCCGCCCGGCCGTCGTCGGCCACGCTCCAGCGCAGGACGCGCACGTCGTCGGCCTTCTCGCCGGTGCGGAACACCGCGAGGAGCCGGCCCTCGACCCGGCGCAGCCGCAGCAGGCGGGCTTCGCGGTAGTAGCGGTGCAGGGCGGTGAACTCCCGTACGAACGCCGGGTCGTCGAGCAGCCCGGGCACGGCGTCCTGCGGCAGGCGCTCGCCGGAGCGGTCGTACAGCCCGAGGACGTCGGCGACGGACGCCTCGGTGCCGTCGGCCGTCCGCCCGGTGCCGCCGAAGAGGAGGACGCCGCCGACGGCCACGATGTCGCTCGGCACGCACGGGTGGCCGGTGCCGAGGCGGGCGGTGGTCGCCAGCTCGACCCGGGCCGAGCCGAACTCGTCGGCTCGGCGGGTGTTCAGCGTTTCCGCCCTGCGGGCAAGCTCGGCGGCGTGGGCGGTGAGGCGGTCGCGGAGGAGGTCGTAGGTGCCGGCGTCGACGGTGCCGGTTGCCATGGCGGATGTTTCCCTTCAGGGACGTGCGGCTACGAGCTCGGGGGTACGGGACGCGTGCCGGGCGCGGTCGTGGTGGGCTGATCGGGCCCACGCGGCGGAGCCGCATATCGATACGGCCCCGCGCCCCTGAGGGCGCTTCAGTGCAGCGCGTTCTTCCCGTTCAGCGCCGCCAACGGCGTCTCCGCCAGGCCCAGTTCGCCGGCCCGCTCCAGGAGTTTCTGGATGTCGGCCGACCGGGATCCTCCGCCGTTCATCAGCTTCATCAGCAGCGCCGACACCGTCAGGTTCCGCACGTCCGCCGTGCCCACGGATCCCAGGATCCGGCTCAGGTCGTCCGTGAAGCTGGCCGAGCCGTCCAGCCAGGGGCCCGCCAGGGCCTGTGCCGTGCGGGAGTTGTCCACGAAGCCGTCCACGCCCTTGCCGAGCGCGACCGAGGACACCAGCCGGTCGAAGAAGACGGACTCCCCGCCGACGATGTCGATGTCGGCGTTCTCCAGCCCGGTCGCGAGGACGGCCGCCTGCGCCTCGGCGACCTGCCGCTGCGTCTCCAGTCCGGCCAGCCGGATCTCCTTCTCCGCCTGGAGCCTCAGCCGGTACTCCTCGTGCCCGCGCGACGCGTCGTCCAACGCGGCCATCGCGGCGGCCTTCTCGGTGAGGCCCTCGGCCTCGGCCTTCAGCTTCTCGCCGATGGCGGCGGCCTCCGCGAGCGCCCGAGCCTTGGCGCCCTCCGCCTCGGCCAGGCCCTTGGCCCGCACGCCCTCGGCCTCGGCCCGCAGCCGCGCCTCGGTGGCCTGCGCCGCCGCCTGCGCGCCCTGGGCCTCCGCGAGCCCCCTGGCCCGCGCGCCCTCCGCCTCGGCCTTCAGCCGGGCCGAGGTGGCCTCCGCCGCGGCCCGCGCCGCCTCGGCCTCCGCGAGCCCCTTCGCCCGCGCGCCCTCGGCCTCGGCGAGCGCCCTGGCCTGGGTGCCCTCGGCCTCGGCGCGCAGCCGGGCCTCCGTGGCCTCCGCCTCCGCGCGCCCGGCCTTGACGGTGACCTCGGCCTCCTTGTCGCGGACCTGGACGGCGGCCAGTCCCTCGGCGGCGGCCTCCGCCTGGACGCCTTCGGCGAGCCGCAGCTTGGCGCGGGCGTCGAGGTCGGCGGTCTTCAACCGGGCCTCGGCCAGGGTGAGTTCCTCACCGGCGCGGTGCGTGGCCGCCTGCTCCGCCGCCTCCGCCGCCTTGATGTCCTTGACCAGCCTCTCCTGCGCCTCCGCCTCGGCGGCGATGACGAGGGCCTGCCGCTCGCGCTCGGCCTCCTCGACCACGCGGAGCTTCTTGATGGACTCCTCCTGCTCGGCGACCGTACGGTCCACCGCGACCCGCTCCCGGATGACCTCGGCGATCTCCCGCTTCTCCGCCTCGACCTCCTTCTCGGCGGAGATCTTCGTCAGCTGGGTCTCCCGCTCGCGGGCGATGACCTCCAGCAGCCGGTCCTTCTCGATGCGCTCGTTCTCGACGGCGATGACCCGCTCGCGGTTCTTCGCTGCGACGGCGATCTCCCGGGCCTGGTTCTCGCGCTGCACGCCGAGCTGTTCCTCGGTGCGCAGGAAGGCGCCCTGGGCGCGCAGCCGTTCCTCCTCCACCACGCGGGCGGTCTCGGCCTCCTCGCGGGCGCGGGACGTCTCGATCTCCCGCTTCTGCTTGATCTCGGCGTCCGCCTGCCGGCGCTCCAGCTCCAGGATGGTCTCGCGCGCGTCGACGTTCTGCCGGGTGATCTCCTTCTGCTCGGTGCGCTGGGCCTCGTTGGTGCGCACGTGCTCGATCGCCGTCAGCTCGGTGATCTTGCGGATGCCCTGGGCGTCGAGGACGTTGGCCGGGTCGAGCTGGGTGAGCGGGGTCTGCTCCAGGTAGTCGATCGCGGCGTCCTCAAGGTGGTAGCCGTTGAGGTCGATGCCGATCAACTCGATGACGTGGTACCGGAGTTCCTCGCGCTTGGTGTAGAGGTCGGTGAAGTCCAGCTGCTTGCCGACGGTCTTCAGCGCCTCGGAGAACTTCGCGTGGAACAGCTCCTGGAGGGTGTCCTGGTGGCTGGCGCGTTCGGTGCCGACGGTCTGGGCGACCTTGATGACGTCCTCGACGGTCTTGTTGACCTTCACGAAGAACAGGATCCGGATGTCGGCGCGGATGTTGTCCCGGCAGATCAGACCGTCCCGGCCGGCGCGGCTGATCTCGATCGTCTTCACCGAGATGTCCATGACCTCGGCCTTGTGCAGGATCGGCAGCACGACCTGGCCGGTGAAGGACACGTCCACCCGGCGCGTCTTCGACACGATCAGGGCCTGGCTCTGGTCGACCTTGCGGTACAGCCGCGAGAACCCGAACACCGCGAGCACCACGACGACGAGACAGACGGCGGCGAGCACGCCGAGGGCTTCCATGGCATACGTCCTTGCCTCAGACGACAGATCGGAGCCCCTGGCAGTCGCAGTTCCCGGTGCCGGACCTCGGCACGCATGCCGGCGTCCGGCACCGGAAACCCCCCGTAGTGCTCCCCACCGGCAATGGTGCAAGGGGGCGCGTGCCGGCGCATTGCCGGTTTCCGGCAGTGTTCACTAGGGTCTTTGTGCCGGACATGCGCTAAGAAGGCGTCACCGGCGCGTCAAGATCACGGGGGCGGGGGCGGACGGCGTGCGGGATCGCCATGACATATCCGGGCATTACGAGGACTATCTGGACGGTTTCGCCGACACGCTCGCCGAGGTCGTGGCCACCGGGCGCCGGCTGAGCAGGGAAGAGCTGAAGGCCCGCCGCACCCTGGGCGAGCAGGCCGCCGAGGCCGGACACGGCCTGCGCGCCCTGGTCGTCGCCCACCTCGCCGCCGCCCGCGGCGCCTGGCCGGTCGGCCCGGGCTCGGCCGAGAGCACACCGGCCGCCCTGGCCGCCGTGGAGCAGGCGGTGGACGCGTTCGCCGAGGGGTACGAGCGCGCCCAGCGGCTCACCGTGCGCCGCGAGGAGGCGGCCCGCCGGGAGTTCATCGACGACCTGCTGCACGGCCGCGGCGGCCTGGGCCGTCTGGCCGAGCGCGCCGAGCGCTTCGGCCTGCGCCTGTCCCGGGCGCACGCGGTGGCCGTGGCCGAGGGCCCGACGGCGTACGTCGAGGGCGGCGGAGTGGCCCGCACGGTGGAGGCCGCCGTACTCGGCCGCTTCGAGACCCGCAGCGTCCTGTTCACCACCAAGCACGGCCGGCTGCTGTGCATCGCGCCCGGCGACGAGGACGAGGTCCTCACCTACTTCGCCCAGCAGGCGTACGCGGCGACGGACGGCGGCCGGGTCGCCGTCGGCCGCGCCCAGCCGGGCCCCGGCGGCGTGGTCCAGTCGTACGAAGAGGCCCTGACCGCGCTGGAGATGGCCGAGCGCCTCGGCCTCGCGGACCCGGTCCTGCGCGCCGCCGACCTCCTCGTCTACCCGGTCCTGGCCCGGGACCGCCAGGCGATGGCCGACCTGGTCTCGCACGCCCTGGGCCCGCTGACGGAGGCGAGAGGCGGCGCGGTACCCCTGCTGGAGACCCTGACGGCGTACTTCGACGTGGGCTGCGTGGCGGCGGAGGCAGCCCGCCGCCTGTCCCTGAGCGTGCGGGCCCTCACCTACCGCCTGGAACGCATCCACCACCTCACCGGCGCCAACCCGGCCGACCCGGCCCACCGCTACATGCTCCAGACGGCCGTGATCGGCGCCCGCCTCCTGGACTGGCCGAACCGGCCGCTGTGACACACCGGCACGCCCCTCCGGGCCGGAAGAAGACGGGATACGTCAGCGTCCGCGAGGGCTGCCCGGGCAAGCGGCGGCGGCCAGGCGGGCCGCCGGCACCCGCGCCAACGACCCGTCCGAGTCGGGCAGTTGACACGTCCTCCGGCGGCCCCCTGACATTCCTCCCCTCCCGGGCTACCCGCCGTTGACGGTCCGCACCGGAGTCGACTCCCCGGGCTCCGGCGGCTCGGCCAGCTTCGCGCGCAGCAGCAGGACGTCACCGATGAACAGGTCGTAGACGACGATCCCGATCACGCCGCCGATCAGCGGGCCGGCGATCGGGATCCACCAGTAGTGGCTGAACGAGCCGGACACGCTGCCCGGGAAGGCCAGGCTCTGCCAGCCCTGGGACCAGATCAGCAGCCGCGGCCCGAAGTCGCGGGCCGGGTTGATGGCGTAGCCCGCGTTGGCGCCGTAGGACATGCCGACCGCGGCCACGACGAGGCCGACGACGAAGGGGGCGAGGTTGGACTGCACGGCCTGGTTGCGGACGTCGAGGACGGCGGCGATCAGCATGAGCAGGAACGCCGTACCGACGATCTGGTCGATCAGCGGGCCCCAGACGCCGCCGTGGAAGTACGGGGCGGGGAAGGTCGCGAAGATGGAGAAGGTGGCGTTGGTGTGGCCGTTCACCTTCGGGCCCGTCGCCGCCTTGTCGTAGGCGTGGATCGCGTCGTGGTAGACGAGGTAGACCAGCGCCGCGCCGGCGAAGGCGCCCACGACCTGGGCGAACCAGTACGGCACGACCCTGGCCCAGGAGAACCCGCGGCGCACGGCCATGGCGAGGGTGACCGCCGGGTTGAGATGGGCGCCGCTGACACCGCCGCCCACGTAGACGCCGAAGGTGACGCCCATCGCCCAGCCCCAGGTGATCAGCAGCCAGTCCCCGGCCGCGAGGAAGATCGTGGTGGGCGTGGCGGCCCGGCCGGAACCGGGCAGCGCGGCGACCGCCATCGCGACCACACCGCAGCCGAAGGCGATGAGGACGAAGGTCCCGAGGAACTCGGCGAGGCACTCGCCGAGGAGCCCTCCCCGGCGTCTGAGCCGGGACGGCTTGATGATCGTGGGGATTTCGACAGCCATGCCAAGCCCCCTCGAAGAGAGCATTACGGCCAACGTCACCATATTGGCCTATAAACCGGTACCGCGCAGTTCAGCTGTCGAGGTCGTCGGCGAAGTGCCGGAATCCGTGCCGCTCCCGGTGCAGGCCCCACAGCACCTCGGCGAGCACGTCGGGGTCCTTGCGCGCGTGCCCGGGCGTGATGGCGCCGGGGACGACCAGCTGGGCGACGTGGATGCCCTCGGCGGCGAGCCGGTCGTGCAGCAGATGCCCGTACGCGCTCTCCGCCGCGAACGCGATCGAGGTACCGGCCCGCTCCGGATGCGGTACGGCGGCGGTCCCGCCGTTGACGAGGAGGATCGTCCCGCGCCCGAGCCGCCGCATCCCCGGCAGCACCTGCTGCACGGCGGCGACGACCCCGTAGACGGAGAACTCGATCGGCCCGACCAACTCCCGGTGCCCGGTCTCCAGCACGGGCCGCATGAAGTCCCGGTGCGGCACCGGGCTGTACTGGAGCACCTCCACCGTCCCCAGCTCCCCGGCGGCCCGCTCCAGCGCCGCGGCCAGCTCCTGCGGTCTGCGCACGTCGGCGGTGAACCCCGCGGCCCGCACGCCGCTCGCGGCGAGGTCCTCGACGAGCCGGTCGAGGTGGTCCCGCCGCCGGGCGAACAGCGCCACGGCGAACCCCTCCCGCCCGAACCGCCGCGCGACCGCGGCCCCCAGCCCGGTCCCCGCACCCACGATGGCGACACTGCTCATGGGGGCCATCCGTACCGCACCCGGCGCCGCTCCACACCCCGCCGGCCCCCGGACCGCCCGGGGAACTACGCCGCCCCGGCCTCCCGCATCCGCTCCGTCTGCGCGGCGGTGACGGCCCGTACGGCGAAGAACCCGGCGATCGCGGCACCGACCACGGCCGCGTCGGACGTCAGCAGCGGCCAGACCTCGTGGTAGGCGCGGGCGATGATCTCGTCGGTGGAGTCGCTGTACACCAGCCCGACACCGCTGAGCATGCCGATCACCCACAGCACCCACCACACGTTCACGGAGACGGGCACCCGGCGCCCGGGCGCACTGCCGCGGAACGCGTCCACGACGATCCCGCGCGGGAACCACAGGTTGACCAGGGGCACGACCCACCCCAAGTACACCCAGATCCCGGCGTACTTCGGCTCGCTCCCCGACAGCGCGCGGGCGTTGTCGCGCAGCTGCCACAGCCAGGAGACGAAGAGCAGGGCGCACAGCGCGACGGCGGCACCGCCGGCCGACGTCACCAAGTGGTACGAGTCCTCCAGGGAGTTGAGCGGGCGGTGCACGCCGTCGCCCTGCTCGGGCGGGCCCGCGGCCGGTTCCCCGGCGGCGGCGAGCCGCAGCTCCCACACCCCCCGAACCACCCAGGCGAGCCCGGCCAGCAGCAGTCCCCCCGAAGCCAGCCGCCCGGAGGCCCTGATCGGCCGGAGCGCGAGCGGGCGGGCGGAGAGCGCGTTCATCTGTTCGGTCACCTGATCATCCTGTCCCACGGAAGGCGCCGCTGCGCCATCCGTGTGCATCCGTCATGCGATCGGCCGTGCGCGGGCCGTTCCGGCTCTCCCGCGCGGCGTCCGCGCGGCAAGGATGACGAGGAGCATGACGAGGCGCGGACGTCTTGGCGTGCGCGGAGCGCGAGCAGCGGGAGACAGACGACTTGTGAGCATCATCGACGAACCCCACGGTGCCGCCGCGGCCGCCGACTCGTACGAGAGCGAGGTGCCGCTCCGGGGCAGACAGCCCGGCGGCGTCGTGGTGAAGTGGCTGACGACCACCGACCACAAGACGATCGGCACGCTGTATCTGCTGACGTCGTTCGCGTTCTTCCTGGTCGGCGGCGTGATGGCGCTGCTCATGCGCGCCGAGCTGGCCCGGCCGGGCCTGCAGCTCATGTCGAACGAGCAGTTCAACCAGCTGTTCACGATGCACGGCACCGTGATGCTGCTGATGTTCGCGACACCGCTGTTCGCGGGCTTCACCAACTGGATCATGCCGCTGCAGATCGGCGCGCCCGACGTGGCGTTCCCGCGGCTGAACATGTTCGCCTACTGGCTGTACCTGTTCGGCTCGCTCATCGCGGTGGCCGGCTTCCTCACCCCGCAGGGGGCGGCCGACTTCGGCTGGTTCGCCTACTCCCCGCTGACGGACGCGATCCGCTCCCCTGAGGTGGGCGGCGACCTGTGGATCATGGGCCTGGCGTTCTCCGGCTTCGGCACCATCCTCGGCTCGGTCAACTTCATCACCACCATCATCTGCATGCGCGCCCCCGGCCTGACCATGTTCCGCATGCCGATCTTCTGCTGGAACGTGCTGCTGACCGCCGTCCTGGTCCTGCTCGCCTTCCCGGTCCTCGCGGCCGCGCTGTTCGCCCTGGAGGCGGACCGCAAGTTCGGCGCCCATGTCTTCGAGGCGACCAACGGCGGCGCGCTGCTGTGGCAACACCTCTTCTGGTTCTTCGGCCATCCCGAGGTGTACATCATCGCCCTGCCGTTCTTCGGCATCGTCTCCGAGATCATCCCGGTTTTCGCCCGCAAGCCGATGTTCGGCTACATGGGCCTGATCGCCGCGACCATCTCCATCGCCGGTCTGTCCATCACCGTCTGGGCGCACCACATGTACGTCACCGGCGGCGTGCTGCTGCCGTTCTTCTCCTTCATGACGTTCCTGATCGCCGTGCCGACCGGGGTGAAGTTCTTCAACTGGATCGGCACGATGTGGAAGGGCAGCCTGTCCTTCGAGACCCCGATGCTCTGGGCGGCGGGCTTCCTCGTGACGTTCCTCTTCGGCGGGCTGACCGGGGTCATCCTGGCCTCGCCGCCGCTGGACTTCCACGTCTCCGACTCGTACTTCGTGGTGGCCCACTTCCACTACGTCGTGTTCGGCACCGTCGTCTTCGCCATGTTCGCGGGCTTCCACTACTGGTGGCCCAAGATGACCGGCAAGATGCTGGACGAGCGGCTCGGCAAGATCACCTTCTGGACCCTGTTCGTCGGCTTCCACGGCACCTTCCTGATCCAGCACTGGCTGGGCGCCGAGGGCATGCCCCGCCGTTACGCCGACTATCTGGCGGCCGACGGCTTCACCGCGCTGAACACGGTCTCGACCATCAGCTCCTTCCTGCTCGGCACATCGATGCTGCCGTTCCTCTACAACGTGTGGAAGACCGCCAGGTACGGCGAGCCGGTGGGGGTCGACGACCCGTGGGGCTACGGCCGTTCGCTGGAGTGGGCCACCTCCTGCCCGCCGCCCCGGCACAACTTCGTGACCCTGCCCCGGATCCGCAGCGAGTCCCCGGCGTTCGACCTGCACCACCCCGACATCGCGATGGCGGAGCACGAACACCAGGTCCCCGTGCGGCCCGACCGAGGGCAGGCGTGACCGGCGCGGCCGGGCACGGAGCCGACGGCACGCTCGCCAACCAGGTGGAGGGATACCTCCTCTGGCAGGCGCGGATCGCCGAAGCGGAGCAGCGCGCGCGGGAGTTCACCGGTCCCCTGGACTGGCTGACGACCGCGCAGCGCGAGGAGATCGAGCGGCGCTACACCGCCGACAGCCTGCGCCGGGCCCGCGCCGACCTGGAGCGCGTCGCGGCCCGATGCCGGTCGCTGCGCACCGAGTACGAGCACCGCTACGCCGAGCTGCGCCGCCGCTGTCTGGCCGTGACCGTCGCCACCGCCGTCGCCGTGTGCGCCGGCTGCACGGCCGTGGCCGCCCTGTTCCTGGCCCTGTGACCGTGCCGTACGGCTCTCACGCCATCCAGAAGAAGACGGCCGTCATGCGTTTCTCCTCCAGGGACCTGCCGGTGTAGTCCGTCGCGCTGTGCACGAGGTTGGCGTTGTAGAGGAGCAGCCGGTTGTACTTGTGCGGGACGCGGACGTCCTCCTCGAAGTGGTCGCCCGGGACGTAACGCGTGCCGAGGGCCTCGACGAGGTTGTTGTGCGGGGCCTGGACGATGTTGCCGCCGAGCCGGCCGCCGGGCAGGGACTGACGGTAGAAGGCGGTGCCGCAGTTCTTCGGCACGTGGGGGTTGAGGTAGAGCACGGCCGCGTACCGGCACAGGGCGCGTGAGTCGGTGTGCGGGCGGGGCTCGCTCTCGCCCTCGCCGACCACCTGGACGCAGTTGTGGTTCAGGGTGCCGCCGCCGGGCGCCCGCTGCACCCACAGCTCCTTCGCGCCGGTCGCCTTCTTCACCAGCCGCTCGATGACGGCGAGTTCACCCGGCTCCAGCCCCGGCATGGCGCGCAGCCCGGGCCAGGTCTCGGAGGTGTACGGATACCCCCGCACCCAGTCGTCCTTGGCCAGACACCGCTCCCGTACGGCGTCGACGTCCGGCAGGACGTCGTCGAAGACCCAGTAGTCACGGCCCTTGGTGGGCTTGCGGTAGGGCAGCACCGGCAGCGCGGCGGGCGTCCTGGGGGGCGGCTGTGGGGGCATGCGGCGAATCTATGCCAGCGTTTGCCCCGCTCTCTCCCGAGGAATGGTCAACTCTTCTTTACCTGTTGAACAGATACGAACGGCTTTCGCATCCGTACTGCTGTGTGTCCGAGCCGCCCCGCACGCCGTCACGTGGGCGGCACCCCGACCGGGCAGGAGGCACGGTGCGCTTTTCGCGGAACGCGACGGGAACTCTCTTCGTGGGCGGTGCGATGGCCGTGACCCTCGTGTCACTGGCCTACCCGAGCATGCTCGGCATCACCAAGGTCACCACCGCCCAGGACCGCGTCATCGCCAACACGCAGTGGGGACCGCTGACCGAGCAGGACCGGGACTTCGTGGTGAAGGTGCGGGCGGCCGGTCTGTGGGAGTACCCGGTGGGGCAGATCGGACTCCAGAAGGGGACCACGCCGGCGGTCAAGACGGCCAGCCAGCACCTGGTCGACGGGCACGCGGCGCTGGACACCACGTGTCGCAAGATCGCGCCGATGCTGAACATCACGCTGCCCAACATCGCGAGCCCGCAACAGGAGGGCTTCGTCCGGCAGTTGCAGGCCGACAGCGGGACGAAGTTCGACAGCGACTTCGCCAACATCCTGCGGATGACGCACGGCGCGATCTTCAACACCATCTCGAAGATCCGCTCCACCACGAAGAACACGCTGGTTCGGGCACTGGCCGACCAGGCCAACAACACCGTGCTCGACCACATGACGGTGATGGAGAAGACCGGCTTCGTCGACTTCGACCAGACGATCTTCCAGCAGACGACCCCGCCGAAGCTGCCGAACTCGGACCTGACCCCACCGCCGCCCCCGGCGGGTCAGCCACAGGTGGTGCTGACCCCGCCGCCGAACGCGACGTCGACCCCGGTGGACATCAACGGGATCGCCGGAGGCGGGGGCGGCGTGGGCACCTCGCCGGCGCCGAGCCCCAGCCCGACGGCGGGCTGACGAGGCCGTTGACGCGGCGGCTGTCGGGGAGTGCCCGTGGCCCCGCCCCGCGGGACGTCAGTCAGCGGCGCCCCGCCGCAGCTTCCGGCGAAGTACGAGCCGGACCAGAAGCCGCCGCGTCCTCGTCGCAGCGCGTCAGCATCTCGTCCGTGAACACGTTGCGCCTCGGTAAGCGAGCGAACAAGGAGAACCGGATCACCGGGCGGCTGGTCAAGGATGCGCTCGGCTGGCACATCGCCTTCCGTGTCCAGTCCCTCGAACCGAAGCCCGAGCCCCACCAGGGGCCGGAAGTAGGCATCGACTGCGGGGTGAACGTCCCGCTCGCCCTGTCCGTATGCGAGAACGAAGACTGCGGCTGGTCAGGCAACGCCGACCAGCCGCAGCCCACGACATCTTGCACCGGTACCGGATGGGCCGCGCGCTCGTCCCGGCTGCCGGGAGGGCGGTCGGCGGGCGCGCTCGCCGCGTCAAGCCCGCCACCGCGAGGTAGGCAGGAATCTCCCGCTTCAGCTGGGAGAGCACTCCAATGTGTCCAGATAGAGCTTCACGTACCGCGGCACGTCCACCTCCAACGCCACGTCCACCAGCGCCTGTTCGCGTCCGCCGCCGTGGATCTCGGACTCGCCGGGGCGGGGGCGGCGGTCGACGATCGTCTGGCCCCGGGACGGGCCGGGGGCCAGGGAGACCTCGACGGGCAGCGGACGGGTGGTGAGGCCGCCCGGGTCGGCGACCGCGCACACCGCGCCCGCGTCGCCGAGGCCGCCCGCCTCCTCCGCCTCCGGCTCCTCGCCGATCGTGGTCGGCCGGTGGGCGAGCAGGTCGCCGGCCAGCCGGGTGCCGGGGTCGGCGCTCGCGCGCAGCCGCCGGACGTCCGGGGTGTCCACGGTGACCTGCATGAAGACGTCGAGGCCGTACATCGTGATCGGCACCCCGGCGGTGAGCAGGATCGCCGCCGCCTCCGGGTCGTGCCAGACGTTGAACTCGGCGACCGGGGTGGCGTTCCCGCTGCCCACGGCCCCGCCCATGAAGACGATCCGCTCGATGTTGCGGGTCACCTCCGGGTGGGTGCGCAGGAGCAGGGCGATGTTGGTCAGCGGCGCGGTGGGGACGAGCGTGACCGGGCGCGGGCAGGCGAGGATCTCGCGGCGCAGCAGGGCCACGGCGTCCAGCTCGGACGCGGTCCGCTTCGGCGCGGGCAGGCCGAGGTCGCCCATGCCGTCGCTGCCGTGCACGTGCTGGGCCGAGCGGGCCGGCTCGATCAGCGGGCGGGCGGCACCCCGGCCCACCGGGATGTCGGGGGCGCCCGCCCGCTCCAGCACGGTCAGCGTGTTGCGGACCACGCCGTCGACGTCCGTGTTCCCGGCCACGCAGGTCACCGCCCTGAGGTCGATCCCGGGGTGGCGCACGGCGAACAGCAGGGCGAGGGCGTCGTCGACACCCGTGTCGCAGTCGATGATCACGGGGGTGGGCTGACCGGTCACAGTGGACTCCTTCCGTCGAGGCGACCCTAGAGCAGTGCGGTCACTCCCACAGCGCGGTGCCGCGCGCCGCGACCCGGTCGGCGATCCGGCGCAGCAGTTCGGGCATCGGCACCTGCCCGGGGCGCCGCCCGTCGCGCAGCCGTACGGCGGCCAGCCCCTCGGCCGCCTCCCTCGCACCGATCACCGCCTGGTACGGCACCAGCCGCGCGCCCCGGACCCGGGCCCCGAGGGTGCCTTCCCGTGGCCCGACGACCTCGGCACGCAGCCCCCTCTCCACCGCCTCCCGCACGACCGCCGCCGCCTGCTCCGCCTGCTCCTCCCCGACCGGCAGCACCGCCAGCTGCACCGGGGCCAGCCAGGCCGGGAAGGCGCCCCGGTGGACTTCGACCAGGTGGGCGACGGCCCGTTCGACGCTGCCGACGATGCTGCGGTGGACCATCACCGGGCGGTGTCTCGCGCCGTCGGCGCCGATGTAGTGCAGGTCGAAGCGGGCCGGCTGGTGGAAGTCGATCTGCACGGTGGACAGGGTGGACTCGCGGCCCGCCGGGTCCGCGATCTGGACGTCGATCTTCGGGCCGTAGAACGCGGCCTCGCCCTCGGCCTCCTCGTAATCGGTCCCGGACTCGTCCAGCGCCTCCCGCAGCAGCGCGGTGGCCCGCCGCCACAGCTCCGGGTCGGCGACGTACTTGCCGCCCTCGCCGGGCAGCGACAGCCGGTGCCGTACGGCCTCGATGCCGAGGTCGGCGTAGGCGCGGGCGATCAGCCGCAGCGCGGCGCGGGCCTCCGCCACGGCCTGCTCCAGGGTGCAGAAGATGTGCGCGTCGTTGAGCTGGATGGCGCGGACGCGGGTCAGCCCGCCGAGCACGCCGGAGAGTTCGGCGCGGTGCATGCCGCCCAGTTCGGCGATGCGCAGGGGGAGTTCGCGGTAGCTGCGGGAGCGGGAGCGGTAGATCAGGGCGTGGTGCGGGCACAGGCTCGGGCGCAGCACGACCTCCTCCGCACCGAGCCTCATGGGCGGGTACATGTCGTCGCGGTAGTGGTCCCAGTGCCCGGAGATCTCGTACAGCTCGCGTTTGCCGAGCACCGGCGAGTACACGTGCCGGTACCCGGCCCGGCGCTCGGCGTCGCGGACGTACTCCTCCAGGGCGTGCCGGACGACCGCGCCGTCCGGGAGCCAGTACGGCAGCCCGGCGCCCATCAGCGGGTCGGTGTCGAACAGGTCGAGTGCGCGGCCGAGGCGGCGGTGGTCGGGGAAACGGTCGTCGCTCATGATCCTTGGTCCTCTCCTCGCTGCGGAGGGAGGCGAACGCCCCGCGACGCGCGAAAGCCCCGGGGCGCTCGCCCCGGGGCTTCGTTGCTGCTGGTCAGGTGTCAGCGCGCCGGGACGGTCTCCGGCGTCGTCGTGCTCGACGGGCACTGCTGGGCGCGCTGCATACGGCGACCGTAACAGCGGCGGAGGCGGCGGGGCGAGGCAATTTCGCCGCGCCCGCTCTCTCTTCCCCCCGGACTCCCGCCCGGCCCCTCACCCGTACGGACCGGAGCGCTGGTGGGGTGGGCGGGGCGGTGGTGCCGTGAGAACAGGACCCCACCGGCCCGCAGTCCAGGAGGCAGCCCGATGCCGTCGATGCCGTCGTTGCAGTCGATGACCTCGTTGACCGAGGCGATGCGCTCCCGCCCCCGTCTGCGGCTCTCCCTGATAGCCGCCGGGCTCATCGCCGTCGGCGGCTGCGCCGCCCTCGGACTGCACCACCCGGCGACCGCACCCCAGCCCCTGCCGACGATCGACCGGCCGACCCCGATACCGAAGGCGCCCGGACGGCCGAACGGGTCCGCGCTCACCGACGCGCAGGCACAGGCCGCGCTCCTCACCCCGACCGACCTCGGTGCCCCCTGGGCGGCGACCGGCGGGTTCGCCACCTGGCGGGACGGGATGCTGAAGGCGACCAGTTCGGCCGGGGAGTGCTCCCGGCTGCTGAACGCGCTCTACACGGACGAACTCCTCGGCGGCCCGCCCCGCGCCGCGATCGGCCTGGACGACACCGACACCGGTGCCCAGCTGCGCTACCAGATCGGCGCCCGCCGCCCCGCCGACGTCGACGCGGCGCTCGGCTGGCTGAAGTCGCTGCCGGCGCAGTGCGCCCGGTTCACGGCCACCACCGACAACGGGCTCCAGGAGGACGTGCGGGTCGATACGGCCGCGCTGCCCGAGGTCGGGGACGCCCGCCAGGGCCTGCACATCACCATCGCCACCACCACGTCCGACGGCCGGGACCGCCTGCTCACCCTGGACGTGGCCGCCGTCCGGGTCGGCCAGGACGCCTTCGCCCTCACCAACGGCGGCCTCGGCGACGTACCGAACGCCGCGACCCAGGCCGCCGTCCAGGTGGGCGCACTGCACCTGACGGACGTCCACCGGCGGGGGCGGGCGCAGGTGTGACCTGCCCGGGCACGACCCGCACGGGTGTCACAGCGGCGGCTGGGCCGGGGCCGGGCCCAGCGTCGTGGTGCCCGGGGCGGTGCGGTGGCCGAGGCCGGTGCGGTAGGCGTCCAGGGCCGCCTCGATGCGGCCGGTGCGGCGCAGCAGGTCGCCGAGGAGGCGGCACAGGTCGGCCAGGTCGCCGGCGGCGCCCGCGCGTTCCAGCAGGCTGAGCGCGCGGACGTAGTGCTCCTCGGCGGCCTCGGTGTCGCGGGTGTCCTCGGCGATGATGCCGAGGAGGCGGTGGGCCGCGGCGGCGTGCACGGCGCCGCGCTCCGAGGAGAAGTCGCCGAGGACCTCCTGGAGCAGGACGGCGGCCTCGTCGGACTTGTCGCGCCGGTGCAGCACGTCGGCGAGTTCCACGGCCGCCTGGCTGCGGTACAGGGCGGCCCGGCTCTCCGAGAGCATGGTGTACGCCTGCCTCAACTCGGCCTCGGCGCGGTCCAGTTCGCCGTTCTGCGCGCAGACGTAGCCGCGCATCCAGTGGCAGTTGGCCAGTTCGGTGCGCAGCCGCAGCCGGCGGTACAGCTCGGCGGCCTTGGCGAGGGAGGCGTCGGCCTCGGTGAGGCGGCCCTCGGCGAGCAGGGTGCGGGCCACCGAGCGGTGCATCCGGGCGATCAGCGCCGGGTCACCGGCCTGCGGGGCGAGCGCGAGGGCGAACTCGGCGGCCTGGGCGGCGCGGGCGTGCGCGCCCATGTCCATGTACGGGCCGATCGCGCTGGCGTAGAGGAGGAGCAGGGCGTCGGGGTCGTGCAGTCCGCCCCGGTTCAGTTCGTCGAGGGCGGACTCCAGAAGGTAGACGGCGTACCGGAGCTCACCGGCGAGGTAGTGCGAGACCGCCCGGCCGCGCAGCGCGGGCACGCGCACCGGCAGCGACTCGCCGTCCAGGCACCGCTCGGCCCGCTCGAAGCGCTCCCGGGCCTTCGTCAACTCCCCTGTCTCCAGGGCGCATTCACCGAGCCCGAGCAGCGCGGTGGCCTGCTCGGCGCCCAGCCCGTAGCCCTCCGCCTCGGCGAGCAGCGCCTCGTACCGCCCGGCGGCCTCCTCGGCCCGCCCGTCGGCGAGCACCCGCTGGGCCTCGGTGAGCCGCAGCCTGAGGTCGGTGGCGAGATGGGCGGGCTGCCCGACGGCCAGCTCCTCGAAGGCGACGCCGAGCCGCCCGGCGATGTGCCGCAGCGCCTCGTCGGAGGCCCGCACCCGGCCGGCCTCCACGGTGGAGATGTAGGCGGGCGTGTAGGCGGGCTCCGCCAACTGACGTTGTGTCAGCCCGCGTTCCGTACGAAGTTGCTGTACGCGCCGCCCCACGACCGCCGGATCGTCCCGTTCCCGCATCCGTTGGATCCCCCCAACTCCCTTGGTGCCCCTTGCCGTTCGCATCGGGCAGCCCTAGGTTAAACGGCGGATTAAGCGTGCTTAATACGTCGCTGTTGTGTTCGTTGCAGTGTTCGTCGTTGTGTTCGTCGTTGTGTTCGTCGTTGTTGTGTTGCGAGGTCGCCGTGCAAGGACGTACGCCCGCCCCCTACGGACCCCCCACCCCCGCACCCCTGATCCCTGCCCGGATTCGCCTGAGCGCAGCCACCCCGACCGTGCGGGGTGTGGCGGCGGCCGTGATCGCCGCGGCGGCCCTCATCCTCGCGGCCAACGCGGGCCCGGCCCACGCGGCGGACGGCACCCGGGCCCCCACGGCCGTCCAGCAGCACGTCCACCAGCACTGAGGACGCGCCGCCCGACCGGCCTCCGGCGGCCCTCTCCCCCCTGCCCCGCCGGAGGCCTACTCTTGCGCCCGTGACCTCCGCCGCAGCGCGTACCGCCCTCGACCTGACCGCCGACCTCCCGGTCCCGGACCTGGAGGATCTGTACCGGGACCTGCACCGCCACCCCGAGCTGTCCCTGCGCGAGCACCGCACCGCCGGGCTGCTCGCCGCGCGGCTGGCGGACGCCGGGTTCGAGACCGCCGAGGGGATCGGCGGCACCGGCGTCGTGGCCCGGCTGCGCAACGGCGACGGGCCCACCGTCCTGCTGCGCGCCGACATGGACGCGCTGCCGGTGCACGAGGAGACCGGGCTGCCGTACGCCTCCCGGACGGACGGCGTGATGCACGCCTGCGGACACGATCTGCACGTCACCTGGCTGGCCGGGGCCGGCGCGGCACTCGCCGCCGGCCGGGACGCCTGGCGCGGCACCCTGCTGCTCGTGGGCCAGCCCGCCGAGGAGACCGGCCAGGGCGCGGCCCGCATGGTCGCCGACGGCCTGTACGAACGCTTCGGCCGCCCCGACGTGCTGCTCGGCCAGCACGCGGCCCCCGGCCCGGCGGGCCTGTACCCGCACTCACCCGGCCTGATCATGTCGGCGGCGACGGACGTGGACATCGTCGTGCACGGCCGGGGCGGACACGGCTCACGCCCGGAGGCCACCGTGGACCCCGTGGTGACGGCCGCCTACCTGGTCACCCGCCTCCAGACGGTCGTGTCGCGGGAGCTGGCGGCCGGTGAGCCGGCCGTGCTGACCGTGGGCCGGATCGAGGCGGGCACCCGGCACAACATCATCCCCTCCGAGGCGCGCATCTCCCTCAACCTCCGCAGCCAGTCCGAGGAGGTCCGCCGGCGGATGCTCGCCGCGATCGAGCGCATCGCGCGCGGCGAGTGCCTGGCCGCCGGCTGCCCGCGCGAGCCGGAGGTCGTCGTCGGCAACAGGTTCCCGGTGACCGTGAACGACGCGGCCACCGACACCGCCGTCGCCGCCGTGCACGGCGAGGTCTTCGGCCCCGGCACGGTCTTCGACCCGGGCCCGGCGATGGGCAGCGAGGACTTCCCCCAACTGGCCCTCGACGGCACCCTCCCGTACGCGTACTGGTTCGTGACGACCACCCCCGCCGAGGTGTGGGAGAAGGCCCCCGGCGACACCCTCCCGGAGAAGTTCGCGGCCGTCCCGAGCAACCACAGCCCGCACTTCGCGCCCGACCTGTCGGTGATCGCCCCGGGCGTCCGCACCCTCGTCTCCGGGGCCCTGGCGTTCCTGCCGACCGCGTGACTACCGGGCCGCCGCCTGGAGTTGACTCAACTGCCGCTGGACGTTCTCCAGCGCGCCCTGCCTGCGGCCCGGCACCCGTAGCCGCAACTCCGCGAGCGCGGGGCCGAGTTCACGGGCCCGGGCCGAGTCCTTGATCCGGCCCCACTGGTGGTGCGCCCGGTCCGCGGCCGCCTCCACGGCGGGCGCGTCCACGGCCTGCCCGGCGGCCAGCCGCACCCCGGCCACCGCGAGCCACGCCCGGCAACTGCCCACCGCGTCCCCCGCGAACATCGCGAGATCGGCCCGCACTTCGGCCCAGTGCAGGGCCGTGTCGGAAGCCGGCCCGTGCGCCCGCACGGCCGCCGCCTCGTACCGGGCCGCCAGATCGGCCGCCTCGGCGTGCCGGCCGCTGCGCACGGCGGTGCTGATGACCGTGTGCGGGTCCTGAGGGGCGGGGTGCGCGGGGTGAGTGGTGGTGCGGTGGGCGGCGGGGGCGGCCGGGGTGCCGGGGCGGGGGTTTTGGGGGTGGGGGTTCTGGGGGTGGGGGTTCTGGGGGTGGGGGTAGGGGTGCGGGGAGGCCCCCGGTGAGGGTGGGGTCGGGGTCGGGGTCTGCGGGCGGGGGAGGCCGGTGGGCGGGTGCGCGAAGACCAGGTCCCGGCCGGCGCCGGACTCGGCGATCCGGGCCAGCGCCTGCTCGTGCAACTGGAGAAGCGGCGGCCGATGCCCGCTGCGCAGCAGTGTCGCCACCGCCTTCATGTACGCCGGCTCCGCCGGGCCCCGCCGCCCGGACGCCGGAGCCACCCGGCCGTACACCGCCGCGTTGGGCCCGCAGTCCAGCCCCCGCTCGGCGACGTACCGCCACGCCTCCGCGTCCGCGTGCAGATCCACGACCAGCGCCGCGTCCGCCGCGGAGCGCAACCGCAGCTCGTCCCGGATCCAGTGCCACGGCAGCGCGGTGTAGCGCACGGTCGCCGCGGTGGTGCGGGCCAGCGCCACGTGTGGCAGATGCTGCTTGCGGTCCAGCTGGAGCTGCCCGGCGAGGTACACGGTCAGCGGCCCGGGAGCGGCCGCCGCGGCCCGCAGCCGGGTCAGCACGGCCTGCGGATCCAGCGGATCGGCGAGTTCGACCACGTTGGCCGTCTCGGTGCCGGACAGCACGGCCGGGGCGACCGCGGCCAGCACCGGCAGCACGGCGGCCGCGTCCACCAGGCGCCCCTTGCCCAGCGGCGAGGCCGCGAGCAGCAGTACGGTTCCGGGCATCGTCCCTCCCCCTGTCGACCGTCGACCCCGCGCAACCCGTGGTCACGGCTTGCTTCCAGCCAGCACCGTAACCGCTGCGGCTGCACACGCGCGCCTCAGGACCGCGGACAACCCCGTTCGGCCCCTTCGTCCCCGCCCGCACAGGCCGACTCCGCCGCCCCCGGCTCCGCCTCCGCCAGACGTCGTACGGCGAACACGGTGGTGTCGTCGCCCAGCCGCCCCCCGCTGTGCCGCAGCACCCCGTCCCGGACCCGGCGGACCAGGCTCAAGGGCTCGGCACGCAGGTCCGGTTCGGCGGCGACGGCACGGGCGACGTCCGGGGCCAGTGCGTAGAAGACGCCCCCGCGGTCACGGGCCTCGGTCACCCCGTCGGTGACCAGCAGCAGCGTCTCGTCGGCGGCCAGCGGCACCCGGTGCACGGGCGGCGGTCCCGCCGCCAACTCCCCGAGCCCGAGCGGCAGCCCGTCCCCGCTCGGCAGCTCACGCACGCCGCGCGGGCCGACGGCGAGCGGCGCCTCGTGCCCGAAGTTCACGGTCTCGACGACGTCCGGGCAGTCGTCGCAGAAGCCGATCAGCACGGCGGTCGCGAACCGGTCCCCGTCGTCCCGGCCGAGCGCCGTGGAGAGCGTGCGGTGCCGCAGCATCCGGATCTCCAGGCGTTCGGCGACGGTCGCGAGATCCTTCTCGTGGTAGCCGGCCTCGCGGAAGGTGCCGAGCAGCGCGGCGGCGGCCTCCACCGCGCCGAGCCCCTTGCCCTGCACGTCGCCGACGAGGACCCGGGTGCCGTGCGGTCCGGGCTGGATGTCGTAGAAGTCGCCGCCGACCCGGGCCTCCACGTCGGCGGCCAGGTACACGCCCGCGTGCTCCAGCCCGGCCCAGCGCGCCGGCAGCGGGCGCAGCACCGTGCGCCGGGTGGTCTCGGCGATGTCCAGGATGTGCAGGGTCTGCCGCTCCTTGCGCTCGCGCACGGCCGCGGCCAGCGTGGCGAGGATGCCGCCGAGGCCGACCAGGACGAAGTCGCCGAGCCCGGCCCGGTACTCGCCGGGCCAGGCGCTGTCGACGGCGAAGTACGTCACCACCGCGAGCACGGCGAAGGCGCCCGTCGTCCACACCCCGCAGATCGCCGCGGCCGTGCCGGGGACCAGCACGATCCAGGAGATGATCCGGAACCGCTCGGTGGTGTTGAGGTCCACCAGCACGATGCCGACGAGCAGCAACAGCGACGGCACCCAGGCGACGCTCCGGCCGCGGACCCGCAGCAGCTGACGCCCCCGCCCGTACTCCGTCTCCGTCACGGTGGGCAGCCCTCCATGCACCCAGCGAAACACGCCGGGTATCCGCCCGCATCCGGGCCCCGCCCGGGCGACTTCACCCGTCCGGCCGACTTGCCGGGCCGCGGTCCCAGGTGTGCTCTGGAAGGCGGGGGCGAGGAGAGAGAGGAGCGCTCTCATGGCTCAAGCGGCACCCGCGCCCGGCGGCATGTCCCGCCCCGGGCGGACACCGGAGGTGGAAGCTGCCCGGCACGCCCGCCCGCCCGACGTCTTCGACGCGCGCACCCACCGCGTCGCCCACATCGCCGGCCCGGTCGTGCTCGGCCTGGTGTACGGCTACTGGGTCGCGGCCGACAACCGCGCCGGCGGCGCCATCACCGGCTGGAACCTGCTGCTCGGGTTCGTCAGCGCGCTGGTGTTCGCGGTCGTGTCCATGGCCCTGCTGACGCTGGCCCCGCGGATGCCGCGGGAGGTGCACGCGCTGCTGTGGACGGTGTTCGCCGGCTGCGCGTTCGGCTTCCTCTACAGCCAGACCGGGCACTCCATCTGGCGGTCGACGGTGATGTCGCTGGTGGTGTCGGGAGCGACGTTCGCCACGTTCTTCTACCGCTACTACACACGCGAGGACGCCTTCGGGCACCGCATCCGCTGAGCGGGCCACCGCGTGGCGCGTGTGTGCGTGGGCCCCGTCCGGCGGGTCGTCGGACCGGGGCCCACGCACTCCCCTGTTTCCCTCTACCCACACCGGCCCCATGAGCCGGTTTCCGTCTCCCCAGCACCAGGAAACACCCGTTCGGACGAACCCTCCACCGGAGGAGCCGAAGCCCCAGGTGCGCGCGGTGCGGCCACGGCGGGCGCACGGTGAGGCCCCCGGGGGGCGCACGACGGGGCGAAGACCACCCGAATGCCGCGCCCGGGTCGCGCGCCCCGTCCGAAGGCCGTTGCCTGGAAACGTGCCCCCACGTCTCAGGAGCGCCCTGTCGGCCGCACTGATCACCCTGTCCTGCCTCCTCGTGCCGTTCGGCACGCTGGCGGCCTGGGCGGCGTACGGGCTGGTGGACACGGGCCGCTACGTCACCACGATGGCGCCGCTCGCCGCCGACCCGGCGGTGCGGGAAGCCGTCGCGAACACGGTCGGCGACGGCCTCTGGCGCGTGGTGGACGAGCACATGACCGTCCGCCCGGCCGGGGGTACCCCCTCCGGGGGAGGCTCCCTGCGTCCCTTCGTGCACGACGCGGTGCGCTCCTTCACCCAGACCGAGGCGTTCCGG
Organism: Streptomyces sp. NPDC025793; assembly: GCF_055558375.1. Classification (NCBI taxonomy): domain Bacteria; kingdom Bacillati; phylum Actinomycetota; class Actinomycetes; order Kitasatosporales; family Streptomycetaceae; genus Streptomyces; species Streptomyces sp. NPDC025793. The sequence continues at coordinate 357,671 of NZ_JBVHMR010000002.1, read as the reverse complement.
CTGGCCTGGGACACCGGCAACCAGGTCACCCACGACGCGGTGCTGCGCGCCCTGCGCGACGAGCAGGGCAGGACGGCCGGGCAGCCGGTCACCGTCGACCTCGCCTCCGTCACCGACCCGGTCAAGCGCCGGCTCACCGAGGACCACGTGCCGCTGGCCGCGCGCATCCCGGTGCAGCACACCCCGGTCGCCGTGCTCCCCGGGGACGAACTGGCCGCGTACCGGAAGGGGTTCCACGTGCTGGAGGTAGCCGGCTTCTGGCTGCCGGTCGCGGCGGTCGCCTTCGCCGCGACCGGCATCGGCCTGGCCGTCCACCGCCGCCGGGCCATCACGGCGACCGCCCTCGGCACGGCCCTGGGCGGCGGCCTCCTGACCCTGGCCCTGTCCATCGGCCGCGCCCTGACCCTCGCCGACCTGCCCGCCGACGCCCCCCACCCCGCCGCGGCCGCGGTCTACGACGCCCTCACCGCCACCCTCCGCACCACGGCCTGGCTCCTGCTGGCCCTCGGCCTGACCGCGGCCGCGGCCACCTGGCTGACCCGCAACGTCCGCCTGAACCGCCCGGGCCGCCCCTCCCGCCGCCGGCCGCCGGCCCCGGCGCCGGCGCCGCCACCGGAGACACCCCGGTCCCGGGCGCAGGCCTGACCCGACCTGACCTGAGAGGAAGCCGAAGCGGAACCGGATAATGGGCCCATGTCCCGAGAGTTCCCCATCGGCCTCACCCCTCCCGACTGGCTGGTCCGGAACCTCCAACCCCAGCAGTCCCCCGTCAACCGGCCCGCCGTGGCCCGCGCCGCCATCGCCCTGGCCCTCCCCCTCGCGATCGGCCTCGCCACCGGCCACCCGGCCTACGGCGCCCTCGCCTCCATGGGCGCCCTCTCCGGCGTCATCGGCGACACCGCCGACGCCTACCGCATGCGCATCCTCAACATCGCCGTCCCCCAGCTCTTCGGCGCGGTCGGCGTCACGCTGGGCACGCTGGTGTACGGCCACGGCTGGTACGCGGTGGCGGCGGTCACCGGCGTGGCCCTGCTCTCCGGCATGATCTCGACGATCGGCGCGGTCGCCTCGGTCTCCGGCCTGCTCCTGCTCCTGAACTGCGTGGTGGGCGCGGGCCTGCCCCTGCCCCGTCCCTGGTGGCTCGCCCCGGCCCTGATGACCGGCGGCGGCCTCCTGGTCCTCCTCCTCGCCCTGCTCGCCTGGCCGTTGCGCTCGGGCGTACCGGAACGCGCGGCGGTGGCGGCCACGTACCGCACGGTCGCCGCGCTCCTCACCGTCTCCGGAACCGACCGCACCGAGGAGTACGACCGGGCCCGCCAGGCGGTCACCCAGTCCCTGAACCAGTCGTACGACCTGGTGCTGGCCCGCCGCGCCCGCCACCACGGCCGCAGCTCCGAACTCACGCGTCTGCTGGCCCAGTTGAACGCCGTCACCCCGATACTGGAGGCGGCCCCCGCGGCCCACTGGGCGGCCCGACCGCTGTCCCCGCAGATCCCGGAGGCCGTCCACCGCCTGGCCCACGCCGTCGAAACGGGCGCCACGGGTCCGACGGCGCTCGACCTCCCGGTCCCGCTGACCGAGACGGCCCGCGCGGTGGACCACGCCCTGCGCCACACGGCCGAGGTGGTCGCCTCCCCCGACGTGGACCCGCGCGGCATCGACGACCGCCTCGGCCGCCCCGCCGCCCTGGGCATCCGCACGGCACGGGCGACCCGCAACGTGATCCTCTCCGCCAACTCCTGGCGCTACGGCCTGCGCCTCGCCGTCTGCATCGGCATCGCCCAGGCCCTCGTCTCCCTGATCCCGGTCCCGCGCTCGTACTGGGTGGCCCTGACGATCACCTTCGTCCTCAAGCCCGACTTCGGCTCGGTCTTCTCCCGCGCCCTGCTGCGCGCGCTCGGCACGGTGGCGGGCCTGGTGATCGCGGCGGTGGTCCTGGCCGAGGTCCCCCTGGGCTGGTGGGACGTCCCGGCGATGCTGTTCCTGGCCCCTCTGATCCCGGCCCTGACCCCACAGGGCTACGGCTACCAGACCGCCGCCATCACCCCGGTGATCCTCCTCCTCTCGGACATCCTGAACCACCAGGGCACGGCCCTCCTCCTGCCCCGTCTGACGGACTCCCTCCTGGGCTGCGCGATCGCCCTGACCGCCGGGTACCTCCTGTGGCCGGAGAGCTGGCGGACCCGCGTCGGCGACCGTCTGGCGGACGCGGTGGCGGACACGGCGGCCTACGTGGAGAAGGCGTTCGCCCCGGACACGGCCCCGGACCCCGCCGCCCGCGCCCGCATGCGCCGCCGCCTCTACCGCGATCTGTCGGTCATCCGTACGGAGTTCCAGCGGGCCCTGACCGAACCGCCGCCGACCGGCCGCCGCGCGGCGGCCTGGTGGCCGCTGGTCGTCGCCGTGGAGCGCATCGTGGACGCCACGACGGCGGCCCGCGTCCGCGTGAAGCACGGGGCACAGCCGCCGTCGCCGGCCGAGGTCGCGCAGATCGCGCTGCAACTGCGGGAGCTGTCGGAGGGCGTGCGCAACGCCGAAACGTTGACCCCGGTTCGCACGGATCTCACCGGCCCGGCGGGCAGCGTTCTGGAACCCCTACGCCAGGAGGTCGCCGCGGCCCGGTCGATCGCATCTCCCCACTGAGCGCTTCGCTAACCTTACGTGTCCGTCCTGGCCAGGGATCTACGGGCATCAACTCACGCGAAGGGTTGCGCACATGGGCATTCTCACTCTCCTGCGGAACGCATTCGGCCGCTCACGCAAGGGACGAGCCGCCGAGGCGGAGGGTGCGAGCCGTCTCGCGACCCGACCGACCGAGTCCCCCACAACGGCCTCCGGCCCGACCCCCACGGTCCCCGAACCCCGCCAGGAAAACCCCGGCACCCACGACCTGGTGGCAGCCGCCTTCGACAACGTCAAGGTCCCCCACCCGTCCGAGCCGGAGGCCCTGACCGAATCCAGCGCCGGCCCGGAGACGAGGGCTGAGTCCGAGACGAAGGCTGCGGCCGGGGGCGAGGCGACGGCCGAGGCCGAGACGAGGGCTGAGGCCGAGGGCAAGGCGACCGTCGAGGGCGAGATCGAGGCGACGGCCGAGGCTGAGGCCGAGGCGACGGCCGAGGCTGAGGCCGAGGGTGAGGCCGGGGGCGAGGCGACCGTCGCGGGCGAGGTCGACGCGACGGCTGAGGCTGAGGCGACGGCTGAGGCTGAAGCGACGGCTGACGGCGAGGTCAAGGCAACGGTCGAGGTCGACACCGAGCCCAAGGCGACGGTCGAGGACGAGGCAACCGCCGACGCCGAGGCCGGGGCAGCGGCCGAGGTCGGGGGCGACGCCGAATCCAACGCGCTGGTCGAGGCTGACATCGAGGCCGACGCCGACATCGAGCCCAAGACGACGGCAGAGGCCGAGGCGGCGATCGAAGGCGACGCCGAGGTCGACACCGAGCCCAAGGCGACGGTCGAGGACGAGGCAACCGCCGACGCCGAGGCCGGGGCAGCGGCCGAGGTCGGGGGCGACGCCGAATC